>JAXJTU010000143.1:0-1856 GCA_036309425.1 Agathobacter sp.
CCATCTTTGTCACCTCCTTCATAACCCACTTTAATCAAAAAAGAAATTTTGGTCTATCAAAACGCTTTGACATTGTCCATTTTAGCCGTGTCAAAAGTATTTTACAGTGCGTGAAATTCAAGTTTGCCTAACTGTTCGTCAAATTGGAATTTGTCACTCAGATAATCTTAAAGTTTCATTCTAGATATGATTACTTAACATTACTATTCTTAATGTTAATAAGTGTCAAAGCACAGGCTGTACCAATACCTAACATCACCCATTGTATAGCACTCGCACAAAATTCATAGAATGCACCACCTACAAAAATGCTAATTGAATATATTATACCAACCACAAGAGTGATAATAGCAGTTGTCAATATTACTCTTTTATTAGCTTTCGCTATATTTGCATCCTTTTCCATTTTCTCTTTCATCCTTTTATCTCCTTTCAACAATTCATCAATGCTGATTTGATAAAGGTCACTTAAACTCATAATGCTAACAATATCAGGCAAAGATTTACCATTCTCCCAATTTGATACAGTTTGTCTTGACACCATAATTTTCTCGGCTACTTGTTCTTGGGTTAATCCTGCTTGCATTCTTACATCTTTTAATTTCTTTTCGATTTCCATATGTGGCCTCCATCTGAAAGGATAATAACTCGTTTATTAAAAATCATCTATCAATAAGCTTTGACATACCTTTGAAAACACTGTCAAAAATCTTTTACATGCCGTCAAATTCCAATTTATCTTTTCTTATATGTCACTACAATTCCAACAACAGAAGCCAAAAAAGCAATCGGTGCAAGTCTTACGAACAAGAATTCAAACCCATGCATTATTGTTCCTGCCACTGCCAACTCAGGGTCATTGTAATTCCAAATCAGATAAGAACTATTCATAGATGCAAGTGTGATAAATATTATCATTATAACCGCACACAATGAAATAAGAATCCATCGAATCGTTCTGACCTTTGTTATACTTCTTTTTGCAAGCTGCAAATTAATAACTTCCAACTTTTTAGAAAGAATCATTAAATCATCGGTAGTCGGTTCTGCTATAGGTTCTCCAAGTAATTCACTTACAGTAGTGTCTAATTCATCCGCCAACATAATCAGCATACTGGAGTCCGGAACTGACAAACCATTCTCCCATTTTGATACAGTCTGTCTTACTACGTTCAGTTTAATTGCAAGTTCTTCTTGCGATAGCCCTTTTGACTTTCTAATCCTTTTGATATTTTCATTAAGCATAATCTCTGCCTCCTTGTTTTTAATGGCTCAATTCTATATCCAAAAGAGCCGTTGCCACAAGCAACGCATATTAACATCCGCCTATTTACGGGCTTTTCGCAGACAAATTTAAATAATCGTGTGCTTTCAATCTCTCCTACAGACTGAAAGTTTTCCTACCAATTATACATACCATACATCAACTACTATAATCCACAAAAAGAAGGTCATTTAATTGGACTACCGCTCACTTTCGGTTCAAGTAGAGAACAACAAATTTATTTCGTTATTATAACCTCTATCTCTCCTTTAACATTTCTACCGTCAATTTCTATTGTATAATTGCCATCCTCTTGAATCGTAATCACATGCGGCGCAGCATTTCCATATACTTCATAAAAATCTCCATAAAATACCGTTTCTTTCCCTTTTTGTGAAACATTCAAATGTACATATCCTGTTTCACAATTGAAATCAAACGATATCATATCTCCTGATTCCAAAGCATGTTCTGTAACAATAGCTGAATTTAGATGCTCGGCCTCTATAACATAACCATTGTCCATCTCTTTTTTTTCATACACAGAGCGATTTGATAACCAGAAAAATGTGCCTATTCCGATAAGTAAGAC
>JAXJTU010000144.1:0-22781 GCA_036309425.1 Agathobacter sp.
GTGGATTGGTTGATAGTTTCTCGACAATTCTATTTTACCATAAACCTAGAGGAGATATTTTATTTTTGCAACAAAAAAATGCCGTATTTATGCGGCTTACGGCGTTTTGCAAACGCCTAATATCAATAAAAAATAATAGGAGTAGCAGATGAAAAAAGAAACATATGTAAAGATGACAACTTACATAAAATCTAAACCTAAGCTTGCAAGAGTATTAATTTTAATAAATAAAATAATAACAAAAGGCATTTTTGTTGTCTATCCTGTACTACTTATATGGCTTTTTTTTACTGAACGACAAAATATAATAAGGCCTATAGTGGTTCCCTTTATAAGCTTTGTAGCACTAAGCATATTCCGGCATTTCATTAACAGACCAAGACCTTATGAGAAATTTGATATACCATCAGTTATGCAAAAGGATACAGTGGGCAAATCATTTCCAAGCAGACATGTATTTAGTGCATTTATTATAGTGTGTACTTTCTGGTGTTTTACAGGCAGTCTGTGTGTTGGTATAGCCCTTATTATTATTTCAATAATACTTGCAGTAATGAGAGTAGTGCTCGGGGTACATTTTATAAGTGATGTATTAGCCGGGGCCGCTTTTGCAATATTGGTTTCATATATCGGCTACATAGTATTCTGATTATTGATTAATCAATCTGTATTTTCGTGGACTGACATCATACTTTGCTTTAAATGAACGGTTAAAGTATGAAACATTATCAAAGCCGACTTCTGCAGCGATGTCAAGGATGGAATCCTCAGAGCTGTGAAGAAGTCTTGCGGCCATGGTAAGGCGATAGTCTTTTAAATAATCAATAAAAGAAGTACCCATTGTATTTTTGAAATATCTCATAAAATGTGATTCCGAAAAACCAACAACATTTGCAACATCTGAAATTGTTATCTTATTTGCATAGTTATCTTCAACATATTTTATAATGTCTTTAATTTTATCGATAGTCTTTTTATCTTTTTGCGGTTTTGTCAGATTTCGACATCTGTTATCCAAAATATAAAAGAACATACACAGCTGGCTTTTAATGAAAAGCTGGTAGCCCTGTGGTCTTGTCTTACTGATTTCATCGCATGCATCTATAGGTGCAATAACATCAGTGTAGTAAGGATAAACAGGCGTGAATACAGTAGGAACAGTAATTTTTCCAGTAATTAATGGACTCATGAATTCCATATAAGTGTAGTCTGTGCTTTTTGGAAAAATCATATTAGGATTGAATAGTATATTTTCATATTCCATACTAAAGTCACGAAATTGTTCTATTGAGTGTAACTGACCCGGCAAAATTAGTACCAGAGTTGGAGCCTGAACATGATGTGTTCTAAAATCTACATTGATTATACCTTCACCTTTCTTAATATAGATTAGCTCCATTTCCTTGTGCCAATGTGGCGGAACAGTAGTAAAATCAAGGGGTATCGAGCACAAGTATGTATTATAAGGAAAGTCAGGAAGTGCGTGATCCCTCTGTTCGTGCAGGTTTTCATATTCTAATATATTCATAAATGCATAATAACATGAATTTGACATTTTTTCTATAGTAAATGATAGAATAGTGCAATTTTATGCATTTATAATACAAGAAATATCAAACTGATGGGGCTATACTGTAAACATAACAAGTAACGAAAACAACCCAACATGGTTGGGAAATTATGGAGGAATATTTCAATGGCAATTATGCAGGAAATCGAAACAAAGTTACAGAAGGGTATTAGTGTTAGTTCAAACGAGGAAGTTTATTTCGCACTTCTTGATCTTGTAAAGGACAAGGCTAAGGAGAAGGAGTCAAACAAAGGAAAGAAGAAGCTCTACTACATTTCAGCAGAGTTCCTTATTGGAAAGCTTCTTTCAAACAACCTTATTAACCTTGGATTATATGATGAGGTTAAGGAAGTATTAGAAAAGAATGGAAAGACACTTGCTGAAATCGAGGAAATCGAGAATGAGCCATCACTTGGTAATGGTGGTCTTGGAAGACTTGCAGCATGCTTTATCGATTCAATTGCTACATTAGGACTTAACGGAGATGGTGTTGGTCTTAACTACCACTTAGGACTTTTCAAGCAGGTATTTGAGAACAATCTTCAGAAGGAAACACCAAACCCATGGATTACAGAGAAGAGCTGGCTTACAAAGACAGACATCACATATCCAGTAAACTTTGGTGGATTTACAGTACAGTCAAGACTTTATGACCTTGACGTTGTTGGATATAACAACCGTACAACAAAGCTTCACTTATTCGATATCGAGTCAGTTGACGAGAGCATCGTAGGTGAGACAATCGACTTCGATAAGGAAGAAATCGAGAAGAACCTTACATTATTCTTATATCCAGATGATTCAGATGAGAAGGGTCGTCTTCTTAGAGTTTACCAGCAGTACTTCATGGTAAGTAACGCTGCAAGACTTATCATCGCAGAGGCAGAGGCAAAGGGATCTAACTTACATGACCTTGCTGATTACGCTGCAGTACAGATTAACGATACACATCCTTCAATGGTTATTCCTGAGCTTATCAGACTTCTTCAGGAGAAGGGAATCCTTATGGATGAGGCTATCGAGATCGTATCTAAGGTTTGTGCATATACTAACCACACAATCCTTGCAGAGGCTCTTGAGAAATGGCCAATCTACTTCCTTGACAAGGCAGTACCACAGTTAATGCCAATCATCCGTGAGTTAGATAACAAGGTACGTGCAAAGGTTTCTGATGAGACAACATACATCATCCAGGGAGACCTTGTTCATATGGCTAACATGGACATCCATTACGGATACTCTGTAAACGGTGTTGCTTACCTTCATACAGAGATTCTTAAGAATACAGAGCTTAATAACTTCTACAAGTTATATCCTGAGAAGTTCAACAACAAGACAAACGGTATTACATTCCGTCGTTGGTTAATGTCTTGTAACCCAGAGCTTTCTGCTTTCATCACAGAGCTTATCGGAGAGGGATGGAAGAAGGATGCTAACGAGCTCGAGAAGCTTGGAAACTTCATAAATGACGATGCAACTCTTGAGAAGTTCATGGCAATCAAGGATGGAAAGAAGGCTGATCTTGCAGCTTACTTAAAAGAGACACAGGGACTTGATGTACCTGCAGATTCAATCTTTGATATCCAGGTTAAGAGACTTCACGAGTACAAGAGACAGCAGCTTAATGTACTTTACATTATTCATAAATACTTTGAGATTAAGGCGGGAAAGAAGCCAACTACACCAATTACATGCTTCTTTGGTGCTAAGGCAGCTCCTGCTTACACAATCGCTAAAGATATCATCCATGCAATCCTTTGCTTACAGGAAATCATTAACAATGATCCAGAGGTAAGCCCATACCTTAAGGTATTCATGGTAGAGAACTACAATGTTACACTTGGTGAGAAGTTATTCCCAGCTGCTAACATTTCAGAGCAGATTTCACTTGCTTCAAAAGAGGCATCTGGAACAGGTAACATGAAGTTCATGCTTAACGGAGCTGTTACACTTGGAACAAGTGACGGAGCAAACGTTGAGATTGCAGAGCTTGTTGGAGATGACAACATCTACGTATTCGGTGAGGATTCACAGACAGTTATCGATCGTTATGAGAGAGGTGACTACTGCTCTAAGGATTACTATGATGAAGACGAAGACATCAAGCAGGCTGTTGACTTCTTAGTAAGCGACGAGATGATGAAGGTTGGTTCTAAGGAGAACCTTGAGAGACTTTACAATGAGCTTCTCAACAAAGACTGGTTTATGACATTCCCAGATTTCAAAGATTATGTTGAAACAAAGGAAAAGGCATACGCTGATTACGAGAACAAGAAAGAATGGGCTAAGAAGAGCTTGGTAAATATTTCTAAGGCTGGATTCTTCTCATCAGACAGAACAATTGAGCAGTACAACAACGATGTATGGCATCTTGAAGCTTAATTGATAAACAAATTGATAACCTAATAATATATTCCTAAATAAATAATTTTTCGATAGCCGCACCGATTTTTTCGGTGCGGTTCTTTGTTTTAGATGAAAATATATGATATTATAAAGTGTAAAATTATTTAATTATGTAAAAGGAATGAAGACATGAAGACGACATCAAGACTGTTAATATGTAATGTGGGTTGTGTTTTTCTAAAAACATTTATAGTTACAACTGCCATTGCAATTATATATTTCATCTTAGGCTTTTGCGGCCTACTACCTGGGCATGGGAATCTTTTTGAGGATACTATGTATTGGGGAATTTCTCTTTTAATAATAATTTTACTGCTTGCTACAATATTCTGGATTGGAATAATTATGGTATATTTGACATCCGTCCAGCTTGGAATTAGATATAGAGTATTGGGAATTGTATTTGGAATGATTCCAATTGCAAATCTGATAATGCTTTATAAGATTGTGAAGATTGCCAGCGGTGAGGTTAAGTTTGAAAGAAGCAAAATAAAGCTCAATTTATCTAGAAAAGATGACAAAATCTGTAAGACAAAATATCCTATTCTAATGGTTCATGGAGTTTTTTTTAGAGATTTTGAACATTTTAATTATTGGGGCAGAATTCCGGCAGAGCTTGAGGCGAATGGTGCAACGATTTTTTATGGGAATCATAACAGTGCCGCATCTGTAGAAGACAGTGCAAAGGAGTTAGAGATTAGAATAAAGGAAATAATCAGAGAAACAGGTTGTGAGAAGGTAAATGTTATTGCCCATTCAAAGGGAGGGCTTGATACAAGAACTGCAATATCACTTAATGGTGTAGCCCAATATGTAGCATCTCTTACAACAATAAACACTCCTCACAGAGGTTGTGAATTTGCAGATTATCTTCTGAGCAAAATTCCAGAGAAGACCCAGCAGTCAGTGGCAAGGACGTATAATGCTGCTGCCTCAAAACTTGGAGATAAAAATCCCGATTTTCTGGCAGCAGTGTTTGATCTTACATCTGAAAAATGTAATGAGAGAAATAAAATTGTTAAAGATTCAGATGAAGTATACTATCAATCTGTTGGTTCAAAGCTAAATAAGAGTGTTTCAGGACAGTTTCCGTTAAATTTTACATATAATCTTGTAAAATATTTTGATGGACCAAATGATGGATTAGTTGGAGAAAAATCTTTTGTGTGGGGAGAAGATTACCAGTTACTTACAGTAGAAGGAAAGAGGGGGATTTCTCATGGAGACATGATTGATTTGAACAAAGAAAATATTCCGGGTTTTGATGTTCGTGAATTTTTTATACAGTTAGTTTACGATTTGAAAAAGAAAGGTTTTTAGAATATAATAAAATAGATAGATATTTTTGAAATTATGGAGAAGAATATGATTAGAAAAATTTTAAAAAAATGTTTTTTGGGAATTATGGTTTCAACAATTTTTTTGGGTACTGTAGCAGGATGCGGACAAAAAGAATCATCTGAGCAGATGTCTTATAGAAAATATGGAATAAATTGTATCGAAGCAGGTAAATATAAAGAAGCTGTAGATGCACTCCAAAAGGCTTTAGATGAATCGGTTGGAGGAATAGGTGATCTTGAGCTTGATATATGTATGTATAAGGCAAAAGCACAGTATCTGATGGGGGATACTAGTGGAGCAGAACAAACGTATACAGCAGTAATTGAATATAACAATAGTGCTGATGCGCATTATTTGAGAGGTTGCATGTATTTTGCAACAGGGGAAGATCAAAAGGCTTGTGATGATTTTGCAGCAGCAGTAGAGGAAGATAAGAGTAATATAGAATTACATGTTGGAATTGTTGAGACATTAAAGAAGTATAAGCTTGAAGATAAGGCGGCAGAGTATATTAAGAAGGCTACTTCAATTAAATGTAAAAGTGCAAATGATTATATGCAAATAGGACGCATTTATATCCTAAGTGGTGATTATGATAAGGCGGTTAAAAATTTGACAACTGCGATTGACGAGGGAGAGATAAAAGCTAATTTTTACATGGGTCAGGCGTATGCTGCAAAGGGAGATGATACAGTAGCGCAGACATATTACCAGGAGTATATAACTAATGGTAATGCTGATTCATACGAATTATTTGAGATAGCAAAGGAACAGATGGGACGTGGAGATTATGCTACCGCTGTAACATATTTTAATGCAGCACTTAATCTCGAAGAAGTTCCTAATAAACAAAACATTATGAGAGATCTAACTATTTCATACGAAAAAATGGGAGATTTTGAGTCAGCTAAGAATGTAATGGCAGAATATGTGGATTTATATCCAGAAGATTATGAAGCGAAAGATGAATATACTTTCCTTCAGACTAGATAAGGATTTTTTATTATGGCAGATGCAATAAAGATTGAAGATATAGAAGAAAGAGTAATTCTGGTAGGCGTTAGTGAACAGGATGGTGATGATGCAGAAGATTCATTAGCGGAACTTGCCGAACTTGTAAAGACAGCTGGTGCTACAGTTGTTGGGAATATTATTCAAAAGAGAGAACGCCAACATCCAGGAATGTATGTTGGAACGGGTAAAGTTGAAGAAATTGCGGAACTAATTAACAGTACTAATGCAACAGGAATAGTCTGTGATGATGAGTTATCTCCAGCACAGCTTAAAAATTTAGAGATGATGCTGGATACAAAGGTTATGGATAGGACTCTGATAATACTTGATATTTTTGCCGCACGAGCTACTACAAGTGAAGGTAAAATCCAGGTAGAGTTAGCACAGCTTAAATACAGATTGAGTCGTCTTTCCGGATTAGGAAAGAGTATGTCAAGACTTGGTGGTGGTATCGGTACAAGAGGACCAGGAGAGAAAAAGCTTGAGATTGACAGAAGACTTATCAATGACAGAATTGCTCAATTAAGAAGAGAGTTAAAAGAAGTACAAAAACATAGAGAAATAACACGAGCAAAAAGGGAAAAAAATCAAATGCCGGTAGTAGCTATTGTAGGTTATACAAATGCTGGAAAGTCTACTTTGCTTAATCACCTTACAGAGGCTGAGGTACTTGAGGAAGATAAATTATTTGCAACACTTGACCCAACTACAAGGGTTCTTGAGCTATCAGGAAGGCAGGAGGTTCTTCTTACTGATACAGTAGGTTTTATCAGAAAGCTTCCACATCATCTTATAGAAGCTTTCAAGAGTACACTTGAGGAAGCAAAATATGCAGATTATATTTTGCATGTAGTGGATTCATCAAATTCACAAAGAGAGAAACAGATGCATATCACATACTCAACTCTTGATGATTTAGGTGTAAAAGACAAAACAATAATTACCCTTTTTAATAAACAGGATTTAAGAACAGATGATGATCCTCTTCATGATTTCAGGGCTGATTATGTTCTTAATATTTCTGCAGGTAAAGATGAGGGCTTAGAGGAAGTAAAGACTTTATTAGAAGACATTTTAAGAGAAAATAAAATATACATTGAACGTGTTATTCCTTATGACAAGGCTGGAATTATCCAAAGCATAAGAAAGCATGGCGAATTATTATCAGAAGAATATGTTCCGGAAGGAATTGAAATAAAAGCATACGTGCCAATGGAAGTGTATGGAAAAATCTAATCAATGGAGTAGATATGGCCAAGAAGAGACAAAAAAGAGATACAATCCGCTGGGACAAGCTTGACAATACTGCAAACTTGTTCCCGTCAATAGCGGGAGAAAACATGACAAATGTATATAGAATAAGTGTTACTCTTACAGAAGAAATAATACCTGAATTATTGCAGCAGGCACTTGATATTGTACTGCCTCAGATAGATGGTTTTAACGTACGTCTTAGAACAGGAGTATTCTGGTATTATTTTGAGGAGAACGGTAAGAAGGCACCTAAGGTTGTTAAGGAAAATAATTTTCCTTGCAGGTTTATAAGACCCAATAAGAACAGAAGTTATTTGTTCAGGGTTACCTATTATGATTGCAGGATTAACCTTGAGGTTTTTCATGTTCTTACAGATGGAATGGGAGGCGTAAACTTTATAAGAGAACTTACTTACCAGTATCTAAGACTTGCTCATCCTGAGCTTCTTGAAATAACCAAGGATGCCCTAAGTAGTGAGACCTCTTTAAACAGAGAGGATAGCTTTGTAAAGAATTATAAGCGAAGTAAGCAAAGCGGATTCAATAAGGAAAAAGCATATATAATCAAACAGGATAAACTGCAGGCTGGAGAGCTTGGATTAATGCATGGACTTATGTCCGTTCCTCAGTTAAGAGAGGTGTGTCGTAAGAAGGATATGTCAATAAATGATTATCTTGTATCATGTTTTATCTGGAGTGTTTACACAGAGTGTTTACATAAGATGCCTTCAGATAAGGCTATAAGAGTGGCTGTTCCTGTTAATTTAAGACCATATTTTAATTCTGTGACAACAAAGAATTTCTTTGTAATGGTATCAGCAGAGTTTAGACCTAGGGAAGAAAAAGAATACACATTTGAAGAGATTGTAGAAAGCGTGAAAACTTCCTTAAAATCACAGATATCAAAGGAGCATCTTGAGGATTTGTTCTCTTATAGTGTATCAAACCAGAAGAATATTCTTATGAAACCGATTCCATTGTTTATAAAAAAATGGGCAATGAGATTTGTATACAATAAATCAGCGGTTGCAAACACAACCACTATAACAAATATTGGAAATCTTACAGTAGATGAAGCATATAAGCCTTATATTGAACGTTTTCATGCCTTCATCCCTGTTTCGAAAAGTCAGTATATTAAGGGAACAATTTGTTCTTATAAGGACACACTTATTTTTACTTTTACATCAATTTTCTCAGAAAGCAGTATTCAAAGAGCCTTCTTTAGGAAAATTGCTGAGGATGGAATAGATGTGAAAATTGAAACTAATGGGGTATATTATGAGTAAATGCAATAATTGTAAAATTACTATTTTAGACGATGCAACCAGTTGTCCATTATGCCATCAGGTATTAGAGGATGATGGAGTAGAAGGATATGATATGTACCCAGATGTAAGAGGTAGTCAAAAGAAGTATCGTCTGTTTGAAAATATTGTATTGTTTATTTCTATTGTGATAGCTATTTCAGTGCTTACAGTTGATTATTTTGGTGGAAAAATTTTCGGTTGGAGCATGGTGGTTATTCTCGTATTAATATACGTAAACACATTAATACGTCTTGCAATAACAGGAAAGAGCGGATATGTTTTTAAAACAATAAGCATGGTGGTTATTGCAGTACTGGTATTTCTTGGAATAGATTATTCTACAGGTTACAGAGGCTGGGCATTAAATTATATTCTTCCAACAGGAATAATACTTATGGATATAGCAATACTTGTTATTATGATTATAAATTTCAGAAACTGGCAAAGTTACATGATGACACAGATTCTTATGATACTTCTTAGTATAATTCCACTAGTGCTTTTAGCTGTTGACGTTATAGATAATAAATATATGGCAATTGCCGCTATGGCAGCATCGCTCTTTTTATTCCTCGGAACACTTATTATTGGAGATAAGAGAGCCAGAACTGAATTACAACGGAGATTTCATATATGATAGAGCATTGGAAAACTATAATTAGCAAAAAAGATGATATGGTAAACAGTAAGGATTTCGATGGAGAATTTAAGCTATATGCACCGAAATTCGATGAAGACGCACCAATAGACAAAACTACTAAAGATGATGTAGATAGCGATTCAGGAGTAAGCATCAGAGGAAAAGTTGTTGCTGACCTTATTATGCATTTTACAAATGATTTTTCTATTGGGAAAAAAATTAAGACAGGCGAGCTTAGAAGGAAACTGGTAGAGCCAGCCTGGAAGGTCCCTGATTGCTTTACAATGACACATATTGATATGCCGGATTTTACAATGAAATATCTGGCATCCAAAGAAAATCCTAATATTGACAGAGTAATTCTTCAATTGCACGGTGGTGGATATATGGGCCGGGTACGCAATGCGTATTACGTTTTTGCCGGATTATATAATGAGGTCAGTGGAGGTTGTTCCGTACTGACACCAGATTACAGAGTAGCACCAGAAGATCCATACCCGGCAGCCCTTAAGGATGCTGTTGAAGCATACAAGTGGCTTTTAGAAAGAGGCTACTCAGGGGAGCAGATTATTGTAGCCGGCGATTCCGCAGGGGGAGGACTTGCAATGTGCCTGACAATGTATCTAAGAGATCACAACATGCCCATGCCTGGAGGGATTGTTGCTATGTCGCCATGGACGGACCTTACTGCAAGTGGGGAAAGCTACACGACAAATTATGAAAAAGATCCACTATTCGGTAACACAAAAAACAGTTTAATTTATGAAAACGCATACGCAGGCGACCATGACAAAATGGACTGCTACATATCGCCATTGTTTGGAGATTTCAGAGGCTTCCCGCCAATGTTAATCCAGGTAGGCTCCATCGAAATGTTACTCAGTGACTCAATAGAAGCCGCCGCCAAAGCAAGAAGCCAGGGCGTAAAAGTACGCCTGAGCGTATACGAAGGAATGTTCCATGTCTTCCAGATGGGATACCTAAGCATCCCTGAATCCAAACGCGCCTGGTCCGAAGTTAAGAAATTTTTAGAAGTTATTTCCTTCTAAATAATATATTAAAAATCGAGCCCATAATATGGACTCGATTTTTTTGTTAAAATTTATGTAGTTGCAGCGTTTCCGGTATATAGCTGATAGTATTTGCCGCGCTTGGCGATAAGTTCGTCGTGGTTACCACGTTCGATGACGCGGCCCTGTTCAAGTACGATTATGCAGTCACTGTTTCTGACGGTGGAAAGTCTGTGGGCGATGACGAAGGTGGTTCGCCCGGCCATTAGTTTATCCATTCCATCCTGAACGATTTTCTCAGTTCTGGTATCAATAGAGCTTGTTGCTTCATCGAGAATCAGAACAGGTGGATCTGCAATTGCAGCTCTGGCGATAGCAAGGAGCTGTCTTTGTCCCTGGCTTAGGTTAGCGCCATCTCCAGTCAGGATAGTGTTGTAACCATCAGGAAGCTGTTTTATGAAGGTGTCTGCATTGGCAAGCTTTGCTGCGGCATATACTTCTTCATCTGTTGCATCTAATTTTCCATATCGGATGTTTTCCATTACAGTTGCTGTAAATAAGTGGGTATCCTGAAGTACTACACCGAGTGAATGTCTCAGGTCAGCCTTTTTAATCTTATTAATATTGATTCCATCATATCTGATTTTTCCGTCAGAGATGTCATAAAAACGATTAATAAGGTTTGTGATTGTAGTTTTACCGGCACCGGTAGAGCCGACAAATGCTATTTTCTGACCTGGCGTTGCATACAAATCAACATTGTGAAGGACTGTTTTTTCAGGAACATATCCGAAGTCTACATCATCAAATACAACATCTCCGGTAAGTGGTTTGTACTCGACTTTGCCATCTGCCTGATGAGTGTGCTTCCATGCCCATAATCCAGTGTGTTCTGGGGTCTCACAGAGAGCATCATTTTCGTATTTGGCATTTACAAGTGTTACATATCCTGCATCGGCTTCAGGCTCTTCGTCAAGAAGGTTAAAGATTCTTTCACATCCGGCCATAGCCATGATAATGCTGTTAAACTGCTGGCTTACCTGGGAGATTGGCATGTTAAAGCTCTTGTTGAAGTTAAGGAAGCTTCCGAGCTCTCCGATTGTAAGATTTCCGACTCCGCTTAGTGCCATAATGCCACCGACCATTGCGCAGAGCACGTAGCTTAGATTACCAAGCTGTGCATTTACAGGTCCTAATGTTGAGCTGTAGTAGTTGGCATTATATGCACTTACGAAAAGTTCTTCGTTTAACTGGTCAAAGGCTTTGATATTATCCTGTTCATGCGTAAATACTTTTACGACCTTCTGACCGTTTAACATCTCTTCAATAAAGCCATTTACCTTACCAAGACTCTGCTGCTGTGAGAGGAAGTAGCGGCTTGAGTGTGCAGCGCATATTTTTGTTACAAAAAGTACTACAAACACCATTACAATCGTAAGAATTGTAAGTGGTATACTTAGCAATATCATTGAAACAAATACACTTACAACAGTAATAGCTGAGTTTATTATCTGTGGAAGACTCTGACTTATAAGCTGTCTGAGCGTATCGATGTCGTTGGTATAGACTGACATGATATCACCATGGGAGTGAGTGTCAAAGTAGCTTATAGGCAAATCCTGCATATGAGAAAATGCCTTGTCCCTTATGGCTTTGATTGTACCCTGGGATACATAAATCATAATCTTGTTATAGACAAAGGTGCATATAACTCCAATCATGTAAAAAACTGCAACTCTTAATATTGCATTCAGTAAATTTCCATAATCAGGATGATTACTTTTCATAAGCGGTACAATGTAATCATCAATTAAAGTTCTAAGGAAAAGAGTTCCCTGAATATTAGCTAATACGCTTACAAAAATACAGATTAAAACAACAATACAGGCAAGCGCATATTTTTCAAAAATTATTCCAAGCAATCTCTTAAAAAGCCTGCCAGGATTCTTGATTACTGGTTTTGGACCCTGTGGTCCTCTGTGTGGTCCAGGCATTAATTAGCACCTCCTTCATCGAAATCTCCGCCACCATTTGTCTGGGCTTCGTATACATCGCGGTAAATAGTATTGGAAGCAAGAAGCTCTTCATGCGTTCCAAAGCCGTCAAGACGTCCATCGTCAAGAACGATAATCCTGTCAGCATCCATAACAGATGAGATTCTCTGTGCAATAATAATCTTGGTTGTGCCAGGAATTGCAGCTTTGAGTGCCTTACGTATTTTGGCATCGGTAGCTGTATCAACAGCACTTGTGCTGTCATCTAAGATTAATATTTTTGGTTTCTTAAGAAGAGCTCTTGCTATGCAAAGACGCTGCTTCTGGCCGCCGGATACATTAGTTCCCCCCTGTTCAATATGGGTATCGTATTTGTCGGGGAAGGTCTGAATGAATTCATCTGCACAGGCCATTTTGCAGGCATTTATACATTCCTCCTCGCTGGCATTTTTGTCTCCCCAGCGTAAGTTATCAAGTATGGTTCCAGAGAATAAAACATTCTGCTGGAGCACGACAGATACCTGATTTCTAAGTGCATCCATGTCATAAGAGCGGACATCAATACCACCAACTGAAACAGAGCCTTCATTGACATCGTAAAGTCGGCTGATAAGATTAACAAGTGATGATTTTGAGCTTCCGGTTCCACCAATTATTCCGATTGTCTCTCCGGATTTGATACTAAGGTTTATATTATCAAGTACAGGTGTCTCGGAGGATTTTGAATATCTGAAGGTTACATTATTGAATACAATGCTTCCATCAGGCACATCATATACAGGATTTTTCGGATTCTTAAGAGTACTTTCTTCTGATAGTACCTCGCCTACACGTCTAAGACTTCCCATGCTTATGGAAATCATTACAAAAATCATAGACAGCATCATAAGATTCATAAGAATATTCATGCAGTATGTAAGCAACGCCATGAAATTACCGGTATCAAGGGTATTCTGCACAACAAAATGTGCACCAAACCAGCTGATTAAAAGCATGCAAGTATATACTGTAAACTGCATAACTGGTGCATTATATACTACAAGACTCTCAGCTTTGGTAAAAAGCTTATAAATATTCGAGCTTGCTGTCTCAAACTTCTTTTTCTCATGCTCTTCACGAACATATGACTTAACAACACGAATCGCTGATACATTTTCCTGAACACTTTCATTTAATTCATCATATTTCTCAAACGAACGCTGGAAATATTTCATAGCGCAGGATGAGATGATGAATAAGAAAAGTCCGAGAGCAATTACTGCAACAAGATAGATTGTTGACAGCTTTGGACTGATGTAAAAGGACATAAACATAGCACATATTATTGTCGCCGGAGCTCTCATTGCCATTCTAAGTACCATCTGATAAGCATTTTGTATGTTGGTTACATCAGTAGTCATTCGGGTGACAAGACCAGCAGTGCTGAAATGGTCAATGTTTGCAAAAGAGTAAGTCTGAATCTTTCTAAACATTTCTTTTCTAAGATTTTTACCAAGTCCCATAGAGGCCTTAGCACCATATTTAGCGCCCATCCAGCCAAACGAGAGAGAAGCTAGTGCAGTGATTATCATCAGAACACCCATCAGATATATGTGCTTGATGTCACCTTTTTCAACTCCGTCGGTTACGATGGAAGCCATCTGCATCGGAATTATTGTTTCCATTGCAACTTCTAGAAGCATGAATACCGGAGTTGCAATAGAAGCACGTTTGTATTCCTTGATTTGACTTAAGATTGTTTTTAACATCTGTTCTTTCCTTTCTATATAGAGTATATTGAGTAATAAATATATTGATTTTTAAAAGTTAGTATGCTAACAATATTATTATAATTTGCATAAATCAAATGTCAAGAGGAAGAAAATATGAAGGATTACAGGCAGGAAATTGGTTTTAAGGTAAGGGTTATCCATAATGGTATAGACAAATATTTTGATAAGAAGAGAAAAGAAAATAATGATAATATACCAAGAGGGCAGGGGATGACGCTTAAATATCTTATGGAGAATATTGACAGACCTGTATACCAGAAGGATTTAGAGGATTATTTCTCTCTAAGTGGTGCAACAGTCACTAATATGTTAAAAAGTCTTGAAAAAAATGGATATATAAAGAGAGTAGCAGACTTAAATGATGCACGGTTAAAGCAAATTGTGCTTACAGAAATAGCACTGGAAAGAGAAGAGAGAATTAGTACTGATGTAGACAAGCTGGAAGAGGGGCTGAGGGATAATTTTACGTCAGAAGAGCTTACCATATTTAGACAATATCTAGACAGGGTCATACAAAATATAGATATTATGAATATGTAGTATTTTTCGTGAAATTTTTGTGCATAATAGACAAGAACCCAGTAAAATCAAGGGTTTCAGGACTGTAAGTAGTGCTCGGGCACTATACAAAAAACGCAAAATCTAGAAAATATGGATTGACAAAACCACTATATCTTGTATAATCAATGATGAGCTAAATAATAAGGTATGATTGTATAGAAATAGGGGAGGAAAGAAAATCCTATGAAGATAATGAAGAGAAGCGGTAGTGAGGATATATTTGACATTAACAAAATCATTGCTGCTATTAAGAAGGCAAATGATTCAGTAATTGATTATGAGAAGATTACTGATGAACAGATTAAAGAAATTGCTGTTGGAGTAGAGAGTGCATGCCAGAACATGAAGAGATCTCCAAGTGTTGAGGAGATTCAGGATATGGTAGAGAACCAGCTCATGAATCATCGTGCATTTACAGTTGCACGTAACTATATCACATACAGATATAAGAGAGCTCTTGTACGTAAATCAAATTCAACAGACGAGCAGATTTTAAGCCTTCTTGAATGTAATAATGAGGAGGTTAAGCAGGAGAATTCTAATAAGAATCCAACTGTTAACAGTGTACAGCGTGATTATATGGCAGGAGAGGTTTCTAAGGATATTACCAAGCGCTTCCTTCTTCCAGAGGATATTGTAGATGCACATGAGAAGGGACTTATTCATTTCCATGATGCAGATTATTTTGCACAGCATATGCATAACTGTTGTCTTGTAAACTTAGAGGATATGCTTCAGAATGGAACAGTTATTTCTGAGACAATGATTGATTCTCCAAAGAGCTTTTCAACGGCATGTAATGTTGCAACACAGGCTATCGCACAGATAGCAAGCTCTCAGTATGGTGGACAGAGTATTTCTCTTGCACACCTTGCACCATTTGTACAGGTAAGCCGTGAAAAATTTCGTAAACAGGTTAGAGAAGAGTTTGAGGCAGCAGGCCTAGAGCTTGATGATGAGAAAATTAATAAGGTAGCTGAGATGAGAGTTAAGGAGGAGATTAACCGCGGTGTTCAGATGATTCAGTATCAGGTTATCACTCTTATGACTACTAATGGGCAGGCTCCATTTATTACAGTATTTATGTATCTTGATGAGGCTCCGGAAGGACAGACAAGAGCTGACCTTGCAGCTATCATTGAAGAGATGTTATATCAGAGAATTCAGGGGGTAAAGAATGAGAAGGGTGTATATATTACACCAGCATTCCCTAAGCTTATTTATGTATTAGAAGAAGATAACATCAGACAGGATTCTAAATATTTCTACCTTACAGAGCTTGCTGCAAGATGTACATCAAAGAGAATGGTTCCTGACTATATTTCGGAGAAGAAGATGAAGGAGCTTAAGGTAGATGCTCATGGTGAGGGGCATTGCTATACATGTATGGGATGCAGAAGCTTCCTTACTCCTTATATTGATCCTGAGACTGATAAGCCTAAGTATTATGGAAGATTCAATCAGGGTGTAGTAACACTTAACCTTGTAGATGTTGCCTGTTCATCAGGAGGAGATGAGGAGAAGTTCTGGGAGATTATGGATGAACGTCTTGAGCTTTGTTACAGAGCACTTATGTGCAGGCATAAGAGACTTTTGGGAACTCCTTCAGATGTTGCTCCTATTTTATGGCAGAACGGAGCTCTTGCCAGACTTAAGAAGGGTGAGACAATAGATAAGCTTCTGTTTGGTGGCTATTCTACAATCTCATTAGGTTATGCAGGACTTTGTGAGTGTACACGTTATATGAAGGGTGTATCACATACAGAGCCTGAAGTTGGAACACCATTTGCCATTAAGGTTATGGAGAGACTTAATGAGGCTTGTAATGAATGGAAAGCCAAGGAAAATATGGACTTTAGTATTTATGGAACTCCGCTTGAGTCTACAACATATAAGTTTGCTAAATGCCTTCAGAAACGCTTTGGAATAATAGAGGGTGTTACAGATAGAAACTACATCACAAACAGCTATCATGTACATGTAACAGAAGATATCAATGCATTTGATAAGCTCAAGTTTGAATCTCAGTTCCAGAAGCTTTCACCAGGTGGAGCTATCAGTTATGTTGAGGTTCCTAATATGCAGGATAATATTCCAGCAGTAATATCAGTAATGCAGTATATTTATGATAATATCATGTATGCTGAGCTTAACACCAAGAGTGATTACTGTCAGGAATGTGGATATGATGGCGAGATTAAAATTGTAGAGGAAGATGGCTCAGGAAAACTTATCTGGGAGTGTCCAAATTGTGGTAACAAAGATCAGGACAGAATGAGCGTTGCAAGACGTACATGTGGTTACATTGGAACACAGTTCTGGAATCAGGGACGTACTCAGGAGATTAAGGAAAGAGTTCTTCATTTATAAAATAAAAAGTCTAACCCGAGTTTTTAAAAAGAAAGCTCGGGTTTTTTGAGCAAGGAGAAATAATGTACTACGCAGCAGTAAAGTATTGTGATATTGCAAATGGATTAGGATGCAGAACCGTTCTTTTTGTATCTGGATGCAGAAATGCCTGCAAAGGATGTTTTCAGCCTGAGACATGGGCGTTCGATTATGGAAAACCATTTGATGAAACTATTCAAAAGGAGATAATAGATTCGCTTGCACCAGATTATGTGCAGGGAATAACCTTATTAGGAGGAGACCCTTTTGAAGAAGAAAACCAAAAAGCCCTTTTACCATTCATGAAGAAATTAAAAGAACAATATCCCAACAAGGATGTATGGGCATATACTGGTTATATTTATGACAAGGATTTGGTTAAAGATGGACGAAAACATACCCAGGATACTGACGAACTTCTTTCAACAATTGATGTGCTTGTTGATGGTCCATTTATAGAAGAAAGAAAAAATATCATGCTCAAATTCAGGGGTTCAGATAATCAGAGGGTTATTGATTTAAGACAAACTATGAAGAATGATAAGGTTATACTTAAGATGGAGTAAATTATAGTATTGTCAATTTAGGATGATTATCTCTAGTTGGAGAAGACTCCCACTTATATAAGTGGTGAGTAAATATGATATTTGTCTCAGTGGGAGTCTCAATCTCCAACTGAGACAAAAGCCTCCGGCGGATTGCAGGAATGCGCAGAGGAAGATGTCAGCAAAGCTGACGCGCATTCCGCAGCAAGAATGCTCAAGCATTCTTGAACAGAAAATAATTTGCGAAAGGGAGATTAATTACATGAAGAAGAAATGGAATGCGATTCTTGGAGCATTTTGTTATGCATTAGGTGTTTTTTGTGCATTGTATGTCGGTGGATGGCTTATGTTAATTGTTCCGATAAGAACATTACTGGCATCTTTTTCCGCAGGAAAACTTACTTTAACTCTTCTAATAAAATGTATTATAAAAATCGCATTTTCCACTACTTTTGGAGGTTTTGTCTGGTGTGTTGGTTATATAGGATACAATCACTTTAGAGGAACCGATGATCCTGAGTGGGATGAAGTAGAACAGAAATGGAAAGAAAGAATCCATAAGGATTCTAAGGATAAATAAGAGAATCGAGGGAATAATAGTGATTTTACGAGTACCTGATTATTATAAGGATTTTAAATGTATAGCAGGAAATTGTTCTGACAGCTGCTGTGCTGGATGGGAGATTGATATCGATCAGGATTCCGCAGAGTATTATTGTCAGGTGGAAGGTGAATTCGGAGACAGACTCAGAGAAAAATTACAGACTTTAGAAGATGGCGAACATTGCTTTAAGCTAACTCCAAATGGAAGATGCCCTTTTTTAAATGATGATAATTTATGCGATATTATAATCAATTTAGGGGAAGAGGCAATAAGTGAGGTGTGTACAGAATACCCTAGATTCTGTATAGAATACTCAAATGTTGTTCATAAATTCTATAGCCTTTCATGTGAGGAGGTTGGACGAATCGTTTTCAATCTTGAGCGAAAGGTCGGCTTCGTTGATATAGAGATGCCAGATGCATGCTGCTATGAAGAAAACGAGAATGTGCAGATGGATGAAGAAGAAATCCAGTTTGCTTATAATACAATGCTTGAAAGCATAAAGATTCTTCAGAATAGGGAAATTACCATCGGTGACAGAATTCGTCAGTATCTTGACTATGTAGAAGAGGCACATAATAAGTTAAATCATATTGCTGGTCTTTCAATTCAGGAAGCTGCTATAAATGAAGATGAAATTGCAACAGCATCAGAGCGTTTCTATCCATTTACTCAGATGGTAGTTATAAACGAGGAATGGAATGGAGTAAGAAAAGGGCTGGAAAGCTATTCCGACGAAGAACTTGCTGAGCTTGTAAAAGTATTCATGCAAAGCAGTGATTACAAAGAGTTAGATTATGAACAGCTAATGGTATATTTTACATTCCGATATCTCATGAATTGTGTATATGACAAGGATTTAAAATCATATGCAAAATTATCAGTATTATTTACTTTGGTAATTCGCGATATGGATGCGGTTCGTTTCAAGGAAAATGGGGGACATTTTGAACGGAAGGACAGAGTAGATACAGCAAGGATTTTCTCTAAGGAAGTAGAGCATTCAGAGGAGAATAATGATTTGGTGCTTGAGGAAATTCCTTTTATGCTTCCACTGGTGTGGTAGGTAGCACTGGTAGTAGAACCACTGGGGACGGAGTTTTGTGGCTTTTTCAATATCACTGGGGACGGAGTTTTGTGGCTTTTTCAATATCACTGGGGACGGAGTCAATGATGTTTAGTTAAGCTTACTGCCTCAAGAAAAATTTACTGACTTGTGGCAGTAATCCGATTGATAAATTATCTTTCAGATATTCAATTTCGAGATATCTTACCACCTAATATGAGAAATGTATTGCAGGGACGGTAAAAAATTGACTAAGAGTTTCTTTTAGCGATTTAAAATCGAAATATTTACTGTCTGATGTCAATATTTATTGTAGAGACGGTAAAAAATTGACTAAGAGTTTCTTTTAGCAATTAAAAATCGAAATATTTACCGTCTGATGTCAATAATTATTACTTGCGATGGTAATTTAATTGTATCATCTTTTGACATTGATATTGGAGTCGATTAACTAAACTCCGTCCCCGTTGGACTGCCAAAAAAGCCAGAAAACTCCGTCCCCCTTTTTAGGGTTCATAATTTTGAGCCAATTATATCAACACAAGATAAATGGTCGCAAGTGAAATTACAATCTGAATAATTGCAAATCTAAATACTACCTGTGCATTTGACCAACCAATCTTCTTGCGAACATGGTCATGAATAGGTGTTGTTGTATTCTTAAGAATATGTATCTTAAGGAATCTGATTAATGACACCTTTACAAGTCCAAGTCCACCGTCAATAATGAGCATTGCAGCTGCAAGGATATAGATGAATGGGCTATGGCACTTAAGTGCAACGATTGCAATAAAGATACCCATTGCGCGTGAGCCGGCATCTCCCATAAGAAGCTTACTTGGAGTAGCGTTGTACCAAAGATATCCAAGAAGACACACTGCAAAGAGTAAAATGCAATAATTGAAGTCATCGCTAATTCCAAGAATATTATCAAGTACAAAGAATGTCATAATTGTAATGATTGTAAGTGTTCCCGAAAGTCCATCAACTCCATCACTACAGTTTGTCACATTGATTGAAACCCATACAAGAATAATTGTAAGAATGGCAAACGCTATTGGTGGAATCGTAAATGATGTATCAAATAAAGCAAGAGTCACATCACTTCCGTTGTAGTGAAGATATACAACAGCAACAACAATTGCAACAACTAAATCTAAAAATCCTTTGAGGTATTCACCCCATGGTTTCTCAGATGCATCATCAAAGTATCCTGTAAACATCTCTACAACAATAAGTCCAAGATAGATGGCTATTTCCATGTTAAGATTAGCAAATAATAATGCAGAAATAACAAATGTAAAGATGAAGATGATTCCGGCTCCCCTTGGCTTGCCCGCTGAGAGTGTACCATCATGTGCGAACTGTCGTCCTAAGTCCTTAGGAAGGAACTGATTAAGCTTTGCGATTGCTATACATGTAGATGCAAAAGCAAATAATACTCCGAGGAATGCAATAATAGGCATATCCAAAATTCCTAATGTATTTATCATGTTATCCTCCAAAATCTGATGTGTATATCACACAGTTATGTTTTTTTACCCAATAATTATAAAAGTCTGTGAAAAAAATGTAAAGTTTTACTTGCAATTTTTAAATAATGTGTTAATATATACTCATGCTTTAAAGCGTTAAAGCTTTAAACCGAAAAAGAAGGAGGACAAGAACATGTCACAAAAGGGTGATTTAATGACAGCGCGCTCAGATATCAGAGTGCTTGACGCGACAATTCGTGATGGAGGTCTTGTAAATAATTTTGAATTTACAGATGAGTTTATAAATGCATTATACCGTGCTAATGTTAAGGCCGGTGTTGATTATATGGAGTTTGGTTACAAAGCTTCTAAGGAGCTTTTTGATGTAGATAAATTTGGTAAGTGGAAATTCTGTTCAGAGGAAGATTTACGTGCTATCGTTGGTGATAACAATTCTGATATGAAAATCAGTATCATGGCTGATGTAGGACGTTGTGATTATAAGACAGATATTATCGATAAGAAGGATAGTGTTATCGATATGGTACGTGTTGCTACATATGTACACCAGATGCCAACAGCTATCGAGATGATTGAGGATGCTAAGGCTAAGGGATATGAGGTTACATGTAATATCATGGCAATCTCTAATGCTAAGGAATCTGATATCGATCAGGCTCTTGAGATGGTAGGACAGAGTAGTGCTGACGGAATCTACATTGTAGACAGCTATGGTTCATTATATCCAGAGCAGATTAGAAGTATTTCAGACAAGTACATGGATGTTGCAGAGAAATATGGTAAGTACATTGGAATGCATGCACATAACAATCAGCAGCTTGCATTTGCAAATACTATCGAGGCAACTGCCCGTGGTGTAAGCTTACTTGATGCTACAATGATGGGAATGGGAAGAGGCGCTGGTAACTGCGCTATGGAATTACTCTTAAGCTTCCTTAAGAATCCAAAATATAATTTATTCCCTGTTCTTAAGTTTATTGAGGAGCATATGTTACCAGTAAAGAATTCAGGAGCTGTATGGGGATATGATATTCCATACTTACTTACAGGAAGACTTAACCAGCATCCATCAGCTGCTATCGATTACATCAAGTCAAAAGAGACTAAGTACGCTGAGTTCTATGCAGACTTATTAGAGAAATAAATTATGATACAAATAAAAGAGGATGAGCAAAAAATAATGCTCATCCCTTTTTTAATATTGCAGCTAATTTTTCAATATGAAATGGTTGTCCCTGAATGGCCTGAACCCTGAGTCGGTTTTCTTCGTTAAAGCCAACAAGAATATCGTGATTTGCTTCTGAAAGATAGTCGATAATTCCGTCGATGTCAGACTTAGTATTTTTAGGACAATGAATGTACAAATGCTTATTAGCTGATATGTACAAGGTGTAGGAAATACTAAAGTGATACCATAATATCTTATGCAGTGTTGAATATTTGTAAATCCAGAGTATTTCCTGAATCGGAACAACTGCATTGCCATAAGGCGATGTAAGTATGAAGTAATGCTCAGTAATAAACATATCTTCAGTGGCAAGCTGTGGTAATGTGGCAAGCTCTTCCTCAGCCTCCTCTAGCATCTTGCGAGCATTACCAAATGCTGCAAGTTTCTGGCAGGTTGGTGACAAATATGGAAAATCAATAAATATTGTGTACATAATAAGACATACAAAAGCATAAATCATTGAACCAAAGTAAAAAATAAACATGATACGGGTCATAATTTTATGTGTGTCCGGTTCACTAAAGTAGTATTCAGAAACCTGCTTCTGTAATCCGTTTACAGTCCATTTTAAATCAGCAGACA
>JAXJTU010000145.1:0-8136 GCA_036309425.1 Agathobacter sp.
GCAATCTCAGTATCCGAAAACAGCGCCTCTGAGTTGCTACCAAGACTGTAATAGGCATCAATCATGCCTGCCGCATGGGATTTTCCAAAGCGTCTTGCATGGCTTACACTGATATACTTGGCATTCGTACCTATTTTTTTGTTCAAAAACTCCAAAAGACCTGTTTTATCTATATAAATTTCACTTTTTTTGTCGCATGTAAAGCTTTCATTGTTTGGATTAAAATAAGTTCCCATACTAATTCCTTTCAATAATTCAAGAACGTTCCAGCGTATTGCCTTTATTATAGCACATGAACAGTGAAATCACATTCTCTATTTAATTATTAGTCACATGATTCCTTTATTTTATCCACTATATCATACATTTCCACTTATCTCATACTTCAAATTCTTTTATTTCTTCATCTGTTAAAGGTCTTCCAAGTCTTTTACTTAATGCAATGGCTTCTCTTAGGCGATATACTTTTCCATCATCTGGTTCTGTCAATCTGCCATCTGGCATTAATTCACCAAAATGATCATAGTTTCTTATTTTAACAAGCGGTTTACTTTCAGTTACTATCATACAAATCGCCTCCTTTAAAATATTTACTAATTAATTCTATTGCTCCATATGAATCAATATACATAGTTCTTTTATCAATCAAATTTACTGCCTTGTTCATTCATACTATTTGCTTCTTCTTTTGAAATTGTTTTCATTACAAGTCTGTATTCAGTATCTAATGTATCACCGCTTAATCTTTCTATGAGACAGTTTGTTAATTCATCAATCTCAATATCAACTACCATAGAACGCTCCTTCACTTTTTATATTAATATTATAACACATAAATCATCGCATTAATTCTTGAAAAAATTACAGAATTGTTACCCGATTCATTTATTTTGATTTTGCTTCTGTAAGCAGTCATACCAGAATGGTAAATGCCAACAGGCTTCAGGTACACGCTCTTGCGTATAACATATTTAATTGTTTTAGATGATTGGCGTTATCAGCAAATATGCGAAAGCAACGCATTGATACCGTCCGTTTAAAACTGCTGAAGATTGCTACAAAAGTAATTCGTTCAGCAAGATATATAACATTCAAGCTGTGTAGCAGCTGCCCTTATAAGAATGAATTCTATGAGACACTTTCAAACATCGGTAAGCTGAATGTGCAGCTGGAATAGCAACTATTAACGAACCTTGACAGCTTAACAATTGCCCTCTGAACTCTGCCACAGGGATTTTATACCCTTTTTACAGGTTAATTGAGTGATGTTATGGCTGCATGGATCAATTTTTAGATTCATGGCACAGTTATCAGTTCAGATACTGTTCCGTGAATAATTCAGGCTAATTTATGTATTTTCTTCTAATTTCATGGGTCATAATATCAGCATATCGTGTAGGTACTGGAATATGGCTTTCTTTATTAACCAATTTTTTAGTTATTATTGTTGCTGTGTCAATATCAATCATATTACCAATTGATAAAAAGATTGGTTTAACCCCCTTATGTGTACGGATAACTCTTCCATATACCTCATCATTAATTATGATATCCTTATTTGCAAAATCTTCATCAATCAAATCAGAATAATCAACATCAACAAATTTGAAAAAAGATTTTGCCACTCCAATACTTTGTTTTCTAATAATTGAACTGTTCTCTCAACAAGATCATATTCTCGGAAAGCTAAACATCCTGGAATATATGGAACAGTTATCTCACCAATACTATATTTTTTTTCAATTATAGATAATTTCTCAAATTCCAATATAACGATACAACAACAAGCATATTCTTTATTATTTTGCTTCCAATATGCCAAATCAACTCCTGCAATTGTATGAAGATTTTGGATATCAATCTTACTTTCTAAACAGATTTTTTTTATTAATTCTTTTTGCCTATTTTCTAAAGTTTTTTTCATAATTATAATTGATTCCATCTCGCAATATTTCTTCATTAATTTCTTCCAACTTGAATTCTTCCCTTAATTCTTGAACTATTTTAAAGTATTTTTCATTTGACAAAAAAGAATTTTTTTCTTGAGTCCATAAAGTCACTTTATCCAATTTTCCAAATTCATTATACTTATAGATGTCAAAAAAAGTATTGTCAAATACTAATGAAATACTCTCTACCATACCACTTTCATAAAAACTAATCCATAGGCCATTTTTCAAATTATGCTTCATATATCCAATACCTTCTAAACAATTGGACATAAAGAAATACTCCTTACATACTCCATCTAAAAAACCATTAACCACTTCTCCTTCTGTACACAAGAAACCTCTATCATAATCTTCTATATATCCAGAAAAAGGCTGCGTACAATTCTTATCATTAAAATAAATCGGTTCTCCATTTACATCATATTTTTCAAATAAATCATCAACGTTCATTCTCTTTTTCTCACCTTCTCCTAATCATGGATAATTGTATTTATTCCGTCTGTCAATCTTAAACAATTTGGACTCATAGTTGTCATAAAAATTCTGTTCAATATCATCGAAAAAATTTTATAATAATTGAAATCATTTTTTGAGTGCCTGACACAAATCTCGTTTTATTTTTATTGATATAACTATATCTTAACTTTAATCAACTTCTACAAAATTATTTAATAAATCTATAAAATTAAATTTATGTGCAGTATTAATGCAGTCTTTCATAAGTTCTGAATTTACTTCTATTGGCTTAGTAAATCTTCTTCTATCATCATCATATTCTTCCTCAATTTCCTCCGCTAATTCCAGCAACATATTTTCAATATCTCTTTCATATTTTTCATTTGTAAAAATGTATAATGCATAAACATAAGTATTTTTATTAGCTAATATACAACTAAGCCCTTCTTCTTTTGCATCCAAAATATATACTTGTTCTGTATCATCACTTAGTATATTAGAATTCTTTTTATTGGATATATTAAAAATTTCACATAAATTTGAAATCAAATCATCCATAAATTCATTTTCAAAAATAAAATAATAAATACGTCTTTCCATATTTCTTCTCTCCTGCAAGAGATATCTATTGACCATTGAGCTGATTCTTCATATTCCTCATCAGCTTCAAAATACATCAAACTAGTTCCTCTGTCTTCCCATTTTTCTTCAAAATAAAAATTACCTATTTTAAACATTTTCGTATCCAACTTTCTTTTATTTGTTAATTTAGAAAATCGAAATTTGCGCTTACATCCTTTTAAAATTGTACTACTATATATAAAGATTATTCTTAATAATAATTTCTTCAAGAAATCTATTTGTATCGATACATGACTTTTTCCCTGATTTACATAAATGCATTTGTACTGGTTCTGCAATCATCAATCTATTGTAAAAATCTAAACTTTCAGGATAAATGTGATATGCTTTTCCTACTACATTGTCATGTTCATCCTGCCACAATGCCAATTCCTGGCAAAAATTTTCTGCAACAGGCATTTTAATTTTATCCTTCATAGCACCATCAAAAGCATATCGAGCCAAGTTGTACAACCCATGTGCCTCGATACAAAATCTTTTATTAAATGCATTAAACCCAAACTCTCTTGCTTTTTTATAGCTTTTACAATACTCATTAATCTTTACATTAAAAGTATCATAATCACGATTTAAAACAGCAATCATACATTCAACATGCAACTTGCAGTAATCGGGATTCTTTTTTTGCAATTCCTTCATGGCAATATTCATAGCATCTCTCTTAATTTCAGAATTATCATACATAATAGCCAAAAGCAGATTAGCAATACATGCCCCAAAATACCCTTTGGATATTCCGGCCTCTTGTGGAAGAAGAAATCTTATTCTATCCATCATATTTGCTGCAAGAAGATTTGGGGTAATCCTTAATCCATAAAAACCATAATCACAATTTGGACTTATTATATTTCCCATTTGAAAAAGATGTGCCGTTTCAAACAAGACATCATTTAAATAATTCATATCACGATTATTAAATGCAACATAATATTTCATTAATGAATCGCCGTCTCCAATCCATTTAAGAGCAACTGCAATCTTTTTTTCATTGGATTGGGATGCAAATTTTTCATTAGCAAAACACTTTTCTAATCGAGCAACCTGCTCCTCAAAAGAAAGTATGTAAATATCAGGTCTTGAACAATTTAGTTTTTCATATTCTTTAACTAAAACTTTGTAATCCTTATCATTCATAACCTACACCTCCATTACCCAGAATGTGGATACATCTAGATGTATCACATTATATTTATTCAGGTGCTCTCTAAAGCTCTTCTTTTCTGCAATCTCAGTATCCGAAAACAGCACCTCTGAATCGCTACCAAGACTGTAATAGGCATCAATCATACCTGCCGCATGGGATTTTCCAAATCGTCTGGCATGACTTACGCTGATACAATTGTTGTTTGTTCCTAACTTTTTATTCAAAAATTCCAGCAATCCTGTTTTATCAATATATATTTCACTCTTCTTATCTTTTGTGAAGCTTTCATTATTTGGATTAAAATAAGTTCCCATACTAATTCCTTTCAAGAATTCAAGAACGTTCCAGCGTATCGCCTTTATTATAGCACATGAACAGTCAAATCACATTCTCTATTCATAATATCAACAGGCACCATAATCTTCTGATGCATTTTACTTCAGATTGCTTTATCCTGTACCTTCTTGTATTATTATAATCTATGTCACTATAAACAAAAGAAGCAGGAACCTCCCCGACAAAAGTTTGTTTTCCTACCTCAAACACTGGAAACAGAAATACCAAAGGGGACAGTAAATGTGCCAGAAAACTCCGTCACAATAACGTTTAGTTAAGTTTACTGTCTGATGTCAATATTTATTCCTCGCGACGGTAATTTAATTGTCTCATCTTTTGGCAATAATATTGGAGTCAATTAACTAAACGGCATTGACTCCGTCCCCAATGGCTCACAATGGCTCACCAATGGCTCCTAAAATTCCGTCACATCCGCCCTACTCATTTTAATTCCCTTTGAAATAATAAGTGGTATTACAATCAATGCATCACATACTATAAATCCAACCAATCCAGTCGCTGAATAGTAAAGTAAATGCAAGCCCTGTGGCTTATAATACAACTCATTAATCATATAAGTAAAAAGCAATGTCACTACAAAACCTGCCACACATGCAATTAAATTAATTGTCAAAATCTCCGATGCTACTTTCTTTTTTATCTCTCCTTTACTCATGCCAAGGGCTCTGTACACGCCGAATTCATATGTTCTTTTTAGGTACTGGCCTGTGATAACCGAGTTTACAGTTATGGCAAGTACTATGGCTATGAGGATATCGATCATGTAGAAAATCACATAGAAAATACTAAACTTTGGGCCAATAACGTCTCTCTCTGAATCCTCTACTTTTACTTTGAGATCACCTGCTAAATCTGATACATAGTCGTATAACTGTTGACCTTCCATGCTATCGCTAAATATGTAGCAACGTCCAAGATTATCGTTATCTTCGTATATATAAAATGAACAATAACTGCTGCCATCTATGAGTGCGTCAACTGTATATGGTCTATTTAGAGCTGAATCAAACGCCTGATCAATTTTATCCCCTAATTTTATTCCTTTATTTTTTGCAAAATCACGGCTTATGACTATGCTGTTATTTTGGCACTTGGAAAAATCTCCTTCTATTCCGAGATGCTTAAATACTTTTTCCATGTCAGACACTGAATTGAAAATATATGACCAGCCACCTATCTCAAGGTTAAATACTGAACCATGCTGCATTGCCGGGAAGCCGTAGCAGCTTGACTGAACATAATCTAATTTATCGTCATCTTTTACTCTTTGAACAAATGTTGCATAGTCTTTAAACTCTTCGTCTGTGCTTTGTAAATCTACCCGGACCAGCTTGTCAGAATATTCAAATTCCTGGTAAAAGCTATAAAAAACTGAATGTATATAATTGCCGGCAAGAAACATCATAGAAGCTAAAAACATCATAAAAATACAGATGCTTGCGCGGCCTTTATTCTTTTTAATGTAATATAATGCTGAAAACGGTTTTTCTCTATTCATTTTGTGCCCTTTCTATATCTGTTGTCACAACATTACTCAATTTTCCATCCCACATTTCAACTAATATATCGACATCTGACAAAACCGACCTGTCGTGCGTTACAACAATTACAAGTTTGTCTTCTGAGTATTTTTTCAAAATTTTCATTACATTAAATGCGTTTTCGTGGTCTAGCGATGCTGTTGGCTCATCAGCAAAAATAACCTTTGGATTATTAATCATTGCTCTTGCGATAGCAACTCGCTGACACTGTCCACCAGAGAGTTTTGATGGCTTTTTGCCAAACTCTCTTTCTTTTAATCCGAGCTCTTTTAAGTACTCCCTTGCTTCCTGCTCTTTTTTTCGCCTGTCACCTGTTGCTGCAACCACCACATTATCAATTGTATTCATATATGGGACAAGATAATGCTTCTGAAAAACGAAACCAAATTCATTTCTTCTGGTCTTTTCCCTCTCTTTCGGTGACAATCTTGTTATTTCCTTTTCGTTATAAAGCACGCTGCCCTCAGTAGGCGATTTTAAAGTTGACATGACATACATTAATGTGCTTTTTCCACTTCCGGATGGTCCGACAATTCCGACAAGTCCCGTGTCTGGTAATGTCAGATTAAAGCCATTCAACGCATACATTTTGTCATCTGAATTCATATCATAAATCATGCTTACATTTTTCATTTTAAACATTATAAATCCCTCTTAATCTTCTATTAAATCTATTGTTTTTATGTTGTTTATTGTAAAAATAATTGGTAACTGTAACAAACCTACAATCGCCATAAATGCTGCAAGTATTCTAAGCAAATGCTGTGGGTATAAATATCTGTATACAAGTCCTAAATTGTCTAAAACTAAATTTCCCATTAAGAGCATAATTATGATTGTAATTATTGCTCCTAAAATAAGACTGCCACCAAATATAATTGCTATTTCTCTCATCATCATTCCGTACACATCACTTCTTGCAAAACCAATTGATGTATACAAACAATATTCGTTTACCCTGTTTCTCATAAATGACACATATGCAACGATAATTGATATGGCAAGGAATATCATTACTACTATAAGAATTCCAATTAATGCTGCATCCAACTGATCTGTAACCATTTCCTTGTACATCTCTTTCCAATTAGCTTTATCCCATATTGTGTCATATTCAGTTGTTGAAATTCCTATGTTTTTCAATGCTTTATTCATGTCTGCATTTTTATTTTCGCATTGTACAACCATGTACCAGCCTGAGTTGGTATAACCCTGAGGTGTTCCTACGCAGGTAAGATTGTCAGACTCAAGAACTCCGACTACCTTGAAAACTTTTCCGTAAGAGCTCTCATTGAAATAACCGTTTAGTGACATGTGCTGGTTATTAAGCACTTTACTGTCAACAAGAATTTCGCCTGAGTTTTCCGGCATTCTTCCTTCAATCAATTTTGCATCCATATGTTCTATATATGATGGAATCTGTTCTGCTTCAAGCAAGGGAAAATCATATCCTATCTCGCCGATTATTCCCTGGTAATGCGCATACAGACATTGGGTATAAATTACCTCACTGATACCTTCCTGACTTTCTAACCGACTCATTATGTCTTCCCGTCTTGCTTCAAGATTATCGTATAATTCTTCTTCCGTCTTGCAGTTTGTGCTGTCAACTCCCATAGTATCAATACACAAATCTACGAATGCTACCTTTTTCGGCTGTTCAATAAATAATGCTTTAAAGCTTTCCTGCGTCGTCAGAAATAAAAAGTTCATTATGTACATTGTCATAAATGTTAATGCTAATGCAATAATCATTACTCCTGACTGCTTTTTATTATTTCGCACAAATTTTAGTGCGGATAATTTGTTTTTCATTCCATCCTCCTTGAATGTTTACGATATCACTTGTGCGCCTTTGTTAGCACACAAGTGCTGTCTTCCACTCCACATGGATTGTTTTCCCATGGAGCATTTTCCTTTATATCAAAGTATAACTATACTATAAACCTGAATCCGTGAAGTTCCATTTTTATAAAAATCAGCCTATAAATGTAGCTATATTTTATAGGCTGCACACTGATTACAATCAATCATATAGGTCAAA
>JAXJTU010000146.1:0-12261 GCA_036309425.1 Agathobacter sp.
ATATGAATTATTCATTAGAATCTTTCAAGGTTTTTCACTGTTCAGTTTTCAATGTTCTTTGTCTTTGCTTGTCGTTTCGTTTACTGCGACAGCTAGATTAGAATACCAAACTCACAATCATTTGTCAACAGTTTTTTGAAACTTTTTTATTTTGTTTTTACAAGAGTAAAAACAAGCGGAGAGGGTGGGATTCGAACCCACGTGCCCTTGCGGACAAACGGTTTTCAAGACCGCCTCGTTATGACCACTTCGATACCTCTCCGTACTTAAACGGCAAATCATATGCTGTTTTTGCACTTCTAATTGACTAGTGCAGGACTTATATTAGCATGTATATGTTAGTATGTCAACAGGATTTTCTATTTTTCAAAAAAATATCTGCAATAAAAATATCTTCAGGTGTTGTTATTTTTATATTCTCATAATTACCTTCAATAAGTTTTACTTTTTGGTTGGTCGCATATTCTACTACCATAGCATCATCAGTTATTGTAGGAATATCTTTTCCCTGCTCAATATCTTTATAAAGTTTGCTATAAGCATTGCATATTAACTCATACGAAAATGCCTGAGGTGTCTGTATGGACCAAAGTGTTTTCCTATCCGGAGTATCAATTGCATAGTTCTGTTCATCGGAAATTTTTATTGTGTCTTTTGATGGCATCCCCACAACACACGCTTTTGCCTTCTTTACGCATTCTATTGAGTCGTTTATTATCTTTTGGTCCACCATTGGTCGTGCACCATCATGAATCAGGACATAGTCCGTGTCTGGAGCAGCCAATAATCCGCAATAAACAGAATCGTATCTTTCTGCTCCACCAGCTACAACCGCAACAACTTTTTTAAACCTGTATTTTTGCACAATCTCTTTTTCACAATATGCAACATCTTCTTTTCCAGTCACAAGTACTATCTGTGAAACAGGACTGTCTTCAAATGCTTTCAAACTATAATATATAACCGGCTTGTCATTAAGAGACATATATTGTTTCGGAATATCACTTTTCATTCTGCTTCCTTTGCCAGCCGAAAGTACAATTGCAGTTATTTTCTCCATAGTTATTCTCCAAGTTTTAAATTAGGTACTGCGTTTAAATCTAAGCCTGCTCTTTTGCCTGCCATAAAGTCGTAATATGCTGCTGCACCTATCATTGCTGCATTATCTGTACATAAGATTGGTGATGGGCGATAGAATTTTACACCCTTTTCCTTGCACATTTCTTCCATAGCAGCTCTTATCACACCATTGGATGCTACTCCGCCTGCTATTGCAAATTTATCCATTCCATACTGTTCTATTGCCTCTGCTGCATGACCGACGAGTACATCTGTAACAGATTTTTGGAATGATGCGGCAACATCTGCCGGGTTTATTGGCTCACCCTTCATCTTTGCGCCGTTTAAATAATTGAGCACGGCTGATTTAAGTCCACTAAAGCTAAAATCATACACTCCATCAGCTACCTTTGCGCGTGGAAATGAAATAGCATCCGGATTACCTTCATGCGATGCTTTTTCAATTTTTGGTCCTCCCGGATAACCTAGACCTATTGCTCTTGCAACCTTATCAAAGGCTTCACCCGCTGCATCGTCTCTTGTCTTTCCTAAAATCTCATATTTACCATAGTCAATGACTCTTACAAGATGGGTATGACCACCTGATACTACAAGGCATAAGAATGGTGGTTCTAAATCTTTGTTTTCAATATAATTAGCACTAATATGACCTTCTATGTGATGTACCCCGACAAGTGGTATATTTCTTGCATAGCTTATTGCTTTTGCCTCTGCAACGCCGACAAGTAATGCTCCAACAAGGCCCGGACCATAGGTTACTCCTATTGCGTCAATGTCATCTAAAGTCATATTTGCGTCTGAAAGAGCCTGTTCTATTACCTGGTTAATCTTCTCAATATGTTTTCTTGAAGCTATCTCCGGAACAACGCCGCCATATAATGTATGTAAATCTATCTGTGATGATATTACATTTGATCTTAAATCTCGACCATTTACCACTACTGCTGCGGCGGTTTCATCACAGGAACTCTCTATTGCAAGTATTTTTATTTCTTTATCATTGTAAATCATAATCCGAAAAATCTCCCTGCACTTTTTCGTAGCCTAATATCTTCCAGCGTCCTTTATCGTCCTTTCGAAGTACATACTGTTGGAAAGTCTTAGAATATGAGCTTCCTTCTTTGATAAAATATGATGCCATTACAAATGCACATTCTTTTCCGTCAATTGTCTTATATGTAACATCATTACTTGCACACACATTAGACTGAGAGATTGTTTTTGATTCAGAAACATATTTTTCAACATCATTTTTTACTGCAAGCATATATCTTTCTTTTTCATTATTGGCAACAAGCTCCTCATCCAATAATTTCATAGCTTGCTCTATAAGTTTCTCAAACTGGTCGTCTGAATACTGATTTGCATAATAACAGCTAATAATTCTGTTGTAGAATTTAACAACCTCTCTAGGTGTTTTTGGATAGCTCTTGTCCAAATCTTTTGTTATAACCTTGTCAACCTCAGTAAGTTTCGTATTGTCTTCGGCTGCTGTTTTGTTTTTGTCAATTACATAATAAAAACCACCTAACACTACACATATACATACTAGCGCAGCTATAAAAATACCAATCTTTTTCATGCGTTACTCCTCCTGGAATGTTAGTTCAACACTCTTTCCATCCTTACCCAAATGAGAATTCTCGAAGATTTCTCTTACTTGTGGCATATACTCCTCCGCCCTTACTAAGGATGGTGAAAAATGTGTAAGCCACATTTCTTTTACATTTGCTTTCTTTGCCATGTCTGCTGCTTCGTAGAAAGTCATATGCTTATACTGTTTTGCTTTTGCAAGCTTTTCTTTTTCAGCATACATTCCTTCACAGATAAATAAATCTGATTCTTCAGCCGCTTCCACGATTTTATCAAGTGGTCGACTGTCGGTACAGTAAGTAAGTTTGATTCCCTTTCTCTGTGGACCCAGTACCATATCCGGAGTATATGTCACTCCATCAATCTCGACTGTCTGACCTTTCTGAAGAGGGTTCCAGAGTTTAACCGGGATATTTCTTTCTTTTGCTGCTTCCACAGAAAATCTTCCCTGTCGTTTTATTTCTACTGTATAACCATAGCATACTACATTGTGTCTGACCTTAAAACCATGTATGCAGTATCCGTTTATCTCGAAATATTCATCAGCCTCATTCATCTCTATGCATTCAATCTCAAATGGCAATTCAGGTGCAATTGTTCTCATTGCATTTACCACTCTTGTAAGTCCTTTGGGACCTATTATTGTAAGAGGTTCTGTTCTTTCTGCATTACCCATTGTAAGAAGCAGGCCCGGCAAACCGCTGACATGGTCTGCATGGAAATGGGTAATACACAATATATCTATCGGTTTTGAACTTAGTCCCGCTTCCTTCATTGCAATCTGAGTTCCCTCACCACAATCAATAAGAAGACTGCTGCCATTGTATCTAAGCATAAGCGCTGTAAGCCATCTGTGTGGGAGAGGCATCATTCCTGCTGTTCCTAACAAACAAACATCTAACATTAATTATCCTCCAAAGTGCAGGACATTATCATTGCATCCTCCACTGGTTGTTCATAAAAATTCTTCCTGATTCCAAGTTCGTCAAATCCGAACTGTTTGTAGACATGTCGTGCTGATTCATTTGACACGCGAACTTCTAACACTATATGAGATACACCTTTTTTGAGTGCTTCTTCTTTTAGCGTATTTAAAAGAGATTTTGCTATTCCTGTATTTCTTACTTCTGGAAGGACAGCTATATTAGTAAGTTCTCCCTCGTCGAACGATACATATGTGCAGGCATAGCCTTTAATCCTGCCGGCTTCTTCTGCAACTAAAAGAATGTTGTCTTCCATGGATAGTGCGTCCTTAAAACCGTTCTCGCTCCATGGCATGGAAAAGGACATCTTCTCTATTTCCCAAACTTCCCTGATGTCATCATTCGTCATTTTACGAATTAACATATCTTAAAATCCCTTGCTTTTTCCTGACGTTCTCTTTCTGCCTGCGACAAACGAAGATACTCAGGTTTGTGGTCTTTTGCATCCTCTGCTTTTCCTTCTTTGTAAAGCTCCATACCAAGTGCTGCTACACTTGATGCTCTCTGCTTATTATTATTTGCTGGTGCAAATGCGTATGGAACTTTGATATTCTCTTCAATATACTCTTTAAATACTGCTACACCATCGCCGAGGAAAATCGTTTTCTTACCACTTTCATTTACCTTAGCTACTATTTCGTCTATCATAAGAACACATTCTGGTAAGATTGTGTTCATATGTTCTTTTACAAACTGATACAATCCAGTATAAACCTGATTACGCCTTGCATCCATGATAGGGCATATCTGCTCATTGCTTCCCCAGAGATTGTATGCCATCGCATCGATTGTTGGAACTGATACTATCTGCTTATCTAAAGCAAGTGCTAGTCCCTTTGCAGTTGCTGAACCTATTCTTAATCCTGTAAATGACCCTGGTCCTGCTGATACTGCTATAAAGTCAATTGTATTCATGTCTAGTTCTATCATTTTTGCCACTTCATCTAACATTGGAAGAAGTGTCTGCGAATGTGTTTTTTTATGGTTTATTGTATATTCGCCTAGTAACTCATCATCCTGAACTATTGCTACACTTGCAACAAGTCCCGAACTGTCTAATGCAAGCACCTTCATCTATTCATGCACCTCTTTGATTGTTATCTTTCTGTAATCAAAACCTTTTTGCAAATCTTTTTCTATAGTTATGTCTATTCGGTCCTTCGGAAGAATTTCTTCAATGAGGTTTGCCCATTCTATCATGGTAAGCCCCTCTCCATAAAAATAATCCTCGTATCCTATTTCGTCCATTTCTTCAATGTCTCCAATGCGATATACATCGAAATGATAAAATGGCATTCTTCCTTCTTCATAGACCTGAACTATGGTAAAAGTTGGACTGCATATCGACTCTTCTATATTGAGTCCAAGTGCAATTCCCTGAGTGAATACAGTCTTCCCCACACCAAGGTCTCCAACCAATGTACAAACGGTTCCTGGCTTTACTTCTCGTCCCATTTGCTCGCCGAGCTTTAATGTTTCTTCCGCCGAAAAAGTTTCTATTACTCTAATCTGTTCCATTCGTTATTCCTATTCTACTTAATCTTAAGCCTGTATTTTGGGAGCTGTGCTTTTGCAATCTCGACAAGGCTTTCATACTTATCACCTAATTGTGTTCTTGGAATTACATATGCATTAATTCTGTTTGAATAGATTAATACATTCTTATCATTTGCAACAAACTTATAAATTAATTCCCATGGTAATTCTGCAGTTTCTTCACCTGCCGTTACCTTTATTACTTTTTCTGATATCTCATAATGAAGCACACCTGATAATACGCTATTTGTTTTCATCGTCTGGTTTACTCTAAGCCATAACGAACCTGGAATATACGCTATTACAACTACACCAAACAATATATACAAAAAAGCTGTGGACACATTTGACTGTGCAAAGCTTAATCCTGCCATTACAAATACAATAAGCCCAATAAGAACCGACAGTATTCCCTGCCCGCTTCTGTATGTCTGATATATATTAAATCCGTATAAATCCTTATTCGTAAGCTGAATATCAAATTTTGTTTCCACTTTTATTCTCCATTTTACTATTTCATTTCATTATATCATCTAAAACCCAAAATGGAAAGACGAACTACTTTTGTATGCCTTTTAGAATTGGGGATAAGTGTTTGTACACAAGCATTGTTATTGCTGTTGATATTAACCCTTTAATAATTGTAAATGGAAGGTTAAAAATCAACAGACACTGTAGTATATTTTTTACTTTTGGCAATATTGCCTGATACATTCCGAGCACTGCTTCTGGTGCCAAATTAAAGGCCTTATAATAAAATGGATATACTACAAAATAATTTGCCGGAATACTTATTATTCCCATTAACACTGATCCTAATATTCCACCGACAAATGCAGTAGTCTTATTTTTCTTATATTTATAAATCGCTCCTGCTGTTCCTGTAAATACTGCTCCAAGTATAAAATTTGATAATTCCCCTACTGTTGCACTCTGTGACTCTGCACAGTGAAGGAGATTCTTTATAAACTCTATTGTAATTCCCGCCAAAGGACCATATGCAAATGAACCAATGAGTGCCGGCAAATCTGAAAAATCAAATTTAATAAATGGCGGAATAAGCACTGGTATTGCAAACTCAAACGACTGTAATACAAACGATAAGGCACTAAGCATTGCAGTTCCAGCAATAAATCTTGTATTAACTCTTCTTTTTGTTGAACTCGACATAAATTAACTCCTAGTAATTTTTTAAACAATTTGCAAATAATTTTTATTCAATAATAATTCCATCAAAGAAACTATTTCCTTTTTTGAAATTCTTTTTATTCTGATTATTATTCTTCGAATTCTTATTCTGGGATGCTTTTTTCTGTCCGTTCGACTTTTGACCATTTTGTTTCTGACCGTTTGTTTTCTGTTTGTTTTGTTTCTGAACTTCCGACTTTTTATCAGCTTTCTTTTCACCGGAGTCGCTTCCTGTTCCGATTTTCATTGTAAGCTGAATCCTCTGCTTCTTTATGTCAACTGTCATAACCTGAACATCTACTATATCTCCAACACTTACTGCTTCTAATGGATGGCTAATGTATCTGTCGCAGATTTCTGATATATGAACTAATCCATCCTGATGAACTCCAATGTCAACAAACACTCCAAAATCAATTACATTACGAACTGTTCCCTTTAATACCATTCCTGGTGTAAGGTCCTTCATCTCAAGTACATCACTTCTTAAAATTGGCTTTGGCATATCTTCACGAGGGTCTCTTGCTGGTTTTTCAAGCTCTTTTACAATATCAGTCAGTGTTATTTCGCCCACCCCGAGTTCCTCTGCCAGTGCGCTGTAATCTGACACTTTTTTAGATATTCCTACTACATTTCTTGACTTTACATCGTCCATTGTGTATCCAAGTTTTTCAAGTAATGCTTTTGTTGCATCGTATGATTCCGGATGCACACCTGTTGCGTCGAGTGGATTCTTTCCACCTGTAATTCTCATAAATCCTGCACACTGCTCATATGCTTTTGGTCCAAGTTTTGCCACTTTAAGAAGCTGAGAACGAGATGTAAATTCTCCGTTTTCTTCTCTGTATTCCACAATGTTCTTTGCTATTACTTTTGAAATACCTGAAATGTACTCCATGAGTGATGCTGATGCAGTATTTAAGTCTACTCCGACCTTATTTACACAGTCCTCTACTACTCCGCCTAATGCTTCGCTAAGTTTCTTCTGGTTCATATCGTGCTGGTACTGACCTACTCCAATTGACTTTGGATCAATCTTTACAAGCTCTGCTAATGGATCCTGAAGTCTTCTTGCCATTGATGTTGCACTTCTTTGTCCTACATCAAAGTTAGGGAATTCTTCTGTTGCAAGCTTACTTGCTGAGTATACTGATGCACCGGCTTCATTTACTATAATATATTGAACTGGTACTGGTATTTCTTTTAATAGTTCTACGATTACCTGCTCTGATTCTCTTGAAGCTGTTCCGTTTCCAAGAGAAATGAGCGTTACATTATGCTTTGCGATAAGCTGCTTTAGTACTGCTTTTGCCTCATCCACCTTAAACTGTGGTGCTGTTGGAAAAATTACTGTTGTATCTAATACTTTTCCTGTTGGGTCTACTACAGCAAGCTTACACCCTGTTCTAAATGCCGGGTCCCATCCAAGTACAACCTGTCCAGAGATTGGTGGCTGCATGAGAAGTTGCTCGAGGTTTTTTCCGAACACTCTTATTGCTCCGTCCTCTGCTTTTTCTGTAAGTTCACTTCTTATTTCTCTTTCTATCGCTGGTGCAATAAGACGGTCGTAAGCGTCTTCTATCACTTCATTTAATACATGAACTATGTCTGGGTTTGTTCCTGTTATTACCTGTTTCTGTAAATATGCAATAACATCTTCCTGTGGAGCTTCTATCTTTACTGTAAGGATTTTTTCTTTCTCTCCACGATTTATTGCAAGTGTTCTATGGCCTGCAACCTTTGTAAGAGCTTCGTCATATTCATAATACATCTCATATACCGACTCCACTTCAGGATCCTTTGCCACAGATGTAAGACGACCTTTTTTCATTGTGAGATCTCTAATTTTTGTTCTGTAATCTGCAGTATCTGAAATCATTTCAGCTATGATATCTTTTGCTCCTGCAATTGCATCCAGGATGCTTTCAACTTCCTTTTCTGCATTGACATATTTTGCTGCTTCTGTTGCAAGCTCTGTTGTATCTTCCTGAGCCATGATAGTATTGGCAAGCGGCTCTAATCCTTTTTCTTTTGCAACTGTTGCCCTTGTGCGTCGTTTTGGTCTGTATGGTCTGTATAGATCATCTACTGCGACCTGAGTCTGCGCCTCAAGAATCTGCACTTTTAATTCTTCTGTTAATTTACCCTGTTCTTCTATGCTTGCAAGGACAGTCTGCTTCTTGTCCTCTAAGTTTCTTAAATATGTAAGTCTCTCTGAAAGTTCTCTCAATACTTCGTCATTAAGACCTCCAGTTACATCCTTTCTATATCGTGCGATAAAAGGAATTGTGTTTCCTTCGTCGATTAACTTTACTGCTGCATCGACCTGTTTTTTCATTACACCAAGTTCCTGTGCAATTTGCAAATTGATATCCATTGTATTACCTCACATTTTCCTTTCCCTTTTTATTGCATCATGTTAGAATAATATGAATACAATTTTAGGAGATTTCTTATGTCTAATTATTTTTATTATAATAACAGCTCTCGCAAAATGGAGAGTGCTGCATTAATTCTTGGAATTATTTCTGTTGTTTCATGCCTCATTATATATATATCCATTCCTTGCGGGGCTTTGGCTATTCTGTTCGCATGCCTTTCCCGTGGTGGAAATTACAAAATGAGCGAGAAGTCCATTGCAGGGCTCTGGATTGGTTTTGCCGGTATTTTTATCACAGTGATTATTTATGCATTTTCATTTTTTGTTTTATTACAGATGTATGGTAGCATCGATGGGATTCTAAACGCATACAGTTTAAATTAAAGCTGTTTATTCCATGAGGGCTTCTCCCAAAATAAGGAGAGCCCCATTTTTTATTACAAAATTTGCAATAATTAATATTAATGCAATCCACAGATATATGGTTCTAAAATGTAATGCAATTTTAATTCTAGCCCTGCTTATTCTTTCTATTGTCTGCGATATCATAAACCAACCACCTAATATTGCAACATACAATACCAACGGGTGATAAAAAAATGATTTAATTATTTTTCCTTTTAGTAATGATATTACAGCCCTTGTTCCTCCACAGCCAGGACAATAATAGCCTGTAACTATGTGAAAATAGCATTTAGGCAACAGTGCTAACCAGGCAGTTCCAAATACCCGGAAAACTACTATGACTGCAATCATCAATGCTATGACAATTAATCCTGCTATATAAAATGCTGTATCATATTGTTTTTCTTCTTTCATACTTTTCTCCAACTATAACAGTATAATTCTCAAATTGTTCTTTGTCAAAACTTATGATATAATATGTTTAAATTCAAACTTTCAAGAAGGGAGAGTGGGATTTATGAGAGTTGGGGCAATTGGTACATATGATTATAGTAATTATAATAATTTTCGCATTGGCAATTTAGACAATGACAGTATGTCCGGCGAAAAGGTTAATGGCAAATCTTCCCCTGAAGATTGTGAAACCTGTAGAAAACGAAAATATGTCGATGGTTCTAATGATATAAATGTTTCTTTTAAATCTGCCGCCCATGTTTCTCCTAATGCTGCCAGTTCTGCTGTTAGGGCACACGAAGGCCAGCATGTTTCTAATGCTTTTAAAAAGGCTGAAGAAAATAATGGGACGGTTGTTTCGGCTAATGTCGCCATACATACTTCTATCTGCCCGGAGTGCGGAAGGACTTATGTTTCAGGTGGCACTACCACCACTCAAATAAAATATAGCGATGAATCAAATCCTTATCAACAGAATTTCAAATCTGCAGATGCTGCTAGATATATTGGTTCTAATCTTGATTACATTGCTTAATCCAACTAGGAGTTTTTAATATGCAAACATCTTCTAAAGAATTAAAAAGAATTGCCCGTATCAATTTAACAGGCAATTACAAAATAACGATGGGGGCCTTCGTGCTGGCTACTTTAATAGCCTTTATGATTGAGCTCCCATTTTCTTCTCTTTTGAATACAGCGTACGCAACAACCACACAAAAGATTACCTATTATGTTGCTGAATTTCTTATTAGCATAATCGCTGGTTTACTTGATATTGGTTTAATTTACCTTCATCTAAAATTATCCAGACATCAAGAAGTTAATACTTCTGATCTCTATTATTGTTTTAAAAATCAGACTGATAAGTATGTGTTGGGATATTTTATTGTTTATTTATTTGAACTCATATGCATGATTCCATACTTTATTGGTCGTTATTTTATTCTTGATTTTGATGATATTTCAACTGTTTTTGCATCGTTGGGACTTGCATTAATTTCACTTATTCTTTCGCTGTTTGTTAAAATTATTTTTTGTTTCATTTTTTATATTATGCTTGATCATCCTCAGATGTCGCTAATGCAGTGTTTTTTTTATTCTGTCAAATTCATTAAGGGACATTACTTTAAAACATTTTATATTTATCTCAGTTTTATTGGATTGTTCGTTCTTGGACTTTTATCTTTAGGAATCGGCTTTCTTTGGATTCAGCCTTATTATTATCAGACAATATCAAATTATTATTTAAGCCTAAAAAAAGTGGATTACAGTATTTAAAACTGGAATCCACTTTCTTTATGTTTAATTGTTTTATTTTGACTTTGCTATAATTTCTGAAACAATAACTGAGGCAACATCTGCCTTTGACATTATTTCTAATTCTTTACAGTCATCTTTTGTAATAATAGTTACAATATTTGTATCTGTTCCAAATCCAGCTCCTGCAACCTTAAGATTATTCGCAATAATCATATCCGCATTTTTCTTTGAAAGTTTTGCTCTTGAATTTTCAAGCATGTTTTCTGTTTCCATTGAGAAACCACAGATGTACTGACCATTTTTTTTATTACTTCCAAGATATAGGAGAATATCCTCTGTTCTCTCAAGTTCTATTACTGCATCTCCCTCTTTTTTCTTGATTTTCTCATCCGCTACATGTGATGGCCTGTAGTCAGCAACAGCTGCTGGCAATATAAAGATATCCTGCTTGTCTGCATTAGCTTTAACTGCTTCTGCCATCTGTGCTGCAGATGTCACTTTAATTGTATTAACAAACATTGGTGGAGTTATAGATACCGGTCCTGTTACTAGGGTAACATCAGCGCCTCTTCTCACACAGTTTTCTGCAATAGCATATCCCATCTTTCCGGTAGAGTGATTTGTGATATATCTTACCGGGTCAATTGCTTCCTGGGTTGGACCAGCTGTAATAAGAACCTTTTTGCCCTCTAAATCCTTTTCAAATGCAATTGTTCTGAGAATATAGGATAATAAAATCTCAGGTTCAGGCATTTTTCCTGCACCTGTATCCCCACATGCAAGATATCCTGCAGCCGGATTAATTATTTCAAATCCATAACCTTCAAGTTTCTTAATGTTATCCTGAACTATTGGGTTCTCAAGCATATTTGTATTCATAGCAGGCGATATAAGCTTTGGGCATTTTGCCGCAAGGATTGTCGTTGTAAGCATATCATCAGCAATTCCATTAGCCATTTTCCCAATCACATTTGCCGAAGCCGGGGCTACCATAAAAATATCAGCTCTTTTTGCTAACGCTACATGCTCCACATTAAACTGAAAATTTCTATCAAAGGTATCAACTAAACATTTATTTCCTGTAAGTGTCTCAAATGTTATAGGATTAATAAAATTTGTTGCATTATGTGTCATTATGACATTAACATCTGCATGAAGCTTAACCAATGCGCTTGCAAGATTCGCTATCTTATATGCTGCAATACTTCCTGTAACTCCTAAGACTACACATTTTCCTTTTAACATCATTCTCTCCCTCATTTCGGATTTCATCTTTATATATCCTAAATCATAACCTTAATGCAAGTCAAGATATATTCTATTTCGCATACCCATAAGTTACATTACTACATTTCAACAGTTTTAAGGGTATACATATATATG
>JAXJTU010000147.1:0-5946 GCA_036309425.1 Agathobacter sp.
AAAGCGGGTGATGGGAATCGAACCCACGTATCCAGCTTGGAAGGCTGGTGTTCTACCATTGAACTACACCCGCATGTCATAAAAAGTCGGGGTGACAGGATTCGAACCTGCGACCTCCTGGTCCCAAACCAGGCGCTCTAGCCAAGCTGAGCCACACCCCGTAGGAAACGTCTTTCTAACTCGTGACGCATTTAAGATTATATTATATGTTTTTATATATGTCAACAAAATTTTGAAAGTTTTTTTCTTTTTTATCAACTATTTTTGAAAGCGTTTTCCTTTTTACATTACTTATATTAAATTTTTTTCTTTTAACATGTTTCGCATTTCCCTTAATGCTTTTCCTCTATGGCTGACAGCATTTTTCTGCTCAGGAGTAAGGCTGGCTGAAGAACATCCATACTCGTCCATATAGAAAATAGGATCATAACCAAATCCATTTTCACCTTCAATTTCCCATCCAATATAGCCTTCCATTGTCTGTCTTGTAACAAGAACCTCTTTATTTGGAAGTACTGCAGCAATAGCACAAACGAAGCGTGCTGTTCTTTCTTCTTTCGAAACACCATCTAATCTGTCAATCAAGTTCTGGTTCTTAATATCATAGGAGGTATCTTCTCCCATATATCTTGCAGATAATACACCAGGCTCTTTATTAAGATAGTCAATCTCAAGACCAGAGTCATCCGCAAGTACAATTGCATCAGTATGCTCAGCGATTGCTTTAGCTTTGATAATAGAATTTTCTTCAAATGTTGCTCCATCTTCAACAATATCTATATCAATTCCCGCTTCTTTCATTGAAATAATAGAAACGTCACAATCTTCCATTATCTCTTTAATTTCACGCATTTTATCTTTATTTCCTGTTGCAAAAATGATTTTTGTCATGATAATACTCCTTTTTTTATTTTATTCATTGTTAATATATTTACAAATTTGTTAAATCTAAAAACCCTCATCAAATGCGGCCTGAATAGAATTAACTACGCCTTGTGCAGCCAGACTCTGGTATTGGTCTGTTGCAAGCAAATCAAGTTCTTCTCTGTTTGTCATATAGCCAACCTCGATAAGTGCTACAGGACAATCGCAGGTTCTTACAATATAAATATCATCTGCTTTTACAAATCCCGCATTTTCACTCCCCAGCGTAGCAGTAACATTATTCATACAAATCTCAGCAAATCTGAAGCTTGAAAATTCATTTGTATCTGATGGACTATATAAAACCTGAGTTCCTCTTAATCCGGAAAAATTACCATTTCCAGATGCATTATTATGAATACTAATAAACAAATCAGCCTTAGCCTTATTAGCCATATTAGACCGCTGTGCTAATGACGGATTACTATCATCTGATCTTGTCAGATAAACCCCCCAGTTCTTTCCGCTATTTTTTAGCATATCATATAACTTCATTGTTATGGAGAGATTAATATTTTTCTCCTCAATACCATTTCTTGTAGCACCAGTAGCCCTTCCTCCATGCCCTGCATCAATCACAATCACTTTATCATAAATGTTATGTGGATCCACAAAATCAATATACAAATTTCCATCAGAAAACTTATAGTCACACTCATACAATAAATCCGTATTTATCGCAACGACACTATTATTTCCCTGCGTATAATATGATAGGGATGAAATATGTTCAGGACTGCCACTGATACTATTTTTTTGCCAATCATGGTTTTTGTTTTCTAAAAGGGAAACATAAATCGACTGATTCAAATAATCATTCTCTACTAATACATCATTCTCAGTTACGCCTTCTGGAAGCTTAATTTTTATCTGGCCATATTCAGTTTTTTCCTCTGAAATTACTTCGTCAGGCTGTGTCATCTTATTAATTAATTTCATATCCAAATTATCAATAAATGCATTTCGGGTTTCCTCTGCAAGAGCATATTGTTCATGCATCTCTGGAAAAAAAGTAAAACCAAAGCAAAGCAACGCTGTCATACCGGCAATTGTAATTGTAAAAATCTTTAGTAATTTTTCATCCATAATTTATTGTTAGAAAATGCTTTAATACATAAATTACACATCTTCTCTTCCTTTACATTTTTGAATGTGCTGCCATTATAACTTATATATCCTTCACCATCATCCAAATTAACACCACTAATAAACTCATCCCCGGAGTCATATTCAATTGCCATCGGGTGGATAGAGCCAGGTGTTTTTACATAAAGTACTACTGCATATTTTTCTCCAGCAGTAACCTCTACCGCACTATCAAAATCAATTGTATAATATCCTGCATGTTCAAGTACTCCTGAAGCTACTTTCTTTTTATGTGAAAACGAATTAGTATCCACAAAATTTTCTACAACATACAGTTCATATTCAGTATCTGACGCAGTTGCATAAAATCCAGCAGCAACAATATCCTCATTGTCATTTGCGGTAAATACATTTGCACCATAGATATCTTCTTTGTCATATCCCATTTTGCCAACCCAGCCACATAAATCGCTCTGGTAAATATTGTCATAATTATCCGTAGACTCAATTCCAGTATAAACCAGATTGTGAGTTCCTATATTTGTATCATAATAAGACACATAAAAGACCCCATTATCACCAAAATTTTCTCCCCAGCTGTTCTGGCAAATAAATGCACCATCGCCTTCAAGCGGAGCATTAAAATTCTCTTTGGAATAGTTATCATCCCATCCAATTATAACTACATCATGATTCGACTTGGCTGTTCCAATATAACAATATGAATTAGTTTTCTTGTTATAATATGTTGATGACCCCTGCGAACTTCTTATTGTACTGTAAAGAGAAGTCTGTACTCCACCATACTTAAATACAGCTTCTTTAATTCCATCATAATCTTTTCCATCAATAATTCTGATTTCCTGTGTATGCATTACCGGGGATAGTGTATCATTCGTCTGATTATCTCCATATGGATCATCTTCCTCATACACCGGGCCCTGCCATGCAGCAAGATAGGCCATTCCCATTGTATACTGACCACCATCATACTGATTAACATTAAACGAATTACACATTGTCATATGGTCAACAGAAAAAAGCATTGGTCTTTCGGGAAGCAATTCCGACTCCATCGCACTAATAGCAGCAAAAGCCCAACATGTCCCATATGATCCCTGATTTCTTATCTTTGATATTCTGCCTTTTTTTCTTAAATCATAGCTTGTAGGATATAGTGTAACACCATCAGAATCATCCACTGTTGCAATTGTATTTGTAGAAATATCAAATGAGCATGTATACCCTAACAAGTTCGACAAATCATTCAAACTTACATAATATATATCATCAATTGTTGTAAAAGGTGAAACTATTGATACCGATTTTCCATTGCTTGAAGCATCTGTTGAATCAAGTTCAAGTTGTGCTTCATTACTATGTTTTTCAACTAAAAGCTGTGTTCCATCGTAAATATGTACACTACAGTTTAATGCCTCTGTAAGGATTGATACCGGCAACATAATATTACGATTGTCATCCATATATATTTTGGTATCTTCACTTGTAAATGTCTTATTGTCAATATTGACAGTGATTATACTACCATTTACATCAGCCGCAACCATAGGGCTCCATATTTTACTTTCCAATTTAGCTCCTCTAAATTGATCAAGTTCTCCATCTGTTTCATCCAAAACATGAAAATTAATCAATAATATGGTAACCATTATTATTGTAAATACAATATATTTTTTTGAATACTTCATATTCTATTGTTCCCTTTTTCTCTTTGGTGGCTTTGGTCCCATGAACTGATAAAAATATGTTCTGATCATACCATTATATATTTTTCGATTCTTATCAGCTTTTCTTCCAATGTAGCGTTCTGTATCTTCATAACTTGTGATTAAATACATAGACCACGAATCTAGCCCATCATAAGCTCGTCCAATCTGACTGTATAATGCCGGCAATGCCTCTTTCTCTTCAAGTCTCTCACCATATGGAGGATTTGAAATAACAAATCCATATTTCTTAGGATGACGTAAATCAGCTACTTCTCTTTGCTGAAAATGAATCATATGATCCACTCCCGCTCTCTTAGCATTTTCTCTTGCATTTGCGACTACATCCGCATCAATATCATATCCTTGAATATCAACTGCTACCGATGTGTCAATCATTTCTTCCGCTTCTTTAATTGTCTCATACCACAATTTCTTTGGAATAAAATTAGTCCATTCTTCAGCTGTAAACTCACGATTCATTCCTGGCGCAATATTTGCTGCAATCATTGCCGCCTCAATCGGAAATGTTCCACTACCACAAAATGGATCAACCAAAATTCTATCAGCTTTCCAAGGAGTAAGCATGATAAGCGATGCTGCAAGAGTCTCTGTAATCGGAGCCTTACTTGTTGCAAGTCGGTATCCTCTCTTGTGAAGTGAATCACCCGATGTATCAAGTGTTACCGTAACCTCATCTTTATTCAAAAAAACTCTAACTGGATAAGAAGCCCCATCCTCTGGAAACCAATCAAGTTTATATGATTTCTTCAGACTTTCAACCATTGCCTTTTTTACAATTGATTGTATATCTGACGGACTGAAAAGCTTACTCTTAATTGATGATGCTTTCTTAACCCAGAACTTTCCATCTGCTGGTATAAATTCATCCCATGGCAAGGCCTTAACAGCTTCAAATAGTTCATCAAATGTTGTTGCCTTAAATCGACCAACCTGCAGTAAAACTCTCTCAGCTCCTCTAAGAAAAACATTTGATCTGCATATAGCTTCTGCATCCCCTTCAAATGTTATTCTTCCGTCTTCCACTCTCGTAATCTCATAACCCAAATCATATATTTCTCTTTTTACAACTGCTTCCAAACCAAAATGGCATGGAACAACAAGTTCAAATGTCTTCATATTACTCTCTCATTCTTTGTCCTATATTTCTACACAGTTACTCAATTATATTTTGTCACATAGGCCAACTTTTTTCAAGTATTCAGATGCTGCCAAAAAACCACCAATAACCGTTCCTGTTCTAAACCCCTTTTTTCCAAGAAATCTTGCTAGCTTCATGCTACTCCCACCACTATGACAATAGAAAATATAATATATATTCTTATCCAATATTTTTTCATAGTTGTCGGTTGTATCAAATGGTAAATTAATTGCATTTTCTAAATGGCATTGTTCATACAGACTTGATGACCTTATATCCACTAACTTAGTATTTTCATATTGTAGTATATTAGTAATATCTTTTGCATATACAATATCAAAATTCATATACGCCTCTAATTTTTATCATCATAATATACTTTATATTATGAAATATAGTTAAAATGATTGCTAACATTCAATACAATTTATAACATTAAAAAGAAATAATTATATTAAAGCAATTTATCATATTAAAAAGAGTAAGTAACACGAAAAAAAAGATAGGATTATTCATCCTATCTTTAAAACGTGCGCGAGAAGATTCGAACTCCCGACACCTTGGTCCGTAGCCAAGTGCTCTATCCAGCTGAGCTACGCACACGTATTGCTTCAAGAATTATATTAACTCCTGAATGATTTCATGTCAAGTAATACTTGCATGAATGCCGCAGACCGGAATCGAACCGGTACTGTATCACTACAACAGGATTTTAAGTCCTGCGCGTCTGCCAGTTCCGCCACTGCGGCAGAATGCGGAAGATGGGACTTGAACCCACACGATTGCAATAATCACAAGATCCTTAGTCTTGCTCGTCTGCCAGTTCCGACACTTCCGCATATAAGCTCCCCAAGTAGGACTTGAACCTACGACACTTCGGTTAACAGCCGAATGCTCTACCGACTGAGCTATTGAGGATTATTTTTTAGAAAGCATTGTACTTTCAAAACTTCATACATTCATCCAACTCTGTTCTTTCTTGAGGATAAGCCCTCGACCTATTAGTAACAGTCAGCTCCACATGTTACCATGCTTCCACCTCTGCCC
>JAXJTU010000148.1:0-10194 GCA_036309425.1 Agathobacter sp.
ATCCAGCTTTCATCACTCCCATAATCTTCTCTGCATTCATTGTCATTTTCTTCTTATCCATAGTCTTCATTTTTTAGTTTTTGAATCGTTTACTCTATTATAGTAACGTCTTTCGTGTTTGAAAGTTCAGCCGTATTTTCTTAAAACAAAGATAAAGATTATATAGACACGAAAGTTTGAAGATTCATTAAAGAGTGTGAGGAGTTGTTTTCAGATGAAAAAAAGCCTTAAATGAAAAAAAATCCTCCAAACGCTTGCAGATTCAAAAAATAGTCGTACCTTTGCATCGCTTTTGAAAACAAGCGCTCTTGCATGAGAGGTTTGGAGAGATGGCAGAGTGGTCGATTGCGGCGGTCTTGAAAACCGTTGTACTGCGAGGTACCGGGGGTTCGAATCCCTCTCTCTCCGCAATAAACGCTGAAAATCAGCAAATTATAAAACAAACACCCAATTTTACACCCAAGAATGTAAAGTTGGGTGTTTTTATTTTATTTAAGACGAATCATATTCGCTCGGAAAATAATTTGATAAAAAACAGAACAAACGAAAAAAACAACCAATTCATTTTCCGTAAGATTTCGTATCTTTGCAGTAAATAATAAATCAGGGTCTGTCATGATAATATATAATGTTTAAAAATCGTAGTATGAAAAAAAGTAGAAGAAAACGCCTTGTAATTTTGTGTATAGCTTTAGTTTGTATCATAGTTTTAGTTTTTTTATTGTTCTCTAAATCAACTTCTAATAATAGTACAAATCCACCTTTGACAGATGTTTTGACTGATAGCATTTCTCGGATAGTATCAGCTTGTCCTGGTGAAATTGGAGTGGCAATTATTATTAATAACACAGATACAGTTAAAGTTAATGATAAGAGTGTATATCCTATGATGAGTGTATTTAAGGTTCATCAGGCATTAGCTCTTTGCAATGATTTTGATAACAAAGGGATTTCACTTGATACCTTAGTAAAGATAGATAGGAATAGACTTGATTCAAAGACTTGGAGTCCTATGATGAAAGATTATTCCGAGTTGGTTATATCATTAACCGTGAGAGATTTACTTCGTTATACTATTGCTCAAAGTGATAATAATGCAAGCAATCTGATGTTTAAAGATATGGTCAATGTTGCTCAAACTGACAGTTTTATAGCCACACTTATTCCTCGTTCAAGTTTTCAGATAGCTTATACAGAAGAGGAAATGTCGGCTGACCACGATAGGGCTTACTTTAATTATACATCTCCTCTTGGTGCCGCAATGTTGATGAACCGTTTGTTTACCGAAAGTATTGTCAGTGGTGAGAAGCAAAGTTTCATTAAGAATACATTAAAAGAATGTGTGACAGGTACAGATAGAATAGTCGCTCCGCTTCTTGATAAAGAAAGGGTTTCTATTGCACATAAGACGGGTTCTGGTTATGTCAATGAAAATGGTATTCTTGCAGCTCACAATGATGTTGCCTATATATGCCTGCCTAATAATGTCTGCTATACTTTAGCGATATTTGTTAAGGATTTCAAGGGTAATGAATCACAAGCATCACAATATGTTGCGCATATATCAGAGGTCGTATATTCTTTATTAATACAAAATTCGGCAATTCCTTAAGTTGCGTTTACTTTGAAGCTTCAATGGTAAACATTATATAATTTATACAATATAAAAGCACTTCGTAACTATCAGAGTGCTTTTATATTGTCTTTTTTTTCTATTATAACTTGAATCCTCTACTTTTTCTTGGTTCTTCCGTTGGTTGTCGCAAACCTTGCCGAAGTTTCTCCCATTGCTCTTTGAACCATTCGCTTATCGGTTGCCTGTTTATGGTCAGTACAAGTTTGCTATCATCGGTCGGATTCTTCTCCACCTTGAAGATGTTGTTTTTGATTTCAAACTTTCTTCTATGTTCCTCGGAATAAATCTTGCCATTACATTGGATAGCTTCTTTCCTTGTCAAAAGACAATCTATCATATCTTTGGTAAATCCAATGACAGCGCAGAGTTTTTCCATTCTCAACATTTCTCTAAGCATCGGAAACCACTTGAATGCCTTTTCAAGCAGAGTGTTCAATCGTGATATTTCCCTGTCTTTGGCTTCAAGTTCTTGGTTGTGTATGCTCTGAAGATTGCGTATCTGTTTGCCATGTCGCTCTTGCATTTCCTGCATTTGGATTTTGAGGGTGTCAATACCTTTGTCTCGTTTGGCAATCTCTTGGTGCAAATCTTCATTAGTTCGCTCCAGCTCTTTCATCTTTCCACTTCCGAAAAGAGAACCAACTCCGCTTGCTATGGCGGTGGCTGCATTGGTGGCTGTTTTCTTTAGCTTGTCAGTGCGTATTTCTGATTTCACCTGTTTCAGTTCCTGTTCAGCAAGACCTATCTGTTCTTCTTTGTGCCGTTTTGCAGCATCCATGCGTTGCAGTTCGGCTCTCTGCTTTTCAATGATGAAATCATTTCGTTCCAAATGTTCCTTTCCGGTCTCGGATTTAGATTGCCCACGTTGCATGGAGAGGATGTCAGATGCCAAAGTCTGCATTTCCATCATATCGTCATCATTGAGCTTTTGGCTCTTGCCCGTGTCGTGGTTCATCCAGTCGAATACGATATGGGCATGATAATTCGGCTTAAACCACTTTTCACCGACTTGGAAACTCTCCCTATCCCCGGTTTTGGGTTGTCCACTAAGCCAGTGTCCCTCGTCCTTATGCAGGAAGATTTGGAGCGGTGTAATACCCCAGCGTCTCTGGCACTCCTCACCAAACTTTCGTACATCTGCCAGTGTTGTATCTGGTCTGATGAGCAATACTCCCTCACGGATTGGAGAACATCCAGCCACTTTTATAATCTTTCCATTCTTTCCCTTGCGCTCACGCTCCTTTTCCTGCATCGCTCGTCCGGTCTTTTCCTTGACCATCCGTTTGATGCTGTCATAGTGCGCCTGCAGGTCAGGACTGCCGAAGCCCGGGTTTATCCACTGCTCGTTATTGGAAGTCAGTTCGGGTACAATGTAGATTCTGGACTCGCCGATATTGCGCATGTACTCGGCAGTTCTCCGGTTATGAGCCCCGCTTGATGTCACTCTGCAGGGTTTGATATGTATGCTTGATTTTGTTGCCATATTCTTAAAATTTGATTTGGATTGTTGATGAAATCTTCTGTTGTCCGCTCATAACCGCACAGGGTTCTTAGGGGTGCAACCCATAAGCGGAGATTGCAAAGAGAGGGGCACTCTTTGCTCGGGGTTCTTAGGGGAGAAACGCCCTGAGTGGGTCATTAGGGCAAAGCCCTAATCCCCTCGGGAGAGCCCACAACTACGAAAGCGAAGCGTGTAGTTATAGTGGGCTATAACCGAAAGCCGTTTTTCTTTTTCGGTGGTTGGCTGCGCACCCCTTTTGCAGATTGAACTTGCCTGTTTCTTTCAGTCTGTTTCTGTAAGTATTCGTTCAAGTCCTTGCATCCGCTGTATGTCTGCGAAGCGTCACGGATGTATAAGTCCCTGCCGTATTCCTTATAGATTTGCTGCATGGCTTCCATTCCTGCACGGTCATTGTCAAAGAAACAGTGGATGCGCTCATAGCTTCCCAACGGATAGATTGCTTTGGAAACATTGGCTACTGAGTTCAACACCATATAATCTTGCCTGTCCAGTTCGGGATATTTCGGGCAATTCTCCAATCTCAAAGTAAGAAATGAAAGATAGTCCATAAATCCCTCAAACACATAACATGTTTCCCTCGCTGTTCCCGGCTGTTTGATATGAGAAATCTCTTTCGGTGCGATGCATCCCTTGAAATACTGGTTGCGGATTTCATACCCACCCGACACATTGGGAAAGGCGATGGCGAAATACCGTTTGCCATTATGGGTGAAGTGCGCTTCACTGCATTCTCTTTTCGCCATTGCAATGTTTATTCCCCTTTCCTGCAAATAAGCAAGCAGGGCAGGAGAAGAAAGCGGTACAATCTCCAGTTGTTGAAAACTTGGCTCGGAAGATGATTGCTTGCCAAAAGAAAAAGACACGGGGCGAATACGGGGTGTCTGTTCTTCGATTTTTTGCAAGAGGTAAGGCACATGGTCGGAACAATAAAGTTCCTGTGCCAGTGCGATGATATTCCCACCTTTGCCGAGTGCAAAATCATACCATTGGTTACGTTCTGTATTTACCTTGAACGATGCTTCCGTTTCTTCCCTTAGTGGTGACTTATACCACAGGTTTATGCCCTGTTGTTTGACGGGTGAAAATCCTAAACTGTGCAGATAATCCGCTATTTTGATTTGTTTCGCTGTCTGTATATCCATAAGACGATAGGTTTAATGATAGTTGAATTGGTTTATTTTCTCTTTTCGCCCGTACCTCTTTATGAAGTACGGTCTGTATAATCACTTCACTTTATTTTCGTATATATAGAGTACGGTAATAAAGTGAAGCGGTTTTGCCACATTTCGCAACCACTTCGCTTTATCCCTAATATATAGACCCCCGGAATAAAGTGAAGCGATTGCAAGGTGTGGGCTAATAGTGGAAGTCGGGCATGAACGTGTACTTTCTGCCGTTCTCCTGCACTATCATTCGTTTGTTCCGAAGCATGGTGATGAGCGATACCGCCTTTTTGTGGTTCAACTTTACCCCCACAGACACATAAGTCTTAATTAAGGTGTCCTCCAGTTCCTTGTAGCCATATTCCTCTTTCAGCCCGAAAACTGCTTCCAATGCGATGCGGTGCTGCTGTTCGGTGATATGCCTGTAAGGGTCGAACTTTTCCTCTTCCGGTCTTCCCGGTTTCTTGGTTTCGGGCTTGTAACCCTCCAACAGTTCAGGTATGGCATTGTCATTGATGCGAAATGAAAAAGGCTCGAAGTCCATTGCCCGTATGTGCATGGCTGAAACATTGCTTATATCTCCATTGCTCTTGTCCTTTTCCACAAGAAGGACAGTTTCAGCCTTGTTGTTCAGTTCCGTACCGATATGCCCCCTTGCGTTCTCATCGCCCTTGTTTTGGTGGAGTATCGTGTGGATATGTATCTGCCTGTCGTCCGTCCACTGCATCAGCTTTGATATGATGCGTGTCGATTCACCGGGGCTGTTGATGTCATATACCATGTCACGGATGCCGTCTATGATTACAAGCCCTATGTCAGGCGTATTGTAAATAGCCTGCTCTACAATCCTGATACGCTGTTCGGGCGTGTATTTCCTCAAAGCAAGAAATTCCAGATGCTCATTGTCCCTGTCATCTGGAAGCCCAGCCATCCGTAAAATACGTTTCATGACTTTCAGACAATGATAAGGACTTTGTTCCGTGTCCACATACAGGATTTTCCGTTTCTCTTCGGGTAGTTCCGCCACATATCTTAGCACTGTACCATTCTTCAATGCTGCCGCCACGATAGCCGACACATTGAAAGTCTTTTTGCTTTTGGCTTTGCCGATTGATGCACTGAAATTACCCAGTGTACCAATGACCGAACCTTGCACTTTTAGAATCTCAGGTGCTTTCTCATAGATTTTCGACAGGCTCAGGCGTGAGGCTTGCCAAAGGATTACGGCTTCTTCCGCCGATATTTCTTTTATATCTTTCATATAATCCATAAGTACACCTCCCGTTATTTTCGTCCTCCGGTTTTCTTTCCAGCCAGTTCAAGGGCAAGTTCCGCATCCACGATAATCTTGCGCCCTATTTGCGTAATGGCTTTGTCTATCTTTCCGCTTTTCTTTATACGGTTGGCGGTAGGCAGACTGCACCCGAACAATTTGGCAATGCCAAGTATTCCGTACACATACTTTCTTTCTGTGTCCGTAACGGGCTGTGGCTGCGCTTCCGTTTGGTTGGAAGCGTACTTGCTTAGAAATATGAACTCTTCGCCTGTCATCTGCCAGACGGGTTTTAATAATAACTCTTGAAGATTTGTCATCGTCCAATCTATTTAGTCGTTAAACAATCAGCCCTGCGCACTGGCTGTTATTTCTGTTCTCGAACGATGCAAAATTAGGTATGGCTGTAAGTGGTAAGGATGTGGATAATACAAATGGGATACTGCGCTATCTCATTAAATATCAGACAATAAAAATACCACTCAAAAATTAATTTGAGTGGTAAAAGTGGTAATTTCGTAGAATGTCAGGTTATATCACGAATTATCCGAATATGCTTTCCATTTCCTTTGCGAATTTCTGGTTGCTGTCACTCGGAAAATCGGAAACAGGTTCTTTGTATTTCGACCTGTAATAGCTCTCGTCAATATCCAACAATTTTAATATTTGGCTTCTCCATTCATCCCTGTATTGCTTGGATAGTTTCTCGCTCATCAGGAATATCAGGTAACACACCCGTATCTTTTCCCTTGCCTTGATTTTTAGTTTATTCTTGCAGGGGTACAGGTTTATATTGGCATAGAAATCCGCTATGGTAATGGCTTCGAACTGTTCCCCGACACAGGTTTCATGAATGGGCGAAAGCTGCTTCATGTCAAAATATTCATGTTGTCCCTCCGGGCTATTCTGTACTTCTTCTTGTTCGTTTTGCTTGACTGGTTCATCCTGCTGTTTTTCTTCCCTATCATTAGGAAGGTACTTTTTTAGGACTTCCATAAAAAGAAGACTTAGGCGGTAAACATTGCCGGAAAGGTTTTCTATATATTGAAAAGCCTCTTTCCTGTCTTGCTTTTGCAGTTCATAAAGTTTATCCAATTCTTTCTTTTCCTTGTCGTATTCAGCCTTGCAGCGTTCATATTCCTTTTCTGCCTGTATTTCTTCTTCGTCCGTATGCTCCCGAAAACCAATGAAATCATATCTGTGGTATGCGTCATTCAAAGGCTCGTGCAACTTGGTGGTAATCTCCAACTGGTCTTTAATTGCAGAATTATGCCTGTCTGCGTAGTGAAAACACACACGCTTTATGACGTCATCATTCAGCGGTTTTGTTTCATAAGCCCGTATATTTTTTTCTATTTCGATTTTCAGACTATTGAGAATCAATGTGTATTGTTCTTTCTGCTTGTCAAGTACCAGTTCAAGGATAGCGGCTTCAAAAGCCTTTGTATCATTGTGCTGCCTGTAAAAGTCGGTGATGAATTTCTGCTTGTCAAAAGAAAAAGCATAATTGGTTACCCAATCATTATATATTCTATTGAGTTCTCCATATTGGGGAATCAGTTTGTTTATTTCTCCTGCCATAGACTTCAATTTTGGGGATTATTGTCCTTGTCAAGGAAAGATGCCAGTTCTTCTTCCACCTCTTCCACACTTGGCAAAGCTGATTTCAAGTTTTCGGGTATAGCCTTGCTCAGTTGATAATCGCTGATGCCTATCGGTTGGTCGTAGCCTGTCAATGCGTATTGTGCTACCACCTCATCTTTTCCTTTGCACAGCAACAGCCCGATAGTCTTGTTGTCATTTTTTCCCCTCAGTTTGTCATCCACCACATTGATGTAGAAATTCAGTTGCCCTGCATACTCCGGTTTGAATGGAGTAGCTTTCAGTTCTACAACAATGTATGCGTGTAGCGGAATAGAATATAGAATCAAGTCGGCAAAGAAATCACTGTTACCTATTTGAAAATGCTTCTGCCGGGCGACAAAGGCAAAACCATTGCCCATTTCCAACAAATAACGGGTAACGTGCTTTACCAGCTGCTCTTCTATGTCCCTTTCGTCTGCCTTTTCTTTCGCTCCAGCCAAATCGAAGATGTACGGGTCTTTCAATAGGTAATTGGCAAGGTCGCTTTGTGGTGCTGGAAGTGTGGCTGTGAAATTGTTTACCTTGTTGTTGTTGATTTGTCTGTTATATAGGTTGTTTTCAATTTGCATTTTCAGCACATTGCTACTCCAGCCCATTTCTACAGCCTGTTTCATATACCAATATCCTATGCCTAACGGTAACGAACCGTTAAGTATGACCATTTGGCTTGCCCAGTTTATTTTGGCAACAGGGGATTTCAGGAAAACTTTTTCTATTTCCCTAATCTCCATCCTGTAAATGGCAGAAACTGTTTTCTCCACATCCTGAATTTGCGCAGGAACTTCCTGCGTAATTTCTAAAGATTGACAATCAGCGGATTGTATTTGCGCAGTAAGTTCCTGCGTAAATTGTCCGTTGTTCAGTTTCAATACTTCATCTGTAACATTCTGTATGCTTGGAACAGACAGCCTTGTGTCTGTATCAATGAAACTTCGTAGCACGTTCAACGGATATGACCGTGCAAATTGGCACATATAAGTAAGGTTACGCTCCGAATAACCTTTCTTTTCGGGGTAATTGAACCGGATAGCCTTTGCCAGTTGCTTGATGATTTTGCTTCCCCAGCCTTGCAAGTTCTGATGATACAGGATATAGTTGCCCATTTTCCAGTAATGGAACAGCATTTGCGCATTGGCTGCGGCAATCAGCCGGACTTGCGCCTGTTCTATTTCCGAACCGACGGCATGAACAAATGCGTCAAAGTCCGTTCTTCCTATATGATATTCTCTGTTATTTTCCATTCTAATGTTTATTGTTGTCGCAAATATAATTCAAATAGCTGATAATCTATGAAACTGATTGATACTTTTATAGTTGGTTAAACTTGTTCATGGCATTTGCCTTAATATCATCCGCTATGTCAATATAGGGTTTCATGGCTTTATAGTCACTGTGCCCCGTCCATTTCATCACGACTTGTGCCGGAATACCGAGAGCCAGCGCATTACAGATGAATGTTCTTCTTCCTGCATGGGTGGTTAATAATGCGTATTTCGGGGTGACTTCATCTATACGTTCATTTCCTTTATAATATGTTTCCCGTACAGGCTCGTTGATTTCAGCCAGTTCCCCCAGTTCTTTCAGATAATCATTCATCTTCTGATTGCTGATAACAGGCAGTGCCATGTGGTTTTCAAAATGGACTTCCTTGTATTTTTCGAGTATGGTTTTACTGTGGTCGTTCAGTTCAATTATCAGGCTGTCTGCCGTTTTGACAGTGGTAACTTCGATGTGGTCGGACTTCACATCGCTTCTTTTCAGGTTGCGAACATCTGAATATCGCAGGCTTGTGAAGCAACAGAACAGAAAAACATCCCTGACACGTTCCAGATATTGTTTGTCTTTCGGTATCCGATAATCTTTCAGCCTGTTCAATTCGTCCCAAGTCAGGAATATCACCTTTTTAGAGGTGGTTTTCAATTTGGGCTTGAAAGTGTCGTATGCAATATTCTGATGATGCCCTTTCTTGAAGCTCCAGCGCAGAAACCATTTGAGGAATCCCATCTGTTTGCCGATGGTGCTGTTCCTCATATCCTTTTTGTCACGCAGGAAATTTACATACTCGTTCAAGCCGAACTCGTTGAAGTATTCAAAGGTTACATCTTCCTTGAACTCTTTGAGGTGGTTTTTCACTGCTGAGAATTTCTCGTAGGTGGATGCCGTCCAGTTATTCTGATTGCCACACTCCTTTACAAACTCATCGAATACTTCCCAAAAACTTATTTGTGTTTCTTCCTGCTGCTCTTCGCTGGTGTCTTTCATCCGCAGGTTGAACGCATCCTTTAGCTGTTGGGTGGTCGGTATGGTTTCCTGTACCTCAAACTCCTTGAACACGTTTTGAATCTCGGCATAATATTTCAGCAAGTCCGCATTGATTTCGGATGCGCTTTGTTTTAGTTTGTTGGTGCATCCGTTCTTTACCCGTTGTTTGTCGGCATCCCATTTGGCTACGTCAATCCGGTAGCCTGTTGTAAACTCGATGCGTTGGCTTGCGTATATGACACGCATACGGATGGGTACGTTCTCTACGATTGGCACACCGTTCTTTTTCCGGCTTTCCAATGCAAAAATGATGTTACGTTTGATATTCATAATTGGGTGCGTTTGAAATTCTACACCCAAATATACACCCAATATTTGGAATAGCAAAAGATATTCAGAAAGATTTAGATTTACTCTGCGCTTTAGATAGTATATGATTATCAGTGATTTGCAATTTTATGATATTTCTTGAAAGCATAGGTTCGAGAGCCTCTCTCTCCGCAAGGAGACAAAACGAGGCAAGAGGTATCAGTAATGATGCCTCTTGTTTTTTTATTGCTATTGGCAAGCTTGTTTGGCGAATGGCAATAGAAAAACAAGGGTTACCGCGTAGCGGCTCTTGCCGAGAGAAGCCCCTTGCAAGTGCCCCTGCGGCAAGCAGAAGGGAAAGGCGTCAAGTGGAGCGACCGCAGGG
>JAXJTU010000149.1:0-7044 GCA_036309425.1 Agathobacter sp.
AGGAGCACTTGCCCAGGGCGCAGAAACACTTGAAGCAGGAGCAGGAGCCCTCGCCCAGGGAGCAGGACAGCTATCAGCAGGAACACAGAGCCTTGTTGACAATATGCCAGCTCTTACAAAGGGAGTAGACATGTTAAAAGATGGCTCAGGCAAACTTGTAGAAAACAACCCGGCATTAAACTCAGGTGTAACACAGTTATCAGACAAAACAACAAAGATTGTCGATGGAGTAAACGAAATTGAGAAAAAAATAAAGGCTATGGACCAGGCCGGCTCAAGCTACCAGACATACACAGCATTACCTGAAAATTCAAAAGGAAGTGTAAAATTTATCTACAAACTTAGCTTTTAACAGACAATATCTCAGGTACACAAATTAGTATACTGATGCTATAATCTATATTAATTACCAAATGAAGAAGATGCCAGCAAAGCTGAAAATAATTTGGCAGCATGAACGATGAGGCGTTTTTGAAAAATTGGATTATTTATGGAGAAAGCATCATAAAATGAGAATTGAAATAGTAAAAGGTCAAACCCTGTGGGAGGCATTAGAAAAAGAAAATATCGTAATAGACCGCCCATGTGGTGGAAATGGCATATGTGGCGGTTGTGCTGTATTTGTAGAGGGTGTTGGCAATGTAGCATCCTGCAGATTCAGCAACCCTGGAATATATGAAGTGGAACTTCCCGAAAAGTTCACCTTCGATATAGTATCATCCGGAAAAGAAAATGAAGACTTTTTGCAGAGCCAAATACCGGCAGGAAAGGTTGCAATAGACATAGGAACAACGACTGTTGCCCTCATGGCATTTACAGGGACAGGAGTAGTAACAAAAGGATTTATAAATCCACAAAGAGAGTTTGGAAGCGATGTTGCAAACAGGATAAAGGCAGCAAACGAAGGTTTGTTAGAGCAAATGCAGCAAAGCATAATTGAACAGATAAACAAGGAATTTGCAGCTCTTGATTTTATCCCGGAAGAAATAATAGTATCTGCAAATACAACCATGCAGCATATTCTAAAAGGAATGGACTGCAGTGGACTAGGTAAGGCACCTTTTACACCAGCAGACATAAGTTTAATTAAATACAAAGAAGAAAGAATTTCAGGGGGGAATGTCAATGTGACATTGCTTCCTGGAATTTCCGCATTTATTGGGGCAGATATAGTAAGTGGTCTTTTTTATCTAAAAATATTAGACAAGGAAGTACCACAATTATTTATCGACTTAGGAACAAATGGAGAAATGGCATTAGGCGATAAAACAGGAATTATTGTCACATCAACTGCAGCAGGACCGGCATTTGAGGGCAGCAGGCTTGCACTTAAAGTACATGCAGCAGGAGTAATAAAAGCCATAAACTATATGCTAAAAAATAATATAATAGACGAATATGGCACACTAATAGATAAATACTTTGATACCGGCTACCCCGTGACAGCAGAAATATGTGGCAGCGATGAACCCTTTGGCATAATTTACTTTACCCAGGACGACATAAGAGAGCTTCAAATGGCAAAGGCTGCAATAAGAGCCGGAATAGAGATGATGCTAAAAGAAAAGCAGATAAATCTAATAGATGTTTCGCATATATATTTAGCAGGCGGAATGGGAAAATTTATCGACCCGGCAGATGCCATGGCAATAGGTCTTTTACCAGAAGGAGCAAAAGCCATAGACGCAATTGGCAATTCATCATTACACGGAGCCTGTGACTATCTGAAAGAACCGGAAAAAGCAGCAGATTACATGCAAAAAATTGTAAAATCAGCAAAAGAAATCGTGCTGGCCAACCAGCCAGGTTTTGAAGAAATGTATATAAATTATATTAATTTTCAGGGACAAGTTGATAAATGAAAGATGATATAACAAAAATAAATAACTATGTGGTTCTAGACCTTGAGATGACAGGACTAAACCCCAAAAACGACAAAGTAATAGAGATAGCAGCAGTAAAGGTTCAAAATCGAAAGATTATAGACACATACAGTACCCTGGTTAATCCCATGGTAAAAATTTCTGAGCGTATAACAGAGCTTACAGGCATAACCAATGAGATGGTGGCATTTGCTGCCGGCACAGATGAAGCAATGCAGAAGCTTGTTGATTTTATCGGGGATCAGGTAATAGTAGGACACAATATCAGATTTGATTACAGTTTTATTAAACAGTGGGCAGTAAACCAAAAAATTCCATTAGAACTAAAGGCATACGATACACTAAAACTGGCAAGAACCCTTCTGCCACAGGAATTGCCCAAAAAACTCGAATCCTTATGTGAGTACTTTAATATTCCACGCAAAAATGCACACAGGGCACTAGACGATACAATAGAGACAAAGCTGGTATTTGAGCTGCTTTTGGATATGATTATAGAAAAAAAAGAGCCCTTGCCACAGCCGACACCGCTTGTATATAAAGCAAAGCGTCAGACTCCGGCAACGGCACATCAGATTCAGCGGCTAAAAGAAATAATTGCTACAAACAATATTGAAGATGAAATAGAATGGGATGTCCTTACAAGGAGTCAGGCATCTCGTCTTCAGGATTATTATCGTTTAAAATATCCTCCAGAGAATTAATGATTGGAGTTTTCATAAGAGAGTCTAATTCCTGTGCAGAATCAATCAGTTTTTTTATTCCGTCAGTGTTGCCTGAAGCCTTATAAATATTGGCAAGGCTGGTATAAACCTGTTTTGAATCTGCCTTATTTTCAATTCCAAATTCAAGAGCGGCCTGGGCAATCTCTGTCCTGCCCGATTCGATTAGCTCATTTGCATATAAAGGAAGAAGGCGGACGAATTCAGAAAAAGCATCATCACAGGCGGTAAGCTCCTCAAGGTTTGAAACTCCATATTTTAATTTGAGTTCAGTATTTGTAATACCGGTAAGGTTAAGCATCTTAACATTTTTCAAAGATGCAAGGGAATTTTCGACATCTGAGTGAATATCCCATGGAAACAAATCCGAAGGTATGGTAATATATGAAAGATTGCTGATGTCCTGTTTGCGAGTTGAATTAGCTTTAAGTTCATTTTCGCGGAACTGTTCCATCAGAGCATCCTGGTCGTTGTCAGTTTTTTTAATTCTATATGTAAAAACGACAACAAATAAAAGAATTAATATGGTAAGTATAGGTATCTGCATTTGGTAATCCTTTCGTAGAAAAATATTTATCATTATAACCTATTTTAGAATAGAGGTGAATAGTATGTATAATTTTAGTAATAAGAAAAATCAGAAGTGGTTTGGAATAATCGCACTTGTTCTCATTATGGCAATGGTAGTTACAACATTGGTATCAGCGTTCATTATGTAATTATTATGTAAAAATGCATAGCAAGATGGCTGCTTTTAGCATTCAATTAGTATATATTGGCGATTTGAAAATAGATTTGTTTGTGCTAAAATATTGCGCAGATAGTAGAGTTATTGTTTTTAATTGAGGTTTTTTATATGAAATTTATTAAAAAAGCAATGCCTGCAGTAATTGCAGGAGTAATGGGAATTGCCTTATTTACAGGCTACTGCGGAGTGAAGGCAGAAGAAACACAAAAAATCGAAAAAGGTGTATACATCGGAAGTATAGATGTAGGTGGAATGACTAAGAATGACGCAAAAGCAGCTGTTAATTCATATGTCGAAAGTATAATGGATACAACATTTTCACTTTCAGGCTCAGATGGAAGTATTGAAGCAACAGCACAGTCTATGGGTGTTTCAGCAGATGCAGAGGCAGCAGTAGAAGAGGCTATGGCAATTGGACATACAGGAAGCCTCATTAACAGATACAAAGAAGTAACTGATTTAAAATCAGACAATATTGAAATCAATATGCATCTTAGTGTTGATAAGCAGGCAACTGCGAAGATGCTAAGTGATAATGCCGACAAAATCAGTATTCCGGCAGTAGATAGCACTTTAGAAAGAACTGCAGATGGCTTTAATATTATTGAAGGAAAGCAGGGAGAAGAGATTGATGTAGTAAATTCGGTTTATGCAATCAATAATTTCCTTTCAACACAGTGGGATGGAGCTAATAACGAAATCAAGCTTGTAACAACTGTAGTTGAGCCAAGAGGTAAAAAAGAAGATTTCGAAAAGATTACAGATTTACTTGGAAGTTTTTCAACAGATTTTAGTAATTCGGCAGCAGGAAGAGCGCAGAATGTAAAGAATGGATGCGCAAAGATTAACGGAACACTTTTATACCCTGGTGAGGAATTTTCGGTATATAAAACAGTAAGTCCGTTTAATGAAGAAAATGGATACAAGCTTGCAGGTTCTTATTCGAACGGAACAACAGTTGAGACGTTTGGTGGTGGAATCTGTCAGGTTTCTACAACTCTTTACAATGCTATAATCAGAGCTGAACTTGAGGTGGTCATGAGATATAATCATTCCATGATAGTTGGTTATGTATCACCTTCAGCAGATGCTGCAATTGCAGGAGAATATAAGGATTTAAGATTTAAGAATAACTATGATACTCCTATTTATATCGAAGGATATTGTAGTGGTGGAATAATCACATTTAACATATTTGGTCACGAGACAAGAGAAGCAGGAAGAGAAGTTAAGTTCCAGAGTGAGACAATTTCAGAGACCATTCCAGATACACAGATTAATTTAACATCTGCACAGAACATGGGATATGTACACACAGAACAATCTGCACACAAGGGTATTGTTGCCAGACTCTGGAAGATAGTAACAGTAAATGGTGAAGAACAGAGCAGGGAGATTTTTAACAACAGTACTTACAATGCCTCACCAAAGATTGTTACAATAGGAACTGGTGGCGCAAGTGCAGAACAGCTTTCTGCAATGCAGTCAGCAGCGGCAGCTCACGATGAAGCAACTGTAAAATCGATTGCAGCATCAGGTCCGGCACAGCAGGAACCACAACAGCCAGCTCAGGATCCGGCACAGCAGCCACAACAGCCAGCTCAGGACCCGGCACAACAGCCACAACAGCCAGCTCAGGATCCGGCACAACAACCAGCCCAGGATCCGGCACAACAGCCGGCTCAGGATCCAGCAGGTCAAACAACAGCACAATAAAAAACGAAGCTTACAGGCTGCCTTAAATGGGCAGCCTTAATGCCTATTCGGAGAAGAATAATGAAGAATGGAAAAGTATCGGAAGCTATATTAAAGCGTTCTGTTTTAAGACAACTTCACAGTAAAAATGGCAATATCATCAAAGGACCAGGTATTGCAGAGGATGCAGGAATACTTTCTGTAGCTGGTAATGTTGCTGTATCGACTAATTCAGTTTCCTTTGATTTTGGGGATATGAGATTATTAGCAGACCTTGCGGTAAACAGAAGCATTAACGGAGTAGCGGCAGAGGGCGCGACACCACTTGCAATCACTACAGATTTACTTATTCCTACAACATGGAATGAAGCATGGGTAAAAGAGCTTGTTAAGGAAATTGATGCACAATGTGCCAAGCTTGATATTGCTGTAATTAACGGACACACTCAGGTTAGCAGAGCTGTAAATATACCTATCGTTTCAGTTACTGCATTAGGTGATATTTCAAAAGATAATGTAATAGACAACAGCAGGATAAAACCAGGTATGGATGTAATAATGACTGGTTTTGCTGGTCTTTTTGGTACAGCTGTATTAGCGGCTGAAAAGTGCGAGGATTTAAGAAGCAGATATTCACAGCCTTTTATCGACAGGGCGGCGGGATATCTTAAATATATCTCTGTAGTAAAGGAGGCTGCAGCCGCGGTTAACGCCGGGGTGAGCGGACTTCATGATGTATCAGAAGGCGGAATTTTTGCCGCACTCTGGGAGCTTGCACAGGCAGCGAATGTTGGCCTTGATATACAGACAAAGGACATTCCTATTAAGCAGGAGACAGTTGAGATTTGTGAATTTTTTGACATTAATCCGTATAAACTTATCTCAACAGGAAGTCTTTTAATAGTTGCAGCAGACGGTAATTCTGTAGTTAGAGAGATTGAAAAGGCAGGGGGCTGCGCAGCAATAATTGGAGTGACAACTGACAGTAATGACAGGGTGCTTATCCAGGGCGAAGAGAGAAGATTTTTAGAGACTGCACAGGCAGATGAAATATATAAGATTTATCATATGTAAATGGGAGAGGACGATATGAGAGAAAAAATTTTAACTTTTATAGAGAAAAACAGCCGCATCGATATCAAAGAGCTTGCAATCATGTTAGGTGTTGATGAGGCTATGGTAATAAATGAACTTCAGGCCATGGAGGATGAGAGAGTAATCTGTGGATACCACACACTTATCGATTGGGATAAGGCCGGAATCGAGAAGGTTACAGCAATGATCGAGGTCAGAGTTACACCTCAGAGAGGAATGGGCTTTGATAAGATTGCAGAGAGAATCTATAACTATCCGGAGGTAAATTCAGTTTACCTTATTTCAGGTGGCTTCGATCTTATGGTTACATTAGAGGGAAAGACCTTAAGAGAAGTATCGCAGTTCGTGACAGATAAGCTTTCCACACTTGACCAGGTACTTAGTACAAAGACTAACTTCATCTTGAAGAAATACAAAGACCATGGAACAGTCATGGCTACACCTACAAAAGACGAAAGGATAATGATGGCATAATGAGAAATCCACTTTCACAAACAATAACATCAATTGCGCCATCGGGTATCCGTAAATTTTTTGATATTGTAGTTGAGATGAATGATCCTGAGGTTATCTCCCTTGGAGTAGGAGAACCGGATTTCGATACACCATGGCATATAAGAGATGAGGGCATTTATTCCCTCGAAAAAGGCAGAACCTTTTATACATCAAACGCAGGACTTAAAGAGCTTAAGATAGAGATTTCTAAATTTCTGGATAGAAGATATGGCCTAAAGTATGATTCTGCCAATGAGATATTAGTAACTGTTGGAGGAAGTGAGGGAATTGACATCGCATTCCGCTCAATGCTTGATCCAGGTGACGAGGTACTTATTCCTGAACCATGTTATGTTTCTTATCTTCCATGTGCAAGACTTGCAGGAGGAGTTCCTGTTACAATTGA
>JAXJTU010000150.1:0-5641 GCA_036309425.1 Agathobacter sp.
AGACAAGGGTGGGGCAGGGCTATACAGGCTCATATGCTGCACTAAAAAGGGAGATGTGGAATAAAACCAAGTTTTTGCAACATCTCCCTTTAAAACGTGCACCATATGAGCCTGTATAGCCCTGCCCCACCCTTGTCTCCAGCCATAATCCTAGCGTCAGATATTTAGATGCGCTCAGGGGAGATAAAGCCTCCGACTGATTGCCAGAATATTTATGTGGCGTTATTTATCAAAATATTTCAAAAAGCCATATACACAAATTTGAGCATTGCTTCTTTGTTACAATTAATACGAAAAATCAATTATTCCATATTATTGGACATCTGTTACCTTATATCCCTGATCGGCGACAGCCTGCATAAGAACATCATCTGATACATTTTTTTCAAGCGTTACAACAGCGGTTCCAGTCTCGTGACTGACCAAAGCCTCCGTCACACCATCAAGTGCTTCAAGAGCTTTTTTTGTGTGCATCTCACAATGCCCACACATCATACCTTCGATTTTCAATGTCTTTGTCATAGTTTTTGTCTCCTTTTTTGTTGTGATTTTAATTATATTTTTGATTTTATGATCCCGTTTGGAATCATACATCCGAAAGAAATTCAAACGCAGTGCATTAGTAACTACGCAAAAACTGGACAAGCTCATGGCTGCCGCAGCGAACATTGGATTAAGCTGCCAACCAAAAACACCAATAAACGCACCCGCTGCCAATGGGATACCGATAATGTTGTAAATGAATGCCCAGAACAGATTCTCATGAATATTACGCAGCGTTGCACGGCTTAAACGTATAGCTGCAGGTACATCGGACAGGCAGCTTTTCATCAACACCACATCTGCTGCATCAATTGCAACATCTGCACCTGCACCAATGGCAATACCAATATCTGCACTTGTCAGTGCAGGAGCGTCATTGATGCCATCACCAACCATAATGACCTTTCCTTTTTGCTGCATATTACGTATTACACTTTCCTTGCCATCAGGAAGTACACCGGCAATTACTTCATCCACACCTGCCTTCGCCCCAATAGCTTTAGCTGTGCGTTCGTTATCACCAGTCAGCATTACAACATGAATGCCCATATCCTGCATTTCTTTAACTGCCTGAGGACTATCCTCCTTGATAGTATCTGCAACAGCAATAATACCGTAAAGTTCACCATCACAGGCAAAAAACAAAGGCGTTTTTCCTTCTTCCGAAAGATGCTCTGACATTACTTTTATCTCATCAGTCACTTTAATTTGTTCACTGATAAATTTATAACTGCCACCATACAAAGCTGTGCCATTAAGCATTGCTTTAATCCCATTTCCGGGCAATGCATGGAAATTCTCAACCTCAACTGCCGACAGTCCTTCATGTTGAGCGCGCTTAGTGATTGCTTTTGCCAGTGGATGTTCGCTTTTTTTCTCCAATGTATAAGCGATTACCAAAAGCTCTGTCTCACTCCTGCCGTTTACTGGAATAATATCCGTAACCTTTGGTTCACCCTGTGTAATCGTTCCGGTTTTATCCAGTGCCACAATCTGTGTTTTTCCAGTTTCCTCCAAAGATACAGCCGTCTTAAATAGAATACCGTTCTTCGCGCCCATTCCGTTACCGACCATGATGGCAACAGGTGTAGCAAGACCAAGTGCACAAGGGCAACTAATAACTAACACAGAAATTCCTCTTGCCAATGCAAAACCAATTGTATGATTTGTGACCAGCCATGCGATAACGGTTATCACCGCAATTATTATAACAGCAGGAACAAATACACCTGATACCTTGTCTGCAACTTTTGCAATAGGTGCTTTTGTTGCTGCAGCATCACTCACCATCTGAATAATCTGAGAAAGGGTAGTGTCCTCACCGACTCTTGTAGCTTCACAACGAATAAAGCCTGATTGATTCAGAGTTCCAGCTGAAACTGTGCTTCCTGCTGCTTTGTCAACCGGAATACTTTCGCCCGTCAGAGTAGATTCATCTACTGTGCTGTTTCCTTCTAAGATGATTCCGTCCACAGGGATATTTTCACCAGGACGAACGACAAAAATATCACCTTTTGCCACCTGCTCAATCGGCACAGTAATTTCTGCACCATCCCGCAAGATCGTGGCAGTCTTTGGAGCCAGCTTCATCAGCCCCTTCAGTGCATCGGTTGTTTTTCCTTTTGAACGTGCCTCAAGCATTTTTCCTAAAGTTATCAGCGTCAGAATCGTGGCAGCAGATTCAAAGTAAAACTCGTGCATGTATGACATCACTGCATCAGTCTTGCCTTTAACCTGTGCATCCGTCATAGCAAACAGTGCAACTGTACTATATACGAAAGCTGCCCCGGAGCCTAATGCGACCAGGGCATCCATGTTCGGGGCACGGTGCCATAAGCTCTTAAAGCCACTGATAAAGAACTTCTGATTAATTACCATAATTGCAATCGTTAACAAGAGTTGCAAAAGCCCCATCGCCACGTGGTTGTCATCAAAAAACGTAGGAAGAGGCCACCCCCACATCATATGTCCCATGGAAACATACATAAGTACAATCCAAAATCCCAGAGAGGTGATTAACCTTTTTTTTAACACGGGAGTTTCCTTGTCCTTCAGTGCATCCTCGTCAGAGTATATACGTGTAGTTTGATCTTTATTTCCCTTTTTCAGAGATGCTTCATATCCTGCATCACGAACCGCCGCTATGATTTCCTCGGCAGATGCTGTTCCATCCACGCCCATGGAATTGGTCAAGAGGCTCACCGAACAGGAAGTAACTCCTTTCACACTTGATACCGCTTTTTCCACACGGGCTGTGCAGGCGGCACAACTCATACCGGTTACTGTATATTGTTCCATAATTCACTTCCTTCTATTTCATGAGTTTTTGCAGAGTTGCAACTAACTCATCGATTACTTCATCCTTACCCTCACGGATATCTCTGGCAACGCAGCCTTTGATGTGATGTGCCAGCAATTCCTTGTTAAAAGCATTGACTGCAGCATTCACAGCGGCAGATTGCATCAAAATATCCGCACAATAGGCATCTTTTTCCACCATTCCCCGAATCCCGCGAATCTGCCCTTCAATCCGGTTCAGACGGTGTATCAGTTTCTTTCGTTCTACCTCTGTGCGGGCTGTCGTTTTTTCACAACATCCGCATGTTTCTTCATCTGGCATTATCTTTCCTCCTAGTATAATAATGATGTAGTCAATGAAGACTACTTGATTAACAAGTTTCTATAAATCAGATAACAGAAGAAGGTGTTCTTCCTTCATCAGATGTTATCTTAAATAATTATCATGTCTGACGGTTCCTGATAGACACCAGTTAAAACATAAGGTATTATCTCGTAGGATAGGACAAAGAATGTTCGCCTCCTTGGGATGCTGAATCATCAGCAGATACCTACAAGAAAGTCAATTAGTCCATTCGACAGGGTTTTATGTTTTAGCTGGTTGGGAGCCAGAAGGCCATACCCGAATAACGCGCTAGGTTGTGTACCTGCCAGATTGGAAATGGATTCCTATCAGAAAGGAGCTTTTGCTCATGTCAAACAATGTTATTTTTAATCTTGATGAATTATTCATCTCTGTCGGTATTGATGTCGGTGCTGACTTCTCCTGGATGTCTATTGCACTTCCAAACCAACAGTTAGTAGGAAAGCCTTATAAAATCCTACATAGTAGTATGAATTCCCTTACAACCGCTGTTTCTAAAATAAAAGAAGCAGAAGAGTTGTATTCTTTGGAAAGTCGCATTTTCCTGGAATCCACGGGAATTTATCATTACCCACTCTTCTGCTATCTTCGTGATAAGGGTTTTAACTGCTCGGTTATAAATCCTATCATCACTACGAATAGCACAAATATGAATATACGAAAAGTACATAATGACCGTTTTGATTCTAAAAAGGCTGCTTTAGTTGGTTTGAAACCTGATTTAAAGGTTTCTCTTATGCCATCTGACCTTGCCTTAAACTGTCGTAATCTGTGTCGTGAATACTACGACTTAATGGATAACCGCAGTGCTTACGTGAATAAACTGCAAGGTGAATTACGTATGGCATTCCCACAATATCTTGGTATTTTTTCTAAAGTAACTATCAATACATCTCTCACTTTATTGGAGACTTATACATCTCCAAACGCTTTTATTGAAGCTGACAAACAAGAGATTATTGATACCATTAAATCTACAGCTCGCTTTGGACTTACATATGCCGAAAAGAAGTATAATGCCATTATTCAAGCTGCACATGATGCCAATGAATTCGGTTACATCATTGATAGTAATATCAAACGTATCCGTCTCTACATAAGTTTCATCCGCAAGTATGATGAAGAAATCGCAGGCATCATGGATGCTTTGCATGATCTTGTAGATTCCAACGAAGATACTGATTTTGTGAAACAAATCCACTTGATAGAAACATTTAAAGGTGCCGGTTTCTTATCTGCGGTATCTCTCATGGGCGAGATTGGTGATTTTTCAGCATTTACAAAGCCAAAACAACTCTTTGCTTACTTTGGTCTTGATCCAGCTGTCAAACAATCAGGTAAATTTGAAGGAACCAAAGTACAAATGTCAAAAAGAGGTTCCGCTATTGCTAGAAGAGTAATTCATGTATTAACACTTCAGAGCATCAGTACTTCCAGAACTGGGGATGCTAAAAATCCTGTATTAAGGGATTACTACCTCAAAAAATGTGAATCAAAGCCTAAACTTGTTGCTATGGGAGCTGTCTCACATAAAGTATGCAACATGATATTTGCCATACTCAGAGATAACAAACCTTTTGAAATCATCACTCCACAGGAGCACATAAAACAATACAATGCGGCTAAATGCGACGAAGCTGCATAAAATACTGAATTACCCGAATCTATATCTTTTTTTAAACAAGATATTTTCACTAAGGGATAAGTGCACCCTTTTTTAGTCCTAAAATATAATCAATATTTTTTAAATTTCTTATTGACATTTATTAGCTGGACTTTGTAAATACCCCCATAGGGTATTTGTATTATATACCCAGTTGGGGTATATGTCAACAGAAATAAAAAAAGGGGCTGTCGCTCTGATTACTTAGTGCGACAGTCCCAAATATATTTTCTTTTCTGGTCGAACATGCCTTTTTAATTGCCATAGCTGCAATGGATACCATAGCACCATTGACCTTTCTGGCATTTGCGCGGCACTGCTTTACACAACGCATACAAGAGTACATTTCGCAATATTACATCTGGTAAAATCGATTTTGCTATCTCATAAATCTATGATATGGGCAACTTTTTCTGTACCACCTGTGGGGCTAAATATGATTTCTACAACATTCATAAAATATATCCTCCCAATTAATCCCTTCAGATTCATTCGATGCTGTCGAAGAATTTGAAGGGTCCTATTCGCCAAACTGAAACTTCACATTCTATTTTACTCCATCCATAGGCTAAAAACAATACAAAAAGGCCAATCGGATTTTTTCTCCCATCAGCCTTACTACTTACCATAATATCTCTATAAACTCTTCTTCATCATATTATATATAATTTCAATTAACATCAAAGGACTAAACGACTTTATAATATAGTCATTACCTCCAACTTCCTTAAATTCTTTCGTATTTCTCAAATTATTATCGTCAGACATAACAA
>JAXJTU010000151.1:0-159818 GCA_036309425.1 Agathobacter sp.
AAAATAAATACAGCTAGTAGTATCTGAAGAATATCACTCCATGAACGAGCCGAAATATCTTTATCAATAAACTCTGGCTGTTCATAAATTAAAAATGTAATATTATCCTTCGAAAATCCTGTTGCAGTACTAATCATTGATACTAACTGTTCATCAACTTCTTCTATTTTGACAGGATCAGAATTTGCTGACTTAAATTCTTCCCAAGTAGTTTCTTCTAATTTACCACTATTTTCCATTGTTTCCTGATTATAAACAACATATCTTGTTGCTACAACCGAAACAGATGAGCCATCATAATCTATTTTCCCACCATTACTGATTGTTTTAGTAACTTTTTTATTATCATTATAAATAATATCTGTATCAGAGATTTCCGATGTAGAATTATTATTATCCTGTGTTACATATGTTACATCATCATCATTAGAATCTGTACCTGGAACAGCACCATCACTATTAGTGGTTGAAGATTCATAAACAGATTTACTATCCATAAAACTCTCATCCCCACCCTGTGGATGTTCATATTCTTCTGATGCAGTCTCAACACTATCAAAATTCATATTAAGATTCATAGCCACTTCAATATTAGAAAAAACACCTGAATTTTCTAATGCAGCTACAATTTCTGATTCAATCATCTTTTTTTGCTTATCTTTATATGAAAGCTGAGAATTTGTCACATAGGCTGATGACTGTGCATCAGCTCCTGAATATAAAACATTTGCCTTACTGTCGATAATTGTAACACCATCTGTGGTTTCATTTCCTAATTCTGTTGCAACAAATCTCGCAATTGCATAAGCCTGTTCTTCATTAATTGAATCTTTAAGTTCTAATGTAATTGCTGCTGTTCCTTCTTCTTCTTTAGAAAGAATTGTTCCATCTTTATCAGGTAATGTAATATCAACATAAGCATTTTCAACAAAAGCAAGCTGTGCTAAATGTTCTTCGAACTTCTTTTCAAGATAAACTTTATATTTCTTTTGTTTATCAGCTTCTGTTGTTGAAAAGCTTCCATCAGTTACATTCGAAATATCATAACTTTTAGCTGGAAAATTATTCTTAGCCAAAAGCATTGTTGCATCAACCTCATCTTCTTCATTGACATAAAAAATCAGATCAGATTCAACCTCATAATCTATCCCTTCGTTTGTAAGAATATCTTTTATTTCTGAAGCATCTGCTGCATTTTCACATGCTATAAGCTCGACCTTGGTTGGTTTTGTAATCACAAATGCTAAAATAACTAGAGAAAGAACAATTGTTCCAACAATACTTACAAGCAATATCCTTTGTTTGTTATTAAATTTTTTCCACCATTCTACAATCCTGTCTAGGATTTTCTTTAGTTGCTCAGGCATATGTAAACCTCATTTCAAAACAAAATTATACTGACATTTGCATTAGTTCTTTATATGCATCAATCATTTTATCTCTTACTGCAACAGTATATTGAAGAGCTACTGAAGCTTTTGCTTCTGCAATAAGAAGGTCATGTGTATTTTCTGCTTCTCCAAGTGCAAACTGTATCTCAGCCTCTTCGGCTTTATTCTGTAATGTATTCGTTTCATCAACAGAATCCATCATTGCTGATAATACACTGCTAAAACTTTCTGTTTTCTCTTCACGAATCAATGGTGATGTTTTAAAATATGAAGATAAATCTCCTAATGAAATTCCTTCAATTGCTGAAATAGCCATAATTAAACCCCTTTATATTCTTTATATTTATTTTCCAATATTAAGACCTGCCAAAGCCATGGATTTGCTTGCATCAAGTGCATTCGCATTTGCTTCATAAGCTCTAGTGGCATCAATTAAATTTGTCATCTCTGTTACTGTATTAACATTTGGATACCTAACATATCCATTTTCATCTGCATCCGGATTTGATGGATCATATTCCATAATAAAATCTGTCTCATAATCCTCAGTAACCTTTGTAACCTTTACACCATTTCCAATTGCAGCATTTTTCGACGAAGAATAAATCTGACTAAATGGTGTAACCGGACGCTCTGAAAAAGTAACAATCTTTCTTCTGTATGGTCCCCCATCAGGCGTTGAGGTAGTATTAACATTTGCAATATTTTCTGCAATAATATCTGTTCTAAATCTTTCAGCTGTCATTCCTGACGCACTAATGTTAAATGCTTGAAATAAACCCATAATCTACCTCCAATTATTTAGACATTGCTGTTCTGATTCTGTCAAATTCTGAACTGATACTTGAAGTTAATGCCTCATATTTTATCTGCTCAGATGCAAGTTCAACTTGTTCCGTATCAATATCAACATTATTTCCATCTAGACGATATGAATAATTTGTTGCATCAGTATATACACTTGGACTAAGGCTCCCCAAATCAAGCTCAGACATTTTCGCATCTAATGATTTATGCTTACAATCACCTAATTCTTTATTTAAAACAGCTTCAAAATCAATATCTTTTCTTTTGTAGCCTGGAGTATTAACATTTGCCAGATTATTAGCAATTATATTTTCTCTCTTCCAGCTGGCATCTGCTGCTTTTCCTAATACATTTATATAATCAAATGCTGTCGAATTGATCATTTTTACCCCTCCGTATAGTTCTTCTTAGTACTCCTATCATATCTATTATATGTTACTCTGAAAAAAAACACAAGTAGTTTTTACAAAATATTGTAGATTTTTGTCGAATATCCTACTACATAGTGTAAAAAAAGAGACCTGAACACAAGTCTCTTTAAAAAACGTCATTTTAATAATTATTTCTAACTTTATCTAACTCATCAAAGATCACATCATTAACAATTTTTATGTATGTTCCTTTCATACCTGATGATCTTGATTCAATAACTCCTGCACTTTCAAACTTTCGTAAAGCATTCACAATTACAGATCTTGTAATTCCTACTCTATCTGCAATTCTGCTTGCCACAAGGATTCCTTCCTTTCCGTCTAACTCATCAAAAATATGAATAATAGCTTCAAGTTCAGAAAATGATAATGTACTTATTGCTGATCTTACTATTGAAACCTTGCGTTCTTCCTCTGCATTCTCTTCATTTACAGATCTCATCATCTCAAGACTTACTACTGTAGTACCATATTCTGTTAGAATAATATCATCAATATCATATTCTCTATCACTTCTGTATTCAAATAATGTTCCAAGTCTTGCTCCAGCAATATCAATTGGTGTAATTATTGCACGAAAGCTTTTTGATTCTTCACCAAAACCAAGTGTTTCAAGATTAACATTTTCTTTTGTTGATAATATTCCTAAAAGTCGTTCATTTAATTCTTTATCAATAAATCCGCCTACTTTATCAACAACTAGTTCATTTAATTCTTCTACTCCATCGCAAACACTTGAACCCAAAACTTTTCCTTTTTTACTGATAACAAGAATATTAGAATCAAGAATACCTGTAAGCACTTCACAAATATCATTAAATACAACTTTTGATGAGCTATTATTGTGTAATAATTTATTAATTTTTCTTGTTTTATCTAATAATTGGACACTCATCTGACTTATCCCCCTATTGTTTGTTTTCTGTTACATACCCGCATTTTTCATCTGCACAGGCAATTTTATTTCCTTTAATAACCATATACCCTCCACACTCTGGACATTTTTGTGAAACCGGCTTTCCCCAGCTCATAAAATCACATTCAGGGTTATCAATACATCCATAGTATTTACGACCTTTTTTTGTCTTTTTTAAAACTATGTCTTTGCCACACTTTGGACATGCAACATCAATTTTTTCAAAATAAGGCTTTGTATTTTTACACTCAGGAAAACCAGGACATGCCAAAAATTTACCATATGGACCATACTTTATAACCATGTTCCGTCCACATACATCACATATTTCATCCGAAATTTCATCTGAAATTGTAACTTTTTCAAGTTCATCCTGAGCTTTTTGTACAGCATCATTCAAATCAGGATAAAAATTCTTTACAACCATTTTCCAATTTACAACACCATCAGCAACTCCATCTAGAAGATTCTCCATGTTAGCCGTAAAATTCTCATCTACTATTGTTGGAAAAGATTCTTTCATAATTGAATTTACAACTTCACCAATTTCAGTTACATATAAATTTTTACCCTCTTTTGTTATATATCTTCTAGCAATAATTGTTGTGATTGTTGGAGAATAGGTACTTGGTCTACCAATTCCAAGTTCTTCTAATGCTTTTACAAGTGACGCTTCTGTATAGTGTGCCGGTGGTTGTGTAAAATGCTGTTTTGGCATAAGTTCCACGAGTGATAAGTTTGTATCTTTATCAATTGATTTAAGTGTAACAGCCTTCTCTTTCTTTTCATCGTCGGCTTCTGTATAAGCAAGTTCAAATCCTTCAAATTTCACTTTTGAAGTTGATACATTAAACTTATAATTACCTGCTTGAATTTTTACAGAAGTTGTTTCATAAATTGCATTTGACATTCTGCTAGCTGTAAAACGTTTCCAAATAAGCTGATATAATTTAAACTGATCCTTCGTAAGAGAATCTTTTATTTCAGATGGAACTCTATTAATATCTGAAGGTCTGATAGCCTCGTGAGCATCCTGAATCTTCTGTTCGTTTTTCTTTGTTCCTTGTCCTACTGATAAATAATCAGCTCCATAACTTTCTCCAATAAATTCTCTTGCAGCTGCATCAGCCTCATCTGAAATTCTAATTGAATCAGTTCTTAAGTATGTGATAAGACCAACTGTCCCCTGTCCTTTTACGTCAACGCCTTCATAAAGTTGCTGTGCAATTCGCATTGTTTTTGAAATAGGAAAATTCAAAGCTTTAGATGCTTCCTGCTGTAGGGTACTGGTTGTAAACGGAAGTGGTGCTTTCTTAACTCTTTCACCTTTCTTTACATCAAGCACTTTATACTCATTATTTTTTAATTCTTCAAGTATTGTATTCATCTGCTCCTCTGATTGGATTTCAGCAGATTTTTCTCCAATTTTGTATAGCTTTGCTGTTATCGGTTTCTTCTCGCCCTCAGCAAGCAAATCAGCTTCTAGTGACCAGTACTCTTCAGGAATAAAAGCATTTATTTCTTCTTCTCTGTCACAAACAATTCTTAATGCAACTGACTGAACTCGTCCTGCACTAAGACCTCTTTTTACTTTTGCCCAAAGAAGAGGACTAATACTGTAACCTACCATTCGGTCTAATACTCTTCTTGCCTGCTGCGCATCAACTAAATCCATATCAATTTGTCTAGGATTTTTTAAGGATTCTTTTACTGCATTCTTGGTAATCTCATTAAAACTAATTCTACTTACATCTTTATTTTCTAATTTTAATGCTTTACTTAAATGCCATGAAATAGCTTCTCCTTCACGGTCAGGGTCAGTTGCAAGATAAACTTTTTCTGCCTTTTTTACTTCTTTTCTAAGTGCTGCGAGAATATCTCCTTTACCACGAATTGTAATATATTTTGGTTCAAAATCACCTTCAACATCTATTCCTAATTGACTTTTAGGCAAATCACGAACATGACCATTTGAAGCCATTACCTCATAATTTTTTCCTAAAAACTTTTTAATTGTCTTTACTTTTGCAGGTGACTCCACAATAACCAAATACTTTGCCATACATAAACTCCTTGTTATAAACTACAGTGTTTTAATATAAAAATTTGGATTAATTTCCCGCGCAAATCCTTTATTACACAGGTTTTCCAGAATATTTATTATCTCATATAATTCCATAGGCAACTTTTCCATTAATTCGGACAGACCTATAGCACGAAAATCGAGTAAACTATACACCAACAGTTCATCTTTTTCAAGTAAATTTTTTCGAAAGTCTATTTGAGAACAGTAAAAATCATCTTCTGCAAGTATATCTTTGATAAATTCATCTATATTATTTATCACTCCTGCACCTTGTTTAATAAGACTATTACAGCCTCCACTTAATGAATCTGTTATTCTTCCTGGGACTGCATATACGTCTTTTCCTTGTTCCATTGCATAATCTGCAGTAATTAATGATCCACTCTTTTCTCTTGCCTCTATTACAACAATATAATCACTTAGTCCTGATATTATTCTATTTCGTGCTGGAAAAAAATATTGTGCAGGTTTAGTTCCTGGTGCATATTCTGAAATAATACCACCACAATCAACTATTCTATTATATATATATCTGTTTGAAGCAGGATAACATACATCAACACCACAGCCTAATACAGCATATGTATCTCCTCTTACATCCAATGCACCAATATGTCCGTCGGCATCAATTCCTTTTGCCATACCACTTATTACATCAATGTTATATTTAGCCAGTTCACCTGAAATTTTTCTTGCCACTTCACTACCATAACCACTTCTACCACGTGCACCTACGATAGCTACAGCTTTTCTATTTTGATTTGGCAATTTTCCAATATAATATAAACTATATGGGGCATTATGAATATTTTTTAACTTTTGTGGATATTCTGGCATATCTATTGAAACGAAATTGATTGATTTTTCTAGAAACTTTTCCCATTCCATATCTAAATTCCATTTCTTCTTACTTTCCTCAATGCATTCAACATCTTTTTCAACACATCCATACATTTTATTAATTATTATTCGTGGATTATCATATATTTCTTCCGGCTTGATATTATTATCATATATCATTTTTAATTTCAGATTACTAAGTCCCTTAATATTACTAAGCCAATATCTATATTTCATTCAATTAATCCTCCCCAAAATTTATCTGTTGCTCCTCTGTATGAAACTGCTTCTTTTAGATGAATAATTTTTATATCTTTACTCTGTGCCATATCAGCAATTGTTCGTGCTACTCGAAGTATTTTATGATAAGTTCTTGCTGTAAGCATTTTTTGTTCATATATGTTCTCCATATATGCTTTCAGTTCATTATCTAAAAAACAGTATCTTTCTATTTTGTTTGAAGGTATCTGACTATTGTAATTAAATTGTTCATCTTTATATCTTTCTAACTGAATTTTATGAACATTGATTACCCTTTCACGAATTGATTGTGATGATTCATTCTTTTGTTTTGTAATTAAGTCTTTATAATTTAACGTTTCTGCTGTGACACACAAATCAATCCTATCAAGTAGTGGTTGTGAAATCTTATTTAAATAATTACGTCTTGATGTTTCTGTACATCTACATTTTTGCATATCCGGAAAATAACCACATTTGCATGGATTCATTGCTGTTACCAAAAGAAAATCGGCTGGATAAATTGTACTTTTGTTATTTCTTGTTAAGTGTATTTTCCTTTCTTCCATTGGTTGTCTCAAAACTTCTATTGTATTTCTTTTAAACTCAGTTAACTCGTCCAAGAATAAGACACCATTATGGGCCAATGATATTTCTCCTGGTTTTAAATCAATGCCTCCACCAATAAGCCCTGCATTTGTAACTGAATGATGTGGACTTCTAAATGGTCTTTTAGATAATAATGTTGTGGAATTATCCAAAAGACCACATATACTATAAATTTTCGAAAGCTCTAATCTTTCATTTTCGGTAAGAGGAGGTAAAATTGAAGGAAGTCGCTCTGCAATCATAGTTTTTCCTGCACCTGGAGGTCCTACCATCATGATATTATGCATTCCACTTGCAGCAACTTCACATGTTCTTTTAAGATATTTTTGTCCATTTATTTCTGAAAAATCTGCTATTTTACTATAATCTTGAACAATATTTTTGTATTCCGAATCATCATCTTCTTCATATTTATCATTATTTAGAAAATCAATAATTTGCCATAAATTACTAAAAGCATATATTTTCGCTTTGGGAATTAAACGGGCTTCATTTTTGTTTTGGTAAGGCAAAACAATACATTCAACCCCTTTTTCTACAGCATCAGAAACAATAGGCAAAATACCTTTTACAGGATTTATTTCACCATTAAGACTTAATTCTCCTACAAATAAAATTTCTTGACATTTTTTCTCTTCTATTACGCCTAAGCCAATTAATAATGCTATTGCAATTGGTAAATCAAAGCCGGTGCCATTTTTTCTGATGTTTGCCGGAATCATATTGACCGTTATTCTCTTAGGAGGCAGAATAATTCCACAATTGTGAAGAGCTGTTTTTACTCTTTCTTTTGCTTCCCTTACTTCTGGTGCAAGGTTTCCTACCATATCAAACATAGGTAAACCTGTATTAATATCAACTTCTACCGTTACTGGAACTGTCTTTATTCCATCAAGTAGTGCTGTTTTAATTGAACTATACATTTTTCTCCATTCCTTTGGGAATAATCGCATAGAATAATGCAAAACTGAAAAAAAGAATGAAATTATACTAACATATATTTTTTATTATTCCAATACTTTTTTCATTTTTTTCAGTGCTCTTTTTTCAATTCTAGAAACATATGACCTTGATATTCCTATTTCTTGTGCAATTTCCTTTTGTGTATATTCTTTTGTTCCCCAAAGTCCATATCTTTTTTTTATAATTTCTAATTCCTGCTCTGTTAAAATTTGATTAAGATTTTCTATTACTATTGTTAGTTCATCTTTTTTTTCTATATTTTCAATTATGTCAGGTTCATTATTTTCAAGAACATCAACCAAATGTATCTGGTTTCCTTCTTTATCTGTTCCAATTGGCTCAAAAATTGATATTTCACCTTTTCTCTTTTTTTTACTGCGAAAATACATTAAAATCTCATTATCTATACATCTAATTGCAAAAGTCGAAAATTTACTCCCATAATCAGGTTTGAAAGAGTTTACAGCTTTAATCAAACCTATTGTGCCAATGGAAATTAAATCATCTGTTCCTTCTTCACCTAAAGTATATCTTTTTACTACATGAGCAACCAAACGCAAATTGTGAAGAACCAGTAAATCTTTAGCTGCATTATCTCCATTCAATAATAGTTTTAAAGCTTTTTCTTCCTCTGCAGCAGTTAATGGTTTTGGAAATTCTTTCACAATGCACCTTCAATGGTTTTACATTCATTATATGTTTCTGATGCTTTTTTCGTGCTTTTCCATATGAAATTAGATATACTATTCCTATGAAAAGAATACTTACTTATAAAATAGATGAAAAAAATAGCGGTAAAACAATTGAAAAATTTTTAAAAGAACAGGGGTACTCACATGCAGTTATGGTTGCCTTAAAAAAAACAGAATACGGTATCACTCGTAATGGTAAATGGGCTTACACAAATGAGAAATTGAATAATAACGATAAAATTCAAACAACCATTTTAGAAAACGAATTTGATGAAAATATAGAACCTATTTTTTTGCCCCTTGATATCATTTTTGAAGATGATGATTTATTAGTCATTAATAAGCCAGCAAACATGCCTATTCATCCTTCTATGAAAAATCATGATAATACATTAGCCAATGCATTAATGTACTATTTTAAGGCACAAAATACGGCATTTACATTTAGATGTATTAACAGACTTGATCGCGACACAACTGGACTTACAATTATTGCTAAACATGCCCTTAGCGGAGCACTATTAAGCCAGGCTGTTTCAAAACATGAAATAAAAAGAACCTATAATGCAATATGTGAAGGATGTGTGCCATTATATGGTACAATTGACGCTCCTATTGCAAGAAAAAGCGACTCAACAATTGAACGTTGTATCAATTTTGAATCAGGTGAAAAAGCCATTACACATTATAAAAATCTTCATTATAATTCTGAAAAAAATTTGTCTTTGGTTGAATTAAAATTAGAGACAGGTAGAACTCACCAGATAAGAGTTCATATGAAACACGAAGGATTCCCATTGATTGGTGATTTTTTGTACAACCCCAATTATGAACATATAAAAAGACAGGCTCTTCATTCAAAAAGTCTGTCCTTTGTTCATCCAATAACTAAAAAGAAAATGTATTTTGAAGCTCCACTGCCTCTAGATATGAAGCGAATTCTTTAATGAGTATAATTTTTCCGCTTCATATGGTACTTTGCCTTTTAATACTTTGTTTTTTATATATGAGTAAGTATATTTCTCTCCTTTTACAGCTAACATAGTTAATAGATACTCAAGTAATGCTCCTGTATCTCTATGAATCATGTAGTGATCCATTCCATTTTTATAATATATAAGCGCGCTTTCATCTGTATATTTTTCTTTTTGATAATTCTTTGATGCACTTACTCTGTCAATAAACATCTCACATACATATTTTACCGGCATTTTCATTCCACACATGCCTGAATGTTCTCGTGAATTTTCGTCTTTTGTAATATCGTAATCTATCCAGTACTCAAGATGATGCTTATTACGTCCCTTATGATGAAGCCATGCAGATGAATACCCTTTATCGACCCTTTCTGCATTATTGGGACTCATGTAGCCCTTATAATACTTACATCCAACAAAAAACTCTGTGGGAGTATATTTTGACAAATCGTGTAATAATCCTTGCTTATATAAACCAATCTTAAAGCAACCAACCATCACTAAATTTTTATGCTTAGTAATTGTAATAAAATGTTTTATTGCGTTCATTTATTTTCCTACCAAAATGCAAATTGACTGTGGCATTACATCCACATAATTTTGATTTTCACATAAATACGGTTCATCCAAAAAACTTATTTCTTCACTACTATCTGCTACAATATACCAACGCATCTTTTTCTCGAGTTTTGGAAGAGCAAGTTTTTCAGAATAAGAATAAAAATTATATCCAATATATACGAAATCCTGCTTAGTATCATCTGGCGAATACAAACCGCAATACATAATTCCAACACTCATTCTATTAAGCTGGAATTCTGATATCCATGCTGAATCCCCATGATATGATACATCTGGAAAACCACAAGCCTTATAATCACTAAAATTGTAAGGCAACGCATTTGTAATAATTGGATGATTTTTTCTAAATTCAATTAATTTACTAATAAATTCTATATTAGCTTTATTGTTGTATCCATTTTTCCAATTGATCCAACCTATATTATTATCCTGACAATAGGCATTGTTATTACCATTTTGAGAATTTCCAATTTCATCTCCTGACCATAATAGCGGTACGCCTTGAGCCAAAAACAACATCATCATGGCATTTCGCCATTTATTACGCCTAATGGTTTTAATAAATTTCTTATTTGTTTGACCTTCTACGCCATAATTATTACTAAAATTCCATGCACTGCCATCCTGATTACTCTCACCATTTTCCTCATTATGTTTATCATTATACATAAAAATATCAGCAAGAGAAAAACCATTATTATTTGCAATATAATTTACAAAACCATTTTTATTTCCTTGTTTCTTTTGTTGATTCAAAAATTCTCGTAATTCACCATTCATATGATTTAGAATTTTTCGAGATGGATAAATATATTCATCATTATACACAAATATATTATCCTTACCTTTTTGCATCATCAATTGCGTATGAGTAAATTCATGATACATAATCTTAGTACAACTTAATAATGGATCTTGAATAATAGCTGTAATTGGTAAATTATCACCTAATATATGAAATCCATCTACATGATAATGCATAACCCAAAAATGTAGCGCATCGATAATCAAATTGTGATTAACATCAGTTGGAAAATACATCTCCATAATGCATTCAATATTATTTTGGTGCAAAAATTTTACTAATGAAGCAAATTCATTGCCTGCATTTAATGGATTCATTGCATAAGATGATTTCACTGAAAAATAATTTCCTACTGTATACCCCCAATAATTAAGTTTGGTTTTATCTTCAGAAATTTCTTCATTTTCAGCCCATGGAACAATAACATCATCTTCTTCTGATTCCCAATTAATATAATCTGGTAATACTGATTTCTTTTCTGGAATTATTATTTCTTCAAACTCATACACAGGCATAAGTTCTATTGCATTAAATCCCATTTTTTTTATGTATGAAACTTTACTTCGTATTGCTGAAAAGGTTCCGGAATAACGATTATTGTTCTCCATTGAAAAACCACGAACATGTAGTTTGTATATATTTAAATCACTTTTTGAAATATTAGGTTTAATATCATTTTTCCAATTATAATTTAAACGAGAAACACCACAATATAGGCTATAATCATTTTCTAGTCTATTTATATCGTTCCAAATTTCTCTGCCTGATATTATAGTTGCGTATGGATCTAGAATTTTTTCTCCATCTATTTCATAATAATATAAGTAATCTGTTTCCAAACCTATAATATCAATTGAACACAAAGAACCAAGGTAATATTCATTTGTAACTTCTATCCTTCTTTCTTTGTTTTCTTTTCTATCCAATAAAATAAGGTGACAATCTGAATTCAATCTACCTTCAAAAGTAAAAATTGTATGTTTTCCGATTTTTCTGACACCCATCTGTGAAAAATCACCTTTTTTGATAACTAAATTCATGTTTTCCCACCTATTTGTCCTTTATATTTTATAATTATTATACCTTTAATAAGGATATTTGTATAGAATTTTTTCTCAATAAGATGTATAATATAGGAAATATGTCACAGAGAGGATTATGATTATGCATTTGGTTGATTTAAAAGAATTATCACAGAATATGATTGTTGCTGAAAATGTTTATTCTAAAAATGGCCAATTAATTATTCCAAAAAATACTGCACTAACACAGCAGATGATAAATCACTTAACATACTATCGCATTATTTCAGTACCCATATTGGATGGTGATATTCCAAATGAAACTCAAAAAGCAATACAGCATAAATCTGAAATTGAACAGACTCATCTTCAAAAGCTATTAGAGACTCCTGAATATATTAAATTTAGAGAATGCTATACGAGTTCTGTCCAAGCATTAGAAGGAACCTTTAATGAAATCATTTTTAAAAATACACCTATTGATGAACATAATATAATTATTGATACAGTAGAATTGTTCCAGCAAAATTCAACAACATATAACATTTTTGGTATGCTTCATGCTATGAAAAAAATAGATGATTCAACAACAGCTCACTGCATGAATGTTTCAATTATTTGTCGACTCATTGGTACATGGGTTGGGCTTGATCCCGTTGAATTAGATCAACTTACGCTTGCTGGTCTTTTACATGATATTGGTAAATGTAAAATACCTATTGATATTATACAAAAACCAGGAAAGCTTACCCAACAGGAATATGAATTTATTAAATATCACCCTTCTTTTGGATATGATATTGTTAAAGATATGGATTTAGATTTAAAGGTCAAAAGAGCTATTCTTTTACATCACGAACGATATGACGGAACTGGTTATCCTTATGGTGTTTCTGGAGATAAATTAGGTGATTTTGAATCAATTATTGCTATTGCTGATGTATATGATGCTATGACTTCGAATAGATGCTACAGAAGTGCGTTATGTCCTTTTGATGTTATTTCCAATTTCGAACAGGAAGGAATAAACAAATATCATCCAAAATACATTTTGACTTTTCTTGAAAAAATTGCAAATTCATATATTAACTCTGAGGTATTGTTAAGTAATGACAAAATCGCTAGAATAATATATATTACAAATAAGCTTACAAGACCAGTTGTGCATTTAGCAGATACATCAGAATTTTTAAGTCTTGAAGAGCATCCTGAAATCTACATTCAGGCTATTATATAAAAGGAGAAAAAACTTATGCAAAATGAAAAAATTAAACCTGTAACAGAAGACGAAATTGATGATATTCGTGTTACACTTGACCTTGAAGATGGTGAGATTGAATGCAGAATTTTAACTATTTTTGAAGCATTTAAAAAAGACTATATTGCACTTGTTCCTCTTGATGAAAAAGGTGAAGACAATGCTGAGGGAAATGTATATCTCTATAGATATTATGAAGACGAAAAAGGTCTTCCATCAGTAGAATATATTGATGATCCCGATGAATATGAAGCAGCTGCGGATCGATTTGATGAATTACTTGACGAAGAAATGTTTGAAGAGATGTAAATTACATCTCTTCTTTTTTCGTTTTTGATTCTATAACAAATCGTGATATAACTGAATCTTTTTCATTAATTGATTTAACAGAATAAATTGATAGCGACGTTTTGGCTCTTGTCATTCCAACATAAAACAGTCGTCTCTCTTCTTCTATATCTTTTTCAAGAACAGCTTTTTTATATGGCATCATACCTTCGTTTGCATCAATTATATAAACATTTTCAAATTCAAGGCCTTTTGAGCTATGCATTGTGGCTAAAGTAACAGCATTTGAATTATTAAGCTTCTTCTCTGCTTGTTTTTTTAATTCTCTTGTATATAGTTCAATATGTTCATACCACTCATCAAATGTCTTATATCCTTTTGCACTAAATTGAATATCGTCGATAATATCAAAAAATTCTTCTTTGTTTATGTTTTTGTACTTTGCAAACTCTATGAGAAAATCATCGTATCCAATCCCTCTTCTAATATAATTTATTGCAGCATACGGACTCATTTTACTAATAAATTTCATATCCATTTCAAGCTTTTCAATTCTTTCAGCAATCCATGGCTGTTCATCATACAATTTTATCCATTCATCAAAAGAAATATATGGACCATATAATGAATTTCGACTTATATATCGTTTGGGGCGATTAATTATTCTTAAAAAATCTTTCCTTTCTCTTGAACCTATTGCAATTTTTATATATGAAAATAAGTCTCTTGCAATCCAATGTTCATAAATATTTGGAATATAATCTTTTATTTTAAAAGGAATATTATAAGTAATTAATTGTTCTATCAATCCCCGTGGTTGGGTATTTGTTCTGAATAAAACAGCAAAATCATTAAAAGATTGTCCTTGTTTAATTTTAGAATCTATATCTTTTATCAGGTACAAATTTTCATCTTTTCTACTTTCGAATGTAATATAATTAACCGGTGTTTCATCATCTTTTGCAGCAACTATATCCTTTTCAAATCTTTTTTTATTATTCGAAATTAGATTTTTTGATGTTTCAACGATATATTTTCCACATCTGTAATTTGTGTTCAAAATAACTTTTTTTGCATTTGGATAATCTTTATCAAAATTTAGCATGATTTCAGGTTTAGAACCTCTAAATCTATAAATTGATTGATCGTCATCTCCTACAATAAACAAATTATTCTCTGGAAGTGCAAGCATCTTAATAATTTCATACTGAATAAAATTTATGTCCTGAAATTCATCAATTAATATATATTTAAACTTCTTTTGCCAAGCAGCTAAAATATCTTTTCGTTCTATAAACAATTCATATGTATAAGTTAACATATCATCAAAATCTATCAGCTTACTCCTATTTAAACGATTAACATAATCATTATAAATATTTCTAAAGATTTCTTCCCCACATTGATTTGAATAATATGTATTAATATCAAGTCTGGCATTTTTTATCTGACTGATTTCTGAATATAAATTACCTATAAAATCATTTTCATCTTTAAATTCAACATCATAATGAGAAATAATGTCTCTCATTAACTCATATCTTTGTTCTTCAGTAATAATGTTTGAACTGCTAAAATTATATGCATGTTTAAGTATAGTAAAAAATATAGCATGAAATGTTCCAAAATTAACATTTGCTTTTTCTTCACCCATTAGCTGAATAAATCTTTGTTTCATTTCTAAAGCAGCCGCTTTAGTAAATGTAATAACCAAAATAGATTTGGGATCTATATTATATTCTTTTATTAAGTTTTTAGTTCTATGTGTGATTACTGCAGTCTTGCCTGAACCAGGACCTGCCAAAACAATCATCGCGCCATCCTTATGACGGATGGCGGATGTTTGAGATTTGTTAAAATTCATATGCTTATTTTGAAAGTAATTCAATTCCTTTTTTAATTCTTGCGATAGATTCTTCTTTTCCAAGAACTTCCATAAGTTCTGTTGCACCACCTGGTGTCATTTGTTTTCCAGAAATAGCAGTTCTTATTGGCCACATAACATAACCATTTTTGCAACCTTTTTCTTCAACATACTTAGAAAGCATTCCATATAAAGCATCATTACTAAAATCATCCCACGCTTCAAGTTTTGGAAGAATCTCTGTTAATACTTCAAGAGAAGTCTCAGAGTTTGTTTTCATTTTCTTATGTGTATACATCGAAACATCATACTCTGGAAGAGTTTCAAAGAAATCAATATGATCTTTAATGTCAGGGAATATTTCAATTCTTGTCTGAACCATCTTAGCAATCTTCTTTAAATCATAATCTTTCTTAACCACTTCTTTAATATATGGTTCTGCTAATTCATAAAATTTATCAAAATCTAACATTTTGATATATTCCCCATTCATCCATTTGAGCTTTGTAAAATCAAATACTGCTGGAGCTTTATTCATATGGTGATAATCAAATTTTTCAACAAGCTCATCAAGTGACATGATTTCCTGATTATCAGTTGGACTCCATCCTAAAAGTGCAACAAAGTTTACAACAGCTTCTGTCAAAAATCCCTGCTCAATTAAATCTTCGAATGATGAATGACCACTTCTTTTTGAAAGCTTCTGATGTGTTTCATCAGTAATTAACGGACAATGAACATAAACTGGAACTTCCCAACCAAATGCTTCATATAATCTGTTATATTTGGGTGATGATGAAAGATACTCATTCCCCCTAACAACATGAGTAATTCCCATAAGATGATCATCTACTACATTTGCAAAATTGTAAGTAGGAAATCCATCTGACTTAATCAAAATCATATCATCAAGCTCTGAATTATCAACTGTAATATCACCATATATCTCATCTTCAAATGTTGTTGTTCCTTCTGTAGGATTATTCTGTCTAATAACATATGGTTTTCCTGCCGCAAGATTAGCTTCTATTTCTTCCTTTGATAAATGAAGACAATGCTTATCATAAACTGAAATTTCCTTTCCACCCACTTCAGTTCTTAAGCTATCAAGCCTTTCTTTATCACAAAAACAGTAATATGCTTCACCTTTTTCTATAAGTTTTTTTGCATATTCAAGATAAATTCCGCTTGCTTGTCTTTCACTTTGAACATATGGTCCACATCCCTTATCTTTGTCAGGTCCTTCGTCATGAATCAGCCCAGTTTTTTCTAAGGTACGGTTAATTATTTCTACAGCACCTTCTACATATCTTTCCTGGTCTGTATCTTCAATTCTTAATATAAAATCTCCACCCTCATGCTTTGTAATAAGATACGCATACAGTGCTGTACGAAGATTACCTACATGCATTCTTCCTGTTGGGCTTGGTGCAAATCTTGTTCTAACTTTACTCATTAATTTATTTCTCCTTAAACATACTTTGTATTTTCAAACATTCTTTGAAATTATACTCTACTTCAATTATTTATTCAATAATTCATCAATCTGGTAAATTGGTATTTAATTGGGCAACACGTCTTAAAATTTCATTGACCTGTTCAACCTTATCCCCAAGTTTTTGCTTATTTTTTACTATTTTTGCTCTGATATCTGCTATGTTATCAACACAATAACCGAGACTACTTTTGCTCTTTTGTCTTCTCTCTAATATATCTTGTTTTATTTCAACCATTTCATCTTTATTAAGAATTGCATTTGCACGATTCAGCCATATTTTTGATTCGTAAATTTCATTTTTATCCAGAAAATCTAAAAACTGCTTATTATAATATTCTAATTCATCACTAGTTTTTCGAAATTTCTCTTTTTCTCGTACAGTATCTATATACAAATCGTATAAAACATTTAATTCGTAAGAATTCTTAACATGAAATCTCTCGCAAGTATAGCTAACTGCATTTTGAACATTAACAAACTTAATCTTTGTCTTATTCATAAGAGTTATTGCATAATTTACATTTACATCACATTGTTTGATTTGAGTATTACATTCTTGATATTTTATTACAATATAAGCACTAACGAGGACCGCAACTGCAGCAGCAATAAACATCCAAAGCTGAGTATTTACCTTTAATGCAACCGATGCTACCACACAGGACACACACACAAGAGCAAATAAAAATAATATTACTATAGACAAATATCTTAAATTTCTTTGCTCTTTTTTACAATCTTCTCGTGTTATTTCCCATTCGACCTTCTCTCCTTCAATAAACTTCATATTCTTCTTAATACTATCAAGTCGAATTTCATTGTTTTTTAATCGACTAATAATTCTTGGTATCTCTGATTCAATTTCCTGAATTTGAGAAAATTGAGTATCAGACATTTTACTTTCTGAATTTATAAGTTCATTTCTTGCAATATTAAGATTAGTCAAATTTGTAGCAATTTCTTTTAATTCCTGACTCTCATTCTCCAATAATTGTTCAATTTTAAGACAATCATTATAATAGTTTGTTTGTTTTATGTACTGTTGTCTAATATCTTCGAACTCACTTGACGCTTCAATAAGCTGTTCACATAAATCAAGAACATCAAAACCCGATTCATTAGTGTTGTTTTCTATTTTTACATATTTTTTTTCTTCTTCTAGTCGTAATTTATCTTTTTGGTTCTTTTTAAAAAAATTAGAAAAAAGCATTTTTTCTATATTCTTCCTTCCACTCTAAAATTTGATTATTAGAAGTTTCTAAATCTATTTCAGTTAAGTTATCATTTGTATACGATAATTCATCAATTATCTCTATAATTTGTCTTTCTGAAAGATTATTCTTTTCAATAACATTTTGCATATATTTATCTTCATGAGCACATTTATATGCCATAATACATTCTTTAACAGATTCAATGTTATTATTAAAATTGTACGCATTTTGATAACACACCGCAGCATCATTAAATAAAAACATTCTAGCATAAGCCGTTCCTAAATTATGCCATACATTACCAATAATCTCTTTTTCTGTTTTTAACGCATCAGCTGAATCCAATAATTGTTTATATTCGTAAAGACTATTTAAATATTTGCCCTGTTCTAACATCTTGTCTACTCTAATTTTTTTACATTCAAAATCAGACTTTTCTTCAAATTGCCTTATTGCAAGAATAATATCCTGCATTTCCTGTATCGAAAAATATCCAGTGGTTCTAATTATCTCAAATACAAATTCATATAATGCGACATGATTTTGCATCATTCTTCTTAACTGATTTGCCAAATTAGGCATGTTAATTTGTTTTTCTAACCATATACACAGTTCTTCATTCATAAAACTATGATCTAACATATATGTATTAGACTTAATATAGTAACAAAGCTCTTCTATCGAATATATATTTAGTGAAACATTTTCGATAAAATATGGTATTGCTGCTATAGGTTCATTACATAATAATAATTCTCCCATACTTACTCCTACATTGAAATTGTAAAATGCCACGATTTATTTGAGCTTCTAAATATTTCACCAAATCCCAAATCCTTAATATCTATGGATATTTTATCATCAGATATTGGAACAGCAGTAACTCTAATTCTTGAAGCCTTATTTGGTCGTATTGGTATATCTGTCAGCTCATAGGTTTCAATTCTTGCCTCTCTGCTATTTGGTAATTGTTTCCAAAAATCAATCTCTATTGTATCAGATAAAATCAGTTCACATTCACCTTTTATCTCAAACCAATTTCGACCAGCACTAATCAAATTATAAAATGATAAATTACCTTTATCCTTTACTTTAAGGCTTAAATTGAACTTCATTTCATTTTCACCCATGTAGATAAAAGGCCAATTATCTTCATTCTGTCTAACTAATGCAGCATAGCAAGCCCCTTTTGAAAAAAGGTTTTTACCAAGAAATACTCTTCTTCCTCGGCATAAGATATTTAATGATTTTTTCATCCAGTTTCCATCAAAGCCATCACCAACAAGATATATGGTTGAAGCAAGCCTGTTATCAAATACAGTATCAACTATTTTAGCAAACTCTTCATCTATGTTATCAGTTAATGAATATTTTGAACTTTCCTGTATCGAAATCATCTGTGGCTTAGTTCTCATATCACGTTTTAATGATAAATATTTAACATTGCTATTTTCTGCTTCAAACAAAAAAACATCATGTGTCCATAAAGATTCTTCCTGACTTAATGAATAATAATAAAAGCTTTCCTTATGATCAATAATCATAAACTGTTCTGTCTGAAGATTTATTAATGGTAGAATTCTCCAAAAAAGCTCCATATTTTCTTTTGTGAGTCGATCAAGAGTAATAACAAGTTTATCACAATTTTCCGGATTCCCTAATTTTTGCGGTAATGAAACAATTTTTTTGATAAATAAGGCCAATAATTCTTCAGCTTTATACAACTCATCCTCAACTAAAATTGTTTCATTATTTAAGGCTCTGTTTAAAAGTGAATCAATACATATAACCTCACTATTCTTTGCCATTTTGCGTGCATTGTCGCCATAATACCACTGACCAAGTTCTTTTCGTTTGGCAAGAATGAGCGGAATCTGATATGTCTGACTTCCAGCAATCGGACTTACTGTTTCAGGCTCTTTCATATTAAGTTGATAATAACTAATCATGGCATATTTATTATTTAAATCAATACCAAGAAAATAAGATGATTTTACTTCCATTTTATCCTCGTATTATATTATTTTAAAAGCATTTTCTGCTATATCAGAAAGATTATTATACTCTTGCATATTTTTCTTTAACGAATCACAATCTTTCAATACTTCCGACATTAACATCTGATTAATCAAATTATATCTGCTTTCATCCTGTATATTATATAAACTGTTATTACATATTCGATTACTTTTTTTAATTTCAGTCTGACCTTCATATTCCTCATAAATATAATACTGAATCATCTCACCGAAAAACATTACAAACTGCTTAACAAAAACTCCGTCATAAATGTTCGTCATATCTTCAGTTAAAAATTCATTTCCATCTTCATCCCGACTGTAATTTATAACAACATGATTAGCAGGATTAGTTCTATATTCAAGAAATACTTTATCGTATAAATGATATTTTGAAATCAGGCTTATATTTAATTTCTTATAAAAAGCAAAATATATATTTCGTCTAATATATTCAGATAAAAGTTCATCCAAAATTTTATATTCAATAACACCATCCAAATTATTGTCAGCAAGAAATTTAAATAATGCAAGTTTACAGGCATCATTTAGTTTCTTATTAGACAAATACCTAGATTTAATTATTTCAAAAATTTCTGAATTTATTTTCTTTTCAGCAACGAAATACTCATGTGCCGCAAATGAAATATATGCTAGTATTACGATTTCTCTTCCATTATGGTTATAGTATTTTTTAAACACTTTATATAATTCCTCGATATTATCGGACGAATACATAGCTTGTATAAGAATTCTTTCTTCAATTTCCTTTGTATCAACATCAAAATTTAATGCTGATTCCCAAATTTTAACCATATTATCTGTTGGACCAATATAATATTCACACAGATAATCCAAGATAACATCATCATATTTACCACATTTATAGCATTCTGAAGAAAGGGTTAGAAGAAAATCATCTTCCTCCTTCCCTGCCTCCCTAATCATATGGCTTGTAATACTAACCTTTGAAAAATCATTTATCTGATCTATTCCATATTTATGAACTAACTCAAATGCCAAAGAATATTGCTTGTTTTTAACCAATACATTAATAAGATAATTTCTTGATTCTTTTGTCATCTGATTATAATTAGCCTTCATTAATAATTCTTTAACTATATTTTCATCATTATTATTCTGATAATATCGAATTATTTCTGGTAGCATAATAGCTTTGTATTCTTCTGATATAAGTTCTGAAAATATTAATTTTTTAAAATATTTTTTATCAGAATCATCAAATTTAAAATATTTATTCTTTGAATTTAATATAGAAATAATATATGGTATTTCATCAGGTGCTAAATCGATGCATTTATTCAAGTATTTGTCTGGTTCAATCAATTCTTGTAACTGATATGAAATAGTATTTACATATCTATGTCCTTTTTCATCTTCAAAAAGAACAATATAATCATTTGAATAAACCTGAAAATATGCATAACAATCAACTATTGGCACAATCTGAGGATCTTTCAACTGGCCTTGATAGACTATTGCTCTAACCATTTTTTTGTCAAAAACAATAAGTTTATGCATAAAAAGTATTGATGCAAGAGAATGTGCTAACTCCTCGTTTACCACTCCAAGTTCAAGCATATCATCATATAGTACAGCTAAATTATCATCCATATGTCGCTGTAGTGCCTGGTCGAAAGCAAATTTACTCATTGCATTTCTATATTTTTCATACATATTACTATTAGTATTTTTTGCAACAATAATATTATTATAAAGTACCGCCATCTTCTTATATGACAAATTGCTTTCATATTGAAAATACATCTGAATAATTTTAGGAACTTTAAGTAGTTTTCGATCATCCATTGAAAGCAGATAGGCTTCATATAAACCTGTGATTCTAAGTTCAAGCTCTATACCTTTCTCATACCACTCATGAGCCTTATTATCATAAACTTGTCCCCTAATGAGGTAGCTACAAATCATTCCAACATTCTCTGGTTTTGGATTTACCTCATAAGCTCCACACAAAATTTCGAATATAACCTTATTAAACTGTCTGTTAACCTCAATAATTGAAAAAATCTGTTCAGAAATTTCTTTTGATATTGCATGATTTCTAACAGCCCATCTCAATACCCTTAGTTCGAATGCACTTAATTTATTTAGAAGATAAGGTTCCTGCAATAATATGTAATATGCTTCAATGTACAAATATGGTGATGAACACCCATTCATAATCCAACTCTCAATTGCTTTTAGTTTTTTACTATTATTATTGTAATAATCTTCTTTCAAAAAAGTCAAAACCCAAAATAATAAAATTGAATCAGGATTTTCATTAAATATATCTTCAATTTCATTTGTCATTCTATCAACATATGAAGGTTCTCTCTCCATAAGAGTCATTAAATACAAATAATAACCCCAAATTGGAGCTTCATGGTCATCCCATTCTCTCTTAAAATCAGACAAAATCCATTCCGCTTCCTGTCTTTGTCTATTAATAATATATGCCTGAGCCTTCATCAACCGATACATAGGTTCACCTGGTAAAAGAGCATTTAAATGATTAAGAATGTCTACTGTTTCATTTGACCAAACGCCTGTAACAATACGCTTTAAACGATACGCCTGGTACAATTCCATTATACCTACTTTGCAATCTTTAATTTGTTTTCTTTCATTTAATTCATCTATATTTTCATTTTTATGTAAATGTACTTCTATATTTACAAGCAAACTCTTATATGGAGTAGTAATATAAATTCTTCCATAATTATTTCCAGCATGTAATTTGCTCTCATCAACCCCAAAATTATATGTGAAACTATTTCCTATAAAATCTTCTGTTGTAATAAGAGGTTTTGACAATCTTATAAATTCGCAATCTGTTTCAAATTTACATGATGTATATCCCCACATGTTCTTAGATATTATAAATGAGTCCTCTAATGTTTCTCGAAAATCGTCATATATAAATGAATCATTATTTATTTCTATTTCTATTTTAGATTTCTGATTAATACCTACAAGAAATTCTTCAAGATTTTGTGAAGATGGTTTCGCTGCATAAATGCCTTTGTAAATCATCATCTCTTTTGTTTCTTTGAAATCAATCAAATTCACAAAACTTTTATGATAAAATATCTGATAAGCCTCTTCCCAGTTTTCTTTTGCAAGTGAAGAGAAATCTTTTAATGACTTAATTATTCCAATAGATGACTCAGGATAAGCTTTTGTAATTGTAACATCAAAATTTACTCTATATTTACACTGATTACAAACAATTGCAAATGTGCCTGTTTCTTTATCACCTTCACATAAGCCTTCACTATTAAATTTATATCGAATTCGGATTTCTTCCCCTTCAAATTGTGGATTTAGACATTCCATTCTAGAGTTTGTTGAATAAATCACTCCTCGAATCGTCATTTGATTTGAACATGATATAACAAAGCTTCCTGCCTCACAATTACCTTCAATCACCTGCACCTCTATCTTTTCTTCTGAAAACTTTATAACAGGCTTCACGCAATCAAATTTTCCACTGGCAATCTGCCCTATCCGTTGTCTCACGACCTCTACCTCGATTTCTTTTCTTTAGAATATTATCTTTTAAATTATATACGATTTATATAGGCGTTGCAATAATAAAGACTAGTAAAGCCGAACCAATATTAATATATCAGTTCGGCTCAATTTAATAATTTTATATTATTTATTTCTGTGAAAGATATTCATGAATACCCTTAGCAGCAGCTTTTCCAGCACCCATAGCAAGGATAACTGTAGCTGCACCTGTAACTGCATCTCCACCAGCATATACGCCATCCTTAGATGTAGCTCCATCTTCTGTTGCAACAATACATTTTCTTCTGTTGATTTCTAATCCTTCTGTTGTAGAAGAGATAAGTGGATTAGGAGATGTTCCAAGAGACATAATTACTGTATCGCACTCAATCTCATACTCAGAACCAGGAATTTCAACAGGGCTTCTTCTGCCTGATTCATCAGGCTCACCAAGCTCCATCTTAATAAGTTTAATTCCCTTAACCCATCCTTCATCATCAACAACAATCTCAGTTGGATTCTGAAGAAGATCAAAGATGATTCCCTCTTCTTTTGCGTGATGTACTTCTTCCTTACGAGCTGGAAGTTCTTCCTCACTACGTCTGTATACGATATGTGTCTCTGCACCAAGACGAAGAGCAGTTCTTGCAGCGTCCATGGCAACGTTACCACCACCAACAACTACAACCTTCTTTCCTCTTGAAATAGGAGTCTCGTATCCTTCCTCAAAAGCCTTCATAAGATTATTTCTTGTAAGGAATTCGTTTGCAGAGAATACTCCGTTTGCCTGCTCACCAGGAATTCCCATAAATCTAGGAAGTCCTGCACCTGAACCTACAAATACAGCCTCAAATCCTTCTTCAGCCATAAGCTCATCTATCTTAACTGACTTTCCAATTACAACGTTAGTCTCAATCTTAACGCCTAAAGACTTAACATTCTCTACTTCAGCTGCAACTACCTTATCCTTTGGAAGACGGAATTCTGGAATTCCGTAGCTTAATACTCCACCAGCCTTATGAAGAGCTTCAAAAATAGTTACATCATATCCTAATTTAGCAAGATCTCCTGCACATGTAAGACCTGCAGGGCCCGATCCGATTACAGCAACCTTCTTACCATTTAAGCAATCAGCCTTCTTAGGCTTGATTCCGTTCTCTCTGGCCCAGTCAGCAACAAATCTCTCAAGCTTACCAATTGCAACCGGCTCACCTTTAATTCCTCTGATACATTTTCCTTCACACTGACTCTCCTGTGGGCAAACACGTCCACATACAGCTGGAAGTGCTGATGACTCAGATATAATCTGGTATGCAGCTTCAAAATTACGATTCTTAACCTGTTCAATAAATGCTGGAATGTTGATTGATACTGGACATCCCTTCATACACTGAGCATTTTTACAATTTAGACAACGTGAAGCCTCTTCTACAGCTTCCTCTTCATTATATCCAAAACAAACTTCTTCAAAGTTCTTTGCACGAACCTGAGGCTCCTGCTCACGAACTGGAATTCTTACTAATACATCACCCATTATTTGTCACCTCCGCAGTGTCCACAGCCACCATGATGAGTATCTCCCTCTTCATATGCAAGCTTTGCTCTTCCTTCTTCTGTCTTATATTGCTGCTGTCTCTTCATAGCCTGATCAAAGTCAACAAGATGTCCGTCAAACTCTGGTCCGTCTACACAGGCGAATTTAACTTCATTGCCAACAACAAGACGACAAGCTCCACACATACCTGTTCCATCTACCATGATTGGGTTCATTGAAACGATTGTTGGAATTTCAAGCTTCTTTGTAAGTAAGCAGGTAAACTTCATCATAATCATTGGTCCGATAGCAACACATACATCATATTTATTACCTGCATTTACAAGTGCTTCAAGCTGCTGGCTTCCATTTCCGTGGAATCCGTATGTACCATCATCTGTTGCAACATATACATTACCAGCAACAGCTTTCATCTCTTCCTCAAAGAATACAATATTCTGGCTTCTGAATCCCATGATGACATCAACGTCAACACCATGCTCATGTAACCATTTAACCTGTGGGTAAACCGGAGCTGTTCCAAGTCCACCTGCGATAAATATAATTTTCTTTTTCTTTGTCTCTTCAAGATTCTTCTCTTCACAAAGTTCTGAAGGACATCCAAGAGGTCCAACGAAATCTTCAAGCTCGTCACCTTCTTCAAGAGCCATCATTCTCTCTGTTCCTGCACCAATTGTCTGAACAACAATTGTTACAGTCTCTTTCTCTCTATCATAATCACAAATAGTAAGTGGAATTCTCTCGCCTACTTCATCAGTTTTAGCAATAATAAACTGTCCTGGAAGACACTCTTTAGCTACTCTTGGTGCCTTAATATCCATCAGAATAATGTTATCTGCTAATTTTTCTTTACGAACTATTGGATACATCTTTCCCTCCTAGTGTATAATATAAAATCTTACTTTTATTGTATAAAAGTCGTTACACGCTTTTCTATTGTAAATTAAATTAAGTTTTTAATCAATATTTTTATTTTATAAAGGTATAACAATTAATTATGAGAAGTATACTAGCTCATCTGCCGGCTTCTCTGCTGGTTCAATTGATATTGGATATAAGACCGGACCCTTACCCTTATATTCGCGGGCAAATTCTACATGAACCTCTGCTGTGATATTAATCCATGACTTATGAGGAAGTTCATTTTCTTTCTCATACTTACACTTAAATCCAATGAAGGTAATGTCATCTACACAACATGTCATGGCAAACCTTCCTGGAACCATTATTCCTTTTTTAAGTTTATCAGGATTATATACAAGAGCTAAGAACTTAATCTTCTTTCCTTCATATTTCTTATAATTGTCAATTGCGTCCATATACCAGATTCCATAATCTGCATCAGATAGTTCAATGATATCTGCATTTATATCAAAGGGAAGTTCTTCCGGTCTTTCATCAATTGTTCCATCCTTGCGCTCATAAACAATCTGAGCTCTTCTATTGATCCCCTTAATCATTCTACGCAGACGGCCTCTGTCTGTATCGTCATCTGTTCTGTTAAAAATAACAACATCACTGGCAAAAACCTGTTCCTGCATAATTGCACGCATATTATTCATATATAAATCAAATGTTGTGCTGTCTACAGTAGCAAGAGATTGAACAATAACCCATCCTTCTGGAAGGTTTGCCTCAAGAATCTTATCTATTCCCCAGGTTCCATTGTATTCAATAAAAACCTGTTCAGGCAAATATTCATCATTAAGAGACTGAAGCTTATCGTCTGTAAAATCTTCTTCCTCTTCAATAGTTGTCAGTCTGAAATTGACAGTTTTAAGCTTATCTTCATTATATTCTTTCTCACCATCTTCACACATTATAAGAAGACCTTTTGAGCCATCTCCAAATTCATTTTCAAATAGTGTTTCCTGAATTAATGAAGTTTTTCCACTGTCCATAAATCCTGTAAATAAATATACTGGTATTTCCTTTGCCATAAAAAACCTCTCTTTTATTTATGCAATTCCAAAAATTTCTTCAAGCTCATGTTCTGAAATATTTGTTCCGATAACAACAAGTCTTCCTGTATAATCCGGCTCTCCATCTCTGATTTCATACTCACCCGGAACCATATCAAAGTAAATCCACTGTCCGTCAACACCTTCAACCATTCCTTTTGCACGAAGAATATTGTCATCATCTACAAATTTCTTAAGAATGTTCTCTATATCTTCTCTTACAAATTTATGAGGAGTTTCCTTGCCCCAGCTTGTAAATACATCATCTGCATGATGATGGTGATGGTGGTCATGCTCATGACAGCCGCATGTGCAATTTTCTCCATGGTCGTGGTCATGCTCATGGTCGTGATGATGCTCATGCTCGTGGTCATGATGGTGCTCATGCTCGTGGTCCTCGTGCTCATGATCGTGATGATGCTCGTGGTCATGGTCATGATGTCCCCCACATACCGGACATTCGTCCTCATTGTGATGGTCGTGGTCATGATGATGCTCGTGCTTTGCTTCTGCCATAACCTTCATTTCAAGATTATCCTGGCCTTCCATTACCTCAAGTATTTTCTTTCCTGAAATAGAATTCCAGTCTGTAGTGATAATTGCAGCTTTTGCATTTAAATTCTGAATCTGTTTTACACAAAACTCAAGCTGTTCCGGAGTAGCATTCTGACTTCTGCTTAAAATAACTGTTGTGGCATACTCAATCTGATTGTTAAAGAACTCACCAAATGCCTTCATCTGTTTGCTCGCCTTAAGTGCATTAACAACTGTAACAAGCGCATTTAATTTAACATCCTCTTCTTTTTCTATATCAATTACAGACTTCATTACATCTGATAATTTTCCTACACCAGAAGGCTCAATAAGTATTCTGTCAGGATGATATTTGTTTATAACCTCATGTAGATTTGTTGCAAAATCTCCTACTAATGAACAACAGATACAACCTGAATTCATCTCTGTAATTTCAATACCGGCATCTTTTAAGAATCCACCGTCAATTCCAACTTCACCAAATTCGTTCTCAATTAATACAACCTGCTCATCCTTGAAGGATTCTTCGAGCATTTTCTTAATAAATGTTGTTTTTCCTGCTCCGAGGAAACCTGAAATAATATCTATTTTTGTCATCATAATTCTCCTTCCAAATTATAATATTTAATTTGTACCAATTCATTCTAATGTATTCTACACTTATTTTTCTGCAATTGCAATCATCAGATAATGCAAAAAAAGACCATCGCATAGCGACGGTCTTCGTAATACAAATTAATTGTATTTTCTTTTTCTAGCTGCTTCAGATTTCTTCTTACGCTTTACTGATGGCTTCTCGTAATGCTCACGCTTACGAATCTCCTGCTGGATACCAGCCTTAGCACAGTTTCTCTTGAATCTGCGTAAAGCGCTATCTAAAGTCTCGTTTTCTTTTACGATTACACTTGACATAGCTTACACCTAACCTCCCTCCAGTTGTGTATTGTGCATCAACTGTAAGGTAATTCTTAATTGCACTAGAAATAATTATAGCAAAACATCACAATTTGTCAACAGGTTTTGAATAATTTTCCTGTTTTTTATTTTATCATTCCCTCAAGAGCAATTTTTGCCTCTGCTAATGCATCAGGAATACCAGCTGGATTCTTTCCTCCGGCCTGCGCCATGTTTGGACGTCCACCGCCGCCGCCACCTACTTTTGAAGCAATTGCTTTGATAAGATTTCCTGCATGTGCCCCTGCTTTCTGGGCCTCGTCTGTTGCCATGGCAATGAGATTAACTTTGCCTTCATTCGATGATGCAAGTATAACCACACCTTCTCCAAGCTTCTCCTTAAGCTGGTCTCCAAGTTCTCTAAGACCATTCATATCAACTCCGTCAACACTGGTTGCAAGAAGTTTAACACCATTAACCTCAGTAACCTGATCCATCACATCACCAAGTGCATCCTTAGCTGCCTTACTCTTTAATGACTCATTCTCGCTGGAAAGGGCTTTAATCTCTGCCATAAGGTGCTCAAGTCTTTCAACAAGATTAGCTGGTGTAGACTTGACAATCTTAGCAGCCTCATTTAACTCATTCTCTATGTTAGCATAGTAATTTAATACATTATCACCTGTAAGTGCTTCGATTCTTCTTACACCTGCAGCAACACCGCTCTCTGAAAGAATCTTGAATGCTGCAATATCAGCTGTATTCTTAACATGTGTACCACCACAGAATTCCTTAGAGAAATCACCCATTGAAACTACTCTTACTGTCTCTCCGTATTTCTCTCCGAATAAAGCCATAGCACCAGTCTTTTTAGCTTCATCAACAGTCATTACATCTGTTACAACCGGAATTCCTTCAGCAATTTTCTCATTAACAATATCTTCAACCTTTTTGATTTCTTCAGCTGTCATTGCTGAGAAATGAGAAAAGTCAAATCTTGTTCTCTCTCCATCCTGGAAAGAACCAGCCTGCTCTACATGTGTTCCTAGAACTTCACGAAGTGCCTTTTGCATCAGGTGAGTTGCTGAGTGATTACGGCATGTCTTATTACGAAGCTTGGCATCTACAGACAATGTAACCTTCTGCCCATTTCTAATCATACCTTGGGATACATATCCAACATGAGCATATCTGTTACCTACAACCTTAACTGTATCCTCAACCACAAATGTACCACTCTCAGAAGTTATGATACCCTTGTCTCCTTGCTGTCCACCCATTGTTGCATAAAATGGTGTAACAGGTACGATTATTGATCCCTTATCTCCATCACTTAAAGCCTCTACGACCTCGGCATCTGTTGTAAGGTAAGCAACCTCAGACTCGTCTGTAAGCTTATCATATCCAACAAATTCTGTTGTCATCTCAGACTCTATCTGATTATATACATCTGCATCAGCTCCCATATAATTTGTCTCTTTACGAGCACTTCTTGCAGTCTGTCTCTGCTTCTCCATGCATACCTTGAAGCCTTCTTCATCATATGAAAATCCCTTTTCCTCAAGAATCTCTGCTGTTAAATCAATAGGGAATCCATATGTATCATATAACTTAAATGCATCCTCTCCTGAAAGAACCTTCTTTCCTTCAGACTGCATCTTTTCCTGCATATCAGAAAGAATTGAAAGACCCTGATCAATAGTCTTTGCAAACTTCTCCTCTTCCTGGGTAAGAACCTTAAGAATAAAGTCCTTCTTCTCCTCAAGTTCTGAATATCCATCCTTAGACTCATCAATTACTACCTGTGAAATCTGTGCAAGGAATGTTCCTTCAATACCAAGCATTTTTCCATGTCTTGCTGCACGACGAATAATTCTTCTAAGCACATATCCTCTTCCTTCATTAGAAGGCATTACACCATCTGAAATAAGGAAGGTTGATGATCTGATATGGTCTGTAATAAGTCTGATAGAAATATCATCAATTGCATCTGTCTGGTATGTTTTTCCTGAAAGTTCACATACTTTATCCCTGATAGCCTTCATTGTATCAATATCAAATACTGAATCTACATCCTGCATAACAACTGCAAGACGTTCAAGTCCCATACCAGTATCAATATTTTTATTCTCTAACTCTTCATATCCACCATGTCCATCGCCATTAAACTGTGTAAATACGTTGTTCCATACTTCCATGAAGCGGTCACACTCACAACCAACCTTACAATCAGGTCCGCCACAGCCGTATTTTTCTCCTCTATCATAATAGATTTCAGAACATGGACCACAAGGACCAGCACCGTGCTCCCAGAAGTTATCACACTCACCAGTTTCCGGATCTCTGTAGAAACGTGTGATTCTGTCAGCATCAATACCAATTTCCTTATTCCAAATCTCAAAAGCCTCCTCATCTTCTCCATATATAGATGGATATAAACGATCAGCTTCAAGTCCTAATACTTCTGTCAAAAACTCCCACGACCAGGCAATTGCTTCATGCTTAAAATAATCTCCAAAGGAGAAATTTCCAAGCATTTCAAAGAAAGTAAGATGACGAGCTGTTTTACCTACATTCTCAATATCACCAGTTCTTACACACTTCTGACATGTAGTAACTCTTCTTCTTGGTGGAACTTCCTGTCCTGTAAAATAAGGCTTAAGAGGTGCCATTCCAGCATTGATAAGTAATAAACTGTTATCATTATGTGGAACAAGAGAAAAGCTCTTCATAGCCAAATGGTCTTTACTTTCAAAAAATTCCAGATACATGCGTCTTAATTCATTAACGCCATAACTCTTTTTCATTAAATGGTTCCTCCAAAAATTATTTCTCTTCGTCAAATTCGCTCATTTTGGCATCTTTATTTTTTCTGGTCTTTATTCCAAGTGTCATTCCCACGAATGCAATTCCTGCCAAAACAGCCATTATAATAATATATTGTGCAATACACATCAAAAAATCACCCATTACTTTATTCCTCCAAATCTTGTATTAAAATACAACCTCATTAATTATAAATGAAGTTAACAAGAAATTCAATATATTGGATTTTCTCCAAATATAAAATTCTGATTTTCTCTTTCTATTTCTATAATTCTATCGGCCATCTCTTTATTTGTGAGCCTTTTTTTATATTCTTTTATTTTTGAATAATCTTGCCACATATGCATAGGGAAAATATATTCTGCATCTGTATTCTTAACAAAATAATCAATTCCTTCAAATGTATAGTTTCCAATTCTTGAATCTAATGGAAAAAAAGCAACATTTATAGGCTTGTCCTTTAATTTTGAAATCTGATGCCTGAAATTTTTATTCATTCTTCCATTCATCAGTTCTCCAATCCCTTCCATTCTCCAGTCATTTAAGTCTCCAGCATGAAAAAATGTTGCACCGTTAACGTCAACATAATATGCCACTCCGGCATCTGTAGAATTCAATGTACTAATCTTTATGCCATCAACTTCATATTCTTTATCGTGGCTTACAAAGGTAACCCTGTTTCTAACTTGTGGATTAATATTATGTTTTTTTAAAAAATTAGGACTTATTCTTATATCCTTCGATAAAATATATTTAATATTTGTATATCTGTCAGCCCATCTTAAAATATCCATATCAAAATGGTCCTGATGACAATGACTTGAAAACATATAAATTCGCGTCTGTGGTTCATATGTTGGAATTTTTCCTGTGAATTTATATCCGTTAACCCTATCACCATCAAAATAATCAAATATTAATACTTTATCATCTATTTCAACAAGAAAACAGCTATGATGAATAAATACTATTTGCATATTTTTTCTCCTGTTTTTTCAATTACTTTTGTTACTAAAGCTTTAAATTTTGGTGCAACTTCATTGGCAGTATTTTGAACTTCTTCATGAGATAATGGAAATGGTGAAATACCTGAAGCAAGGTTTGTGATACATGAAATACCAACTATTTTCATTCCCATATGCTTAGCAGCAATTGCTTCACATACAGTGCTCATCCCACAGGCCGATGCCCCAAGCAAACGAGCCATGGCAACCTCTGTCGGAGTTTCGTATGCCGGACCAGTAAATTGAATATATACGCCTTCTTTTATATCTATATCCAATTCCGCAGCACTTTTTTTAACAATAAATTGCAAATCTTTATCATACACTTCTGACATATCCGGGAAACGTGGTCCCAACTCATCAATATTACTTCCTATTAAAGGAGAAGGGACAAACGATGAAATATGGTCTTTTATAAGCATAAGGCTTCCAGCTTTCATCCCAAGCTGACAACCTCCTGCCGCATTTGTCAAAAACAATATCTCTGCTCCCATTAATTTCATTAATCTAATAGGAAGGACAACATCTCTCATTTCATATCCTTCGTAATAATGAACACGTCCCTGCATACATACAACAGGGACATTTCCTATGTATCCAAAAATAAATCTTCCAGCATGCCCCGGAACTGTTGATACTGGAAAACCATCAATATCTTTATAATCAATAGTATCAACCACTTTAATAGTCTCACAATAATCACCTAGGCCTGAACCCAAAACAAGGGCTACTGATGGTTTGAAGTTTATTTTTGATTTAATACATTCAAAACATTTTAACAATTTATCATATGTTTCATTCATATTACTTTCTCCCACGATACAAATTAAAACCTTATATTTACATGATATATGAAACGGTATACTTTTTCAAATCAAATTATAAAACAAATCATTCCACCATTAGTATCATTTACAATTTTTTGCATTGTATCCTGTAGTTTCATCTGACATTCATCATCCATTTGTGAAATCTTATTATGTATTCCATCTTCCATTAGTTCACCAATTGTTTTTCCAAAAATATTTGTAGACCATACTCCATCTTCTCTTTGACTACTTTTTATATATTCTATTAAATCTTCAGCTTGTTCCTTACTTCCAACTATTGGTGCTATTTCAGTCTCAATATTCGCTCTAATAACATGAATAGAAGGAGATACTGCTTTCATTTTAACACCATATTTACTTCCATGAGTTATGAGCTGTGGATCTTGCATTGTAATGTCATTTAGTTCTGGCATAACTACACCATATCCCTTTTGTTTTACTGATATGAAAGCTCCTTCAATCTTATCATATTCTTTCTTTATCTCTGTCAAATCACGAATCAGCGACATAAGTTGATATTCACTTTCTATATTGGTTCCTGTAATATTTGACAAATACTGATAATAGAATTTATCATCAATTTTTAAAGTTACCGTTGCACTTCCATCACTTAGATTTATTTTGCTATTAGATATTACTGTCAACTCTTCTTTGCTATTCTTATTGTCTTTATTGTTTTCGACACAATATGTTTCAAGAGACTTCATAGTATTTACACTTTTTAATAATTTGAATGCAAAATTTAATAAATTCTGTTTTATATCATTATCATTTGGCAACATCTCAGTCCACTTTGGTACAATATAATTAATTTTTTTAATCGGAAAACCCATTAAAATACTATGTAAAATAGCTATGGCATCATTTTTTTGCATTTGATTGCAATTTAATGGAATAACCAGTGTACCAAACTTTTCCTCTAATTCTTTCTTTAATGAAATTGTATCGTTTCCAAATGGTCTTATTGTATTAAGCACTATAACAAATGGTTTTCCAGTATTTTTCAATTCTCTTACAGTTTCTTCCTCAGGTACAACATAATTTTCTCGTTTCAATTCTCCAAATGAGCCATCACAGGTCACCATTATACCTATTGTTGAATGGTCCCTTATAACTTTTGTTGTTCCAATTGATGCAGCTTCTTTAAACGTCATGTCCTCCTCTTGCCATGGGGTTTTTACCATTCGGTAATTATCACCTTCCATATATCCATCAGCTCCATCAACTAAAAATCCAACACAATCAACCATACGAATTTTTACTATACTATTATCATCTAAATATATTCCAGCTGCTTCTTTGGGAATAAATTTTGGTTCTGTTGTCATAATTGTTTTGCCTTGAGCCGATTGTGGCAATTCATCAACCAGCCTTTTCATATCATTATTATCAGACATATGAGGCAAAACACATAATTCCATAAATTTCTTTATAAATGTTGATTTCCCTGTCCTTACCGGTCCTACAACTCCTATGTAAATTTCTCCATTTGTTCTACTTTGAATATCTTTATATATTCCAAATTCTTTATTGTCCATAAAAAATAACCCCTCCCTCATATAATTAATATATGAGGAAAGGGCAATTATTATACCTCTTTTTCTTTTGCTTCTTCTGCTTCTTTTGCTTCTAACGCTTCTGCTGCTGCTTTCTCCTCAGCAATCTTCTTAAGCTCATATTCAGGAAGTCTTGCATACATTACCATGCATTCATGGAATCTCTTTGCAATCTTATTATTAATCTGATCAGCTGTTGCTCTCCATTTCCAGTTATCACCTAATGTTGATGGAGTATTGATTCTTGCTTCTGAACCAAGACCTAAAAGATCCTGCATTGGAACGATAGCCATATTTGCCACTGATGACCATGCAGCTCTCATCATACCCCAGTTATAGCCTTCTTCCTTTGTAAGGTTTAAGTACTTCTTAGCAAGCTTAACAGAATCCTTTGGTGCAGACTTCATCCAGCCCATTACTGTATCATTATCATGTGTTCCTGTATAAACTACACAATCTGTTGGATAATTGTGTGGAAGATAATCACTATCCTCTCTTGAATCAAATGCAAACTGGATAACCTTCATTCCTGGGAATCCTGAATCAGCAAGTAACTGCTTAACTGATGGAGTAAGATATCCTAAATCCTCAACGATAATCGGAAGTTTACCAAGCTTCTTTTCAAGACTATTGAACAAGTCCATTCCAGGACCTTCCTTCCATTTACCATTTACAGCTGTCTTATCTTTTGCTGGAATTGCATAATATGAATCGAATCCTCTAAAGTGATCAATTCTAACAATGTCATAAAGCTTTGCCATAGCAGAAATTCTCTTTGTCCACCATGCATAATCGTCAGCTTTCATTACATCCCATCTGAAAAGTGGATTACCCCAAAGCTGTCCGTCTGCTGAGAACGCATCCGGTGGGCATCCTGCTACTTCAATTGGATTAAGCTCTTCGTCAAGATAGAACTGTTTTGGATTTGCCCAGACATCAGCACTGTCTCCTGATACATAAATAGGAACATCTCCAATTATTTTAATTCCATTGTCATTTGCATATTCTTTTAAACTTCTCCACTGCTTGAAGAATAAATACTGGAGCATTTTATAGAAATTAATATCCTCAGCATACTCTTCCTTAGCTTCTTCGATTGCTTTTGCATCTCTAAGCTTTAATTTTGTATCCCAGTTAAACCATGACTGTCCTTCGTTTGCATCCTTTAGTGCCATAAATAATGCAAACTCATCAAGCCACTCTGCCTCGTCTTTGCAGAACTTGTCAAAATCTTCAGGAGTATTATTTACAAATCTGTCATATGCCTTATGAAGTAATGCGTATCTTGAAATGTACATTACGCCATAGTCAATATACTTTTCATTATCTCCCCAATAAAACTCCTCACACTCTGATTTCTTAAGTAATTTTTCTTTGCAAAGATACTCAAGATCAATAAAATATGGATTACCTGCAAAACTTGAGAAAGACTGATATGGTGAATCACCATAGCTTGTTGGAGATATTGGAAGTATCTGCCAGTATGTCTGTCCTGATTTTACAAGGAAATCAACAAATTTTCTTGCCTCTTTTCCCATTGTACCTATTCCATATGGAGATGGAAGTGATGAAATAGGCATTAAAACACCGCTTGTTCTCATTATTATCCCTCCTGAACTTATAATTAGTAGTATTGTACCATTTTTATAAACACCTTACAAGAATTAAAGTCTCTTTGACTTGTAAAAAAATCATATAAATGCTAGTATTTATGCATAAAACTTATGAGGTATTTAACAAATGAATGAAATTGTAATTCACAAAATGAAACACAATCTTCAACGAACAATAACTTCAATTAAATGGGTTATTTTTTCCATGCTTGTCGGTTTAATAGTAGGTCTTTGCGGAACAGCATTTTATAAAGGACTATACATTGTTACACAAACACGAATTGAACATCCATGGTTAATTTTTCTGTTACCATTTGCCGGTCTTTTGATTGTAGGTTTGTACCACGCTTTAAAAAATTTGAATGATGGCGGAACTAACCTTGTAATATCTGCAATTCATTCCGGGGATGAACTTCCACTTAGAATGGCACCACTTATTTTTATTTCAACACTTATTACCCATCTCTTTGGTGGTTCTGCCGGACGTGAAGGTGCTGCTCTTCAAATGGGAGGCAGTATTGGTAATTCACTCGGAAAACTTTTCCGTTTTGACGAAAAAGATAAACACATAATGATAATGTGTGGTATGAGTGCAGCATTCTCTTCCCTTTTTGGAACACCTATGGCCGCAGCTATATTTTCCATGGAAATGATAAGTGTTGGTGTAATGCATTACTCTGCATTGGTTCCATGTGTGATAAGCTCTCTTGTTGCAAATGGAGTAGCATCAAAGTTTGATGTTAAAAATGAATTTTTCCTTATAGATGAAATTCCAAAGTTTAACATTATAACCGCCATACAGATTTCAATACTTGCTGCATTATGTGCATTATTAAGCATTGTTTTCTGCATTCTTTTACACAAGACGCAGGATCTATACAAAAAAGTATTCAAAAATCAATACTTAAGAGTATTTGCCGGCGGCTGCTTTGTACTTGCCGTTACCCTCATTGTCGGAAGCCAGACATACAATGGAACTGGTATGAACATCATTGATAACTGTATCAGCGGTACTGTCAGACCTGAAGCATTTATTCTTAAAATGCTTTTTACGGCGCTTACTTTAGGAGCTGGATACAAAGGTGGAGAAATCGTTCCTTCCTTCTGTACCGGAGCTGCCTTTGGTTGTCTGTACGGAAATCTATTTGGATTTTCGCCAACCTTATGTACTGCTGTAGGCATGACCTCAGTATTTTGCGGAGTAACAAATTGTCCAATTACATCTTTGCTTATAAGCTTTGAATTATTTGGATATGACGGAATGCCATATTTTCTTCTTTCCATTGCTTTTAGCTATATGTTTTCAGGATATTTTGGTCTATATCACAGTCAGAAAATTGTTTACTCAAAGTACAAAACAAATTACATTAATAAATCTACCCATTAAATTATTTTCGTTTTTTTTCGCAGTTATATTATAATTTGAAATATGGCATAATGTAAATTGTTAATTATCACTAAATTTCACTAAATTTTTGGTCTTTTTAACAAAAAAAATAATGTCACTCTATTTTTAAACAGAGCGACATTATTTTTTTATATTTTTATTTTTTATTACTTTCTTTTATAAACTCTTCTAATTTTTCTAATGCTTTTCCGCTGTCAATTATTTCTCCGGCTAATTTTACCCCCTCTTCCAAGGACGTAGCTTTACCTCCAATATACAAAGCAGCACCGGCATTAAGTAAAACAGTAGTTCTCTTTGGTCCTCTTTCTTTTCCGCTTAAAATATTTCTGGTTATCTGTGCATTTTCCTCTGGAGTTCCTCCTACAAGCTCCTCCTTCTTACAGCTTGAAAGTCCAAAATCTTCCGGCTTAATTTCATATGTTTTATAATTTCCATTATCAAATTCGCATACAAGAGTTGGTCCTACTGCTGATATTTCATCTAGTTTCTCTTTTCCGAATACAACCATTCCATTTTTTACTCCAAGATTATAAAGAACATGTGCAAGAGGTTCAACAAGGCTTTCATCATATACACCAAGAAGCTGTCTCTTTGGATGAATAGGATTTGTTAGCGGTCCAAGAATGTTAAAAACAGTTCTAATTCCTAGTTCTTTACGAATTGATCCAACATATTTCATCGATGTATGATATTTCTGTGCAAAAAAGAAGCACAATCCTGTTTCATTTAATAATTCGAGACACTTTTGTGGAGATTGCTCGATGTTTACTCCCAGAGCTTCAAGGCAGTCAGCTGTTCCACATTTAGAAGAAGCTGCTCTGTTACCATGCTTTGATACCTTCATTCCGGCTGCAGCAGCCACAAATGCTGAAGTTGTTGATATATTAAAGCTTTGTGCATTATCTCCACCAGTTCCTACTATTTCAAAAGTATCCATGTCACCTGCATCTACTGTAAGTGCGTGTTCACGCATAGCAGCAGCGCATCCTGCTATTTCATCTATTGTTTCTGATTTTGTACTTTTGGTTGACAATGCTGCCAGAAAGGCCGCATTCTGCGTCGGTGTAGTCTCTCCGCTCATTATCTCATTCATTACACTATATGCTTCATCATATGTAAGATCCTGCTTATCAACAATCTTAACTATTGCTTCTTTAATCATATTTTCCACTCTCCTTAAATATGTATAATCTATAAATTATTCATTTCATTTTTAAAATCTGTACAGTATTTCGCTGCTACTTTTTCATCAAAATCTGATTCTCTTAAAACATTAATAAAATGTGTACCTACTATTGCACCATCTATAATATCCTTCATCGGTTCAATATCTTTAGCAGTTTTAATTCCAAATCCCATCATTACCGGTATTTTCGAATTTTCTTTAACCATCTTTAAATAATTAATAATCTCTTTGTGGAAGCTGTCTTTTTGTCCTGTAACTCCCATTGAAGATACACAGTAAACAAATCCTCTTGCGTTTTCTAATATCATAGGAATTCTTTCCTTGGATACAGGTGATACTAACTGTAATAAAATTGTTTTGTCACTTCCTTTTAATGCGCTTGCTAATTCATCCTGCTCTTCAAATGGTAAATCCGGAATAATAAGACCATCTACACCTGTTTCCTGGCATTTTTTTGCAAACTCCTCTACTCCGTAATGAAGAACTGTGTTGTAATACATCATAAAAACGATTGGAATATTTACGCCTTCCTGTCTTAATTCCTCAAGGCAAACAAATATTTTTCCAAGTGTTGAACCATTAAGAATAGCTTCGTATGATGCCTGCTGAATAACCGGCCCGTCTGCAATTGGATCAGAGAATGGAATTCCAAGCTCTATAATATCTGTTCCAGCCGCTTCCTGTGCTTTTATTATTGCTTTTGTCTTCTCCAAATCCGGAAGTCCTGCTGTCACATATGTAATAAATGCTTTCTTATTCTGCTCTTTTAATTCGCTTAATTTATTTTCGATTCTATTTCCGTTCATTTTACTCTACCTTCCTAGTTTAAATATCCTTTTCCTGCAAGATAATCTGAAATTGTATGTACATCCTTATCACCTCTTCCAGATAAACAAACTATCATTGACTGGTCCGGTGTCATTTCTTTAGCTTTCTTAAAGGCATATGCTATTGCATGAGCACTTTCAATTGCCGGGATAATTCCTTCTAACTGTGTAAGCTCCATAAGTGCATCCATTGCTTCAACATCAGTTATGGAAACATACTTTGCTCTGCCTGAATCCTTAAGATAAGCATGCTCCGGACCTACACCCGGATAATCGAGTCCTGCTGAAATTGAGTGAGCTAACTGCACATTTCCGTCATCATCCTGCAAAAGATATGAACGCATTCCATGTAATACACCTGGTTTACCCATTGCCATTGCCGATGCATGTTCTCCGGTATTTATTCCTTTTCCAGCTGCCTCAACTCCAATTAGTTCAACATTTTCTTCATCAATAAAATCTGCAAACATTCCTATGGAATTTGAACCACCACCTACACATGCCATTACGACATCTGGAAGTTTTCCTTCAACTTCATAATGCTGTTTCTTTGCTTCCCTGCTTATTACTGCCTGGAATTCTTTAACCATCTTTGGATATGGATATGGTCCTACTGCAGAACCGATTACATAAAATGTATCTTCAGCAGTCTTAGCCCAGGTTCTTATAGCTTCGTTTGTTGCATCCTTAAGTGTATTGCTTCCTGACTCTACCGATACTACCTTGGCACCAAGCATTTCCATTCTCATAACGTTAAGAGCCTGTCTTTGGATATCTTCCTTTCCCATGTATACTGTACATTCCATGTTAAAAAGTGCTGCTCCCGTTGCCGTAGCTACACCATGCTGTCCTGCTCCTGTCTCTGCAATTACCTTTGTTTTACCCATTCTTTTGGCCAATAATATCTGGCCAATAACATTATTAATCTTATGAGCTCCGGTATGGTTTAAATCTTCTCTTTTAAGATAAATTTTTGTCTGATATTTTTCACTTAATCTCTCTGCAAAGTATAAGGGAGTTTCTCTACCAACATACTGTCTAAGGTAATAATTATATTCTTTTATAAATTCAGGATCTTTAATTGCAGCCTCAAAGGCTTCATCTACTTCTTTCAAAGTATTCATGAGTGATTCTGCAACATACTGTCCTCCAAATTTTCCGTAATAAGCTTTATTATTCATTTTCTTTAGCCCTTTCTATAAATAATTTAATCAGTTCTCTGTCTTTACCATTTGTCCCTTCAACGCCGGAACTTACGTCTACCACATCTGGTTTAAATTTATTAATTCCATTTTTAACATTATCACAATTCAATCCACCAGCAAGAATTATTTTCTTATCTGTAAGCATTTCCTTCAATTCATCAAATGAATAATCATCCCATTTGAAGGTCTGCCCCGATCCATATTTTGCTCCATCTACCACAATTGCCCTTATTTTTGTATATAATTCGCACGGTAAATTTTTAATAAATTGCAGATTAGATTTAATTTCTTCAACCTCAGATATATTTATCGCATACCATATAGGCTTTTGTGATTTTTCTATCATATCCTCTGACAAATTTTTATGTATCTGAATAATATCAAATTCAGTTTCATTAATTTGTTCAATCAATTCTAAAGTTGGAGCAACTGTTACTGCAACTCTTTTTATATCATTATCAAGCAGCTTCATCAATTTATCAGCATCTTCTACAGATACATATCTTTTACTTTTTTCCCAAATAACAAATCCGGCATATTCCGGCTTGTATTCATTTAAATATGTTATCTCCGCCTGTTTTCTTATTCCACATATCTTAACTTCCATCTACACAGCCTTCCAGCGTTTTGCTAACTCTTTTGGGTTTTCTGATTCCATAAATGCTCTTCCTATCAAAAAACCATCAACCCCTGCATCCTTTAAATACCTGACATCTTTTTCATCCATAATTCCACTTTCAGATATCAGCACCTTATCCTCCGGAACATAGCTGCGAAGTCTTACTGTATTATCAAGACTTATTGTAAAATCCTTTAGATTTCTATTATTTATTCCGATTATTCTCGGATCAATCTTTAATGCTCGTTCTATTTCATATTCATCATGAGTTTCAACCAGAACATCGAGTTCAAGTTCTCTTGCCAAATCATAAAAATCTTTCATCTGACAATCATCTAATATAGCTGTTATAAGTAAAACTGCATCTGCACCAATAGCTTTTGCCTCATAGAACTGATACTCATCAATCATAAAATCTTTTCTTATTATAGGAAGATTTGATTTTTCTCTTATTTCTTTTAAATAATCATTATTTCCATTAAAATGATCTTGCTCAGTAAGACATGAAATTGCATCTACTGATGCATTATATTCATCAATTCTGTCTATAAGATTAATCTTACTATCTATCCTGCCAAGACTCGGAGAAGCTTTTTTGAATTCTCCAATTATTGATATTCCTTCTTTTCTGAGACTATCGTAGAAACAATTTTTATTTCTTGTCGGAGTTTCATCAGCAAGTTTTATCATTTGTGCCAAAGAAACATTGTTCTTATGTTCCTTTAATCTTACTTTTTTATCTTCTACAATTTTATCTAATATCATATTGTTCTCCTATATATTGTCTATAAGAAAGTTCTCAATTAACCTTTTTCCATGCTCTGTGTAAATTGATTCAGGATGGAACTGCAATCCTACAACAGGATATTCCACGTGCTTCATTGCCATAATTTCTCCATCTTTTGTTCTTGCAAGAACTTTAAGACATTCTGGAAGATTTTCCTCTGAAACTGCCAGCGAATGATATCTGGCAACTTTTATTGGTGAATCAATGCCTGTAAAAATACTTGTTCCATCATGTTCTATAACTGACTGTTTTCCATGAAAAAGTTCTTTGGCATATGTTACTGTCCCACCAAGCGCTTCTCCTATACACTGATGACCTAAGCAAATTCCAAGAATAGGCTTTACTCCTGTAAATTTCTTAACCACATCCATACATATTCCTGCCTCGGAAGGATTCTTTGGTCCAGGCGAAAGAACAATTCTATCGGGATTTAATTTTTCTATTTCATCTATTGTTATCTTATCATTACGAACGACCTTGATATCATGATCAAAGATTCCTATATACTGATAAAGATTATAGGTAAATGAATCATAGTTATCTATTAATAAAATCATAAATTCTCCTCCTCAACCAATGTCTTTGCAAGTGCCATAACCTTATTACAACATTCTTTATATTCATTCTCAGGAATAGAATCTGCTACAATACCAGCTCCTGCCTGTAGATATACTTTATTATCTTTTTTTACCATGGTTCTTATTGTTATACAAAAATCCATATCTCCAGAGAAATCAATATATCCTGTTGCTCCTCCATACAGTCCACGTCTTACTGTTTCTAATTCATCAATAATTTCCATTGCTCTTATCTTTGGTGCACCACTTAAAGTTCCTGCTGGCAGAAATGATGAAACTAAATCAAGTGGATGAAATTCTCCCTTTTTCCTTCCTTCTACCATTGAAACAATATGCATAACATGTGAATAATTCATTACCTCCATAAACTGTGTTACTTTTACAGTTCCGAATTCAGAAATGCGTCCCATATCATTTCTTGCTAAATCCACAAGCATTACATGTTCAGCTCTCTCTTTTTCATCATGAAGTAAATCATCTTTTAATAAAGCATCCTCTTCAGCATCAACACCGCGTCTTCTCGTACCAGCTATTGGACATGTATATACTTTATTTCCCTGTTGCTTTACTATCATCTCCGGTGAACTTCCTATTACTTCAAAATCCCCATAATTAAAATAATAAAGATATGGAGATGGATTCAGCTCTCTTAATTCCTTATACAAATCAAAGCCCTTCTGATTTGTCTCTATAGTCCATCTTTGTGATAATACAGTCTGGAATATGTGGCCTTCTTTTATATATTTCTTAATTTTATCTACCTTTTTGCAATACTCTTCCAAATTATCAGACTGCTTAACAATCTTACCGTCATGAACAAATTGTTGCTTCTCCTTTGAATCTGTTCCATTCTTTGCTTTTTCTATCAGCTTTGCAGCTTTATCAAGAGCTTTATTTTTTCCCTCTTCAGAATCTTCACAAAGTACAATAGCTGTTAATGTCTCTGCAACGTGGTCAACCATTATAAACTCTGTCATTAACATCATCTGTATTGTTTCAATCCCAATTTCATCAGTATTATTATCAGGAAGAACTTCTGTATATCTTACAAAATCATATCCAAGATTACCTACAAGACCACCTGAAAACGCAAGTTCGTCATTATCCTTTATTATCTCAAACTCACTATAGTACTCTTTTAAAAGCTCTAAAGGATTGCCTTCCCTTACCTGTGTATTTCCATTCTTATTAGTTATCACAAGAGAATTACCCTTTGAACTGATTATCTCTTCCGGTTCAACTCCAAAAAATGTATATCTGTCATAATTTTTATCATAACTTTCGAGAAGAAAACCTTTTTTATCTCCTACAAGGTTTTCATACATCTGTGTTGCTTTTTCATTAACAATACTTACTGTCTTCTTGTAAAGTTTTAATTTTCTGCTCATTTCCTCTCTCCTTAAATATTAAAAATATGAAAGCTAATATTATCAACATTAAAAAAGTCCCTGACAGATATTTAATACCTGTCAGGGACGAATATATCGTGGTGCCACCCTTATTCATTACTAATTGAACAAAAAAGGCGAATCTCCTAATTAGAAAATTCGCCACCAATTACGTAATCTCTTCAGATACAGAATTATTATAAATAATTCGATATCTAACCCCTGTAACGTGGGGAAACGGCTCCGATACTCCTTAATGTTTCTCTTCGCATCTAACAAATCCATTCCAAACAAACTATCCTACCTGTTCACACCAGCCACAGGCTCTCTGAAAAGAATCATCTGATGTACTTACTTTTGCTCATTGATTTTACACTTATAAAATTATTTGCGTTTCAAACTAGTGTTATATTAACGCATTAAAGCGTCAGCGTCAACCCCTAATTTTTTCTTTTGTTGTCTTCCAGTCAAATTAATGTATATTTTTTGAGGAATAAATCTTCCGCAAACAGATAGCATCTTCATACGCAAAGTCGGAATAATAACAGTTTGTCTTTTCTTCATCTGTGCAATTGCATAATCAACACAATATGAAGCAGAAATACCTTTTAATGCAAATTCAACATTTGCAACCTGATTAAATTCTGTATCCACAGGTCCGGGACATAAGCATCCAATGTATATTGGACTGTCATGCTCTTCTAATTCTCTTGCTATTGCTCTTGTAAGACTGGTAACATATGACTTTGTTGCATAGTATGTTGCCATATATGGCCCTGCCGGAATAAGTCCTGCTGAGCTTGCAACATTTAATATATAACCTCCACCTTGCATATCCATCTTTAAAAGCATGGTTTTGGTCAAAAAATGAACTGCTTTAATATTAACATCAATCATGGATAGTTCTTTATTTACATCTGTATCCATAAAGTATCCACAATCTCCAAAACCTGCATTATTAATAAAAACAGAAATTTTATATTTAAGGATCTTACTCATAAACACCTTACAATTATCTATCTTAGACAAATCTGCTTCTATCACTATAATATCAGCGCCTGTCACTTTAAGTTCATCAGATAATTGATTGAGTCTGTCTGATCTTCTTCCCGAAAGAATAATATTATATCCTTCAGCAACTAATCTTCTTGCAAATTCCATTCCAATTCCGGAACTCGCACCTGTTACGACAGCGTATGACTTCTTTCTTTTTTTTATCATTCTACACCTTCCATAAAATATATTCTCGAAGCAAAATCCTGAAAATATCTTGTATTTTCATTATACCCTGTAGATGCAAAGGCCTGTTTAAGCTTTACTCCTCCCATAAGAACCGATCCTGATGCAATATACTGTTCAGTTTCTCCAGGCATAGTAACATGCTTTGCCAAAACATTGTGAATAAGCGAATCCTGCTTTATATGAATAGGTGAAACAGTATTAACAAGATCACCAAATTCCTTTATATTATATCGTATTTCTCTATTATTAAAAGAATATTTACTCTTTTTATCTAAGCCCTTAGGAAAATACTGATGAAATTGTGTATTGGGCACCACCAGCTCCTGCATTATCATTCCTAAAGCCTTCTTTTTATCATCACTTACACATGTCCATTCATGTATATTATCATTTCGCCCTCTATAAAAATGTCCATATTGAAGAATATTTCTCCACTCTTTATAGATATTAATTTGTGTTTTAATTTCCTTTAATTCTTCTTTTTTCATATCACAGAAATTACATTCGTAGCCACATACACCAAATGCTGCAACATTAAATCTTGTCTGCAAAGGTGTCGTTCGTAATGTCTGATGATTTGGACATGCAGACACATGTGCTGTAACTGTCGACATAGGATAACCATAACTATAACTCGTCATTGCTTTAACTCTATAGACAGCATCAGTGTTATCACTTGCCCATATCTGAGGGAAATAACTTAATATGCCAAGGTCAAATCTGTTACCACCTGCTGAACAACCTTCAAATAAGATTTTAGGAAACTTCTGAGTTAGCGTCTTCATCATCTTATAAAGCCCTAAAACATATCGATGCCCAGTCTCCCCCTGTCTTTCTTTCGGCAAATAATTTGAATAATAATCTGTAAAAGTACGATTCATATCCCACTTTACATAATCAATATTTGCAGATAACAGCAATTCTTCTATCTGCTTTATCATATAATCAACAACATCCGGATTAGCCAAATCTAGTATTCTTTGATTGCGACCTTCCGAATGATTTTTTCCCGGAATTTCTATAGTCCAGTCAGGATGAGTTCTGTAAAGTTCACTTTTTACATTCACCATCTCAGGCTCAATCCATATACCAAACATAAGCCCCAGATCATTAATCTTTTTACATAATCCACCAACCCCATTAGGTAGCTTTTTCTTGTTAACAAACCAATCGCCAAGAGAGGATGAATCATCATCTCTTTGGCCAAACCAGCCATCATCCATTACAAAAAGCTCAATTCCAGCCTCTTTACCGGCTTTTGCCAGTCTAAGGAGTTTACTTTCATTAATATCAAAATATGCAGCTTCCCAACTGTTAAGAAGTACAGGACGTAATTTTTTCTTCCATGTTCCACGGACTATACAATTTCTAACAAAGCTATGCATTCTTTGACTCATTCCATTAAAACCGTCTAGCGAGAATGTCATAACAGACTCTGGTGCCTCTAATTCTTCTCCAACCTCCAAACGATATTCGAAACTGTCAGGATTTATTCCCGAAACAAAACGTAGCTTCCCATAACTATTTACTTCGCAGCATTCATAATGATTACCACTATATATTAAATTTATACCATAACAGATACCATTATCCTCTGTTGTTTTCTCTTCAGATAACATAACAAATGGATTAGCTCTGTTTGACGAGGTTCCTGTGTAAGAGGAATTAACATATTTTCCTGAACTTATCCTATTATCCTTTCTCTCCATCTCTCTGGCCCATGCACCAGTAAATGTTGTAAAAACATAATCAGAACTTTCAAAATCAAGCTGATTACTCATTAGTCTTCTTACATATACAGGTGCCAGACCAGTATTAATTATTTTTGAAGACTTTACAATTACATCTCTCTCCTCAAAAACACTATAGTGCAATTCCAAGAATTCATTGTAATTATTACATTTTAATTTAACAATTAATTCTTCCACCTCATAGTCATCATCATATGCTGAAGGCATAGTTAATAACTGATTTTTATCTTCTTTTATTTCAAAAGAATCAAACACAAAATCACTTGTAATAGCCCCATCATCATGAAGCAGCTCCACAAAAGGCTCCCTAATATCACCTTTACCATAAGATGACATCTCAAGTCTCATATCTTCTAAAGTATATTCTTTATTGTCATTATCATATACATTTGTATTTCCAGGTGCAAAGGCATGCTTTTCTTTTAAAACCTCTGCATCTGATTCAGAATCTATATAAAGCTTTTCCCCATAATACAAATGTTCTAACTGACCTGTCTTAAGAATGCTAAAGCAATATGTAGTGTTATTTGTATCTAACACAAACAAATTTCCAAGATTTCTTATCATTTTATCTTCTCCTGTATTATTGCACTTTTAATTTATCTGGAAAGTTTCTCCTTAATTTCCTGCATTTTATTATCATCAAGAATATAGAATTTTCTAAATACAAATATTCCGATAACAAGTAAAACTACCGACGGAATAGTCATCCACAATCTAAGTCCATGCAATACTGCTTCTGACTGAACTGTTGCTTTTATATCCAGATTAATCCAATCTATAACCAATCCAGCTAAAAATACCGCAATACCGGATGCTAACTTTACAGTAAATGTCTGCATAGAAAAAATAACAGATTCCTCTCTGCTTCCAGTTTTCAGCTCTCCATAATCTACAGAATCTGAAAGGAAGATAGTCATAATTACGTTAAGTATTCCATAGCCTGCATAAATCATTATTCCCGGAATACATAATACAAACCATGTATCCGGCGTATAAAGATGTGTATATGCCATTAACAGGATAACTCCAAAGCCTAATATCTGAACCAAAAATCCCCCCAGATATAACTGTGCCTTTGACAATTTCTTTCTAAATAAAGGTATTAAGGACATTGTAATAACCTGTGCTCCAAATGCCACTGCAGTAAATACAGAATATGCACCTTCATTACCCACATCAAACTGGAAGAAATAAAGTACAAGATTTCCACAAATATTTATTGCTGTATATACTAAAATAACTGAAACAACAATTACAATTGCCTGATCATTTTTTAATAATAATTTAAAATAGTTTTTCTTTTCTGCCACTTTAGTCTCTTCTTCAACAGTTTTCTCAGGAACCTTTAATACACAAACAGCTTCTGAAATCACGAAAACTACTGCTATTATTAATGCCCACCATTTAAATCCAATTCTATAATCAGCTACAACCTCACTCATACTCAAAATTGGAACAATAGTCATTGTAAGTACAGTTGGAACTGCATCTCCAATTCCCGAACAGCTTCTTGCAAGTGACGAAAGATCTTCTCTATCCTTTCCAGGTTCTGTAATTGCTGGAATCATTGACCAGAATGGAATGTCCATAAGTGTATATGTAATTCCCCATGCAAAATAAAATATTACAAGCCATATTCTTAGTGCACTATCACTCATAGCTTCCGGTGTCGCATATAAAGCATAAATTGTTACAGCATTAAGAATAGTTCCTGCCAAAATCCATGGTCTGAATTTTCCCCATCTTGTTTTAGTTTTGGCAACAATAATCCCCATTAGTGGATCATTAAAAGCATCAAATATTCTGGCTGCCATCATAACTGTTCCAACGAACACACTACTTATTCCAAGAACAACATTGTAATAATATAATAAATACGTTGCTACAAGCATGTATACAACATCTTTTCCAAATGCTCCAAATCCAAATGCAGCTTTCTGACTAGCTTTAAATCTCAAAATCTTTACTCCTTTTCTGTTAATCCTTATATTTAACATATATTTTATCTACACAACAATCCCATCAACAAGTATATTCACCACTTCTTCTAATGCCTCAACATAAGATATATTATTCTGAATTAGTACATCCCGCTGAAAAAACTGCCCAATTGTTGATTCCATCATTGTTTTAAAAATATTGATGTTTATGGGCCTGATAACCCCTTCTGAGATTCCCTGTTTTATTAAATTTATTGTATTTTCCCATCCTGATTGCAATCTGTATTCCACCTTATTGTATATCTTGGGATATTTACTTTTAAGACAATATAATTTACTATAGTCGATTTCCTTGTACCCCTCTGGTAATACACCTAAAACAGCTCTAATCTTTTCCATTGTGGTCATATTCTTATCACATATAATCTTTATTTCACTTTCTTTAATCTTATCAAAGCAATAATCAACCATCTCACCAAAAAGACTTTCCTTGTCCTTAAATACTGTATAAATTGTTTTCTTACTCATTGATAATTCAGAAGCAATATCGTCCATTGTAAGCTTTAATCCTTTTCGATTAAAAACCCTGATAGTTGCTTCTAATATTTTTTCTCTATTATTCATCCTACTCCCCCCGCCAAATTTGGAAACTATCACCGAACATTAAGTTTCCTATAATAATTTTATCAATGTTGGAAACTCTTTTCAATAAACAAGTTTTCTAAATCTACATTACACATTTTGTGCAATATTACATTTATACAAAAAAACTACCCGATTAATACGAGTAGTTTTTATAAAATTAATTATTCAATTGTAAGCTCTCTTGGACCCATATCAAATTCTACACTTTGCGGATCTTTTTTATACATATCAAGCAACATCATCCAAAGATTATGTATTTCAAATGTAAGAATTTGCGATGCTTCTATCGAATAAGGCAAAAGCGTTCTTAAATCGAAATATCTTACCCCAAGAGGTGGTAAAAATACAAGATTCGTTGTTTTCTTCTGTTGATCAGAAGTATGTATCATCTCATATGTTATAAGAATAAAATCTTCACCCTTATATTTACATTCAAAAGAGGTATAACATTCATCTACCACCCAGGTTATTCCTTCTTCTACTACTGTCGGTTTTAAAGACAATTCATTGTATTCAGTAGTCTGTCCTTGAACTTTCCATTTTACTTTTCCCATAATGGTATCTTTGATAATCTCTGTTAATTCTTTAATTAATTGCTTCTCACTCTTCATTATCCTTCTCCTTATCATACGTATCAACTCTTACTGCATGTACAACAAACCGATACTGGTCCCCATTGGTTGAACAAGTAGATAATGTAATTATTTTATTGTCTTTTGATACTTCTATTCCTGTATCTTTTTGAGAAATTTGTTTTATTTTTAAAATAAATGTTTGAAAATTATCATCTGCAGCAAAAGGTACACTATATATAAAACTATTATCATCTACTGTTTCATAAGCAAAAACCTGATATCTATATATGCATTCATCAGTAAGAATTTGAAAAAACTGATGGGTATCATAATATTTTTCATCCCTATTATAAAATTTAAGCTTTCCAAACATGCTAAGATTTTTCATATTATGTCCATAAATTATTGTGTGTGAATCATCAAATTTAGGATTATTAGCACCATCAACAAATAATGAACCAGCTGTTGCATATGAACCATCAAAAGAAGTTCTTAAATATTTCTCATTGTCGCCCGAAAACAAAATTGGATAACTAATATCCTCATTTTCAAAGAAAATCCATCCAATAATATCAGAATTAAGATTCTTAAGTGATGCTATATCAACATCAGCAAGTTCATACCAATTAATTGCCTCTTGATTATTTTCAGTCAGTTTTCCACTTTTATCTTTAAATTTTTTTACATATTTATCTTCTAAATCACTATACAAATCATTAGACTTCTTATAGTCTCTATACTGAATCAAAATTTTATATCCAGCAAAAATTGTTATCAATAATCCGCATAAACCAATTATCAATGCTATAACATCACGTTTACGCTTCTTTTTCATTCTTTTCCCCCGCCTTATTCTTATTCTCACTCAAAAAGGAAACAAAAATTAATATAAACAATATTAAAATGAGTATAATTTTCCCAATTTGAGAACTGATAAACGCTGCAATGTAACCATAAAAAGGAACTGAAAACACAACTTTTCCAATAAATCTTGAATATTCAACAGGAATTAAATCTTCCTTTTCATTTGCATCACCTTTTGTAATAAAACACTTTTCTTGAATATTGTTTGAAATAACACGGTGAGTCACTATTCCCTGAGACATTGTTCCTGAATAAAACGATATTATATCTTTGTCTTTTATCATCTCAGGATTCTGTCCTTTAACAAAAACTGCACTTCCAACCGGAATTTGAGGTTCCATACTCCCACTTACGACATTAAAAACCTCGTATCCACAAAGTCTTGGAAATGTTGCAGGTACACATATAACAATAATTAATGTAATAAAAATAACTAATATTTTTTTCATAATATACACCAAAAAGAGCCACACATAACTCCCATAATGTGCGGCTCTCACAATATATAAATCACAACTAAAAACCTTATGCATCGTATAATAATACATAATGGTCACATAACGGTCACACAAAATAAATTTCTTAATCGACAATATTTCCAGCGTTAGATATTTTCTCCAAATCGATATACACTTTTATACACTTATATTTTTCTGCTTTTTCATAAAACTTTGAAATCAATCTATTAGCTACAAGCATTGCATGTTCATAATTACATGTTGGTAATAATAGAATGAATTGAGAATCGCTATATTTTGCAGCTACATCTCCTACTCTTAAACACTCTCTAATAGTTTCTTCAAAAGCTGACATTCCGCGCTTAATTCTAAATTTTGCAATCTCATCTGATTCAGAATTTACACAATCTAAAGTCAATAAAAGTAATATCTCCGGAACCCCATTTCTTGAGCATTTTCTAGCCTCAAGATGATATATTTCCTTAAATATTGGATATCCACAGAAATAAACTCCTTGTGGGTCCTTTTCAACTATATCTTCACATATCTCATTGATATTAAAAATTGACTGGCCTTTGCTCATTGACAAAAGTTCTTGGTATACTTTATTTAATACAGTTGTTTTACGAACACCCAGTTCTTTCTCCATTGTTTCTCTGGCTTTTTCATATGATTCCAATGCAAGAGAAATTTTACCACAGCGCATTCTTGCCTCAATTTGATAACAATAAATTTGCTCATCACCAGTTTCATATGTTAAAGCATTATTACAAAGTTTTTCTAGCTCTTCATATCTTTCAAATTTTACATACAATTCAGCTAAAAGCTTTACTGCTGTAATATATAATGAATGATAGTAAGCACTAAAAGTAGAAATCCAGTGCATATCCATAATTTTTGACATAAATAAGCCATCATATAACATAACTGCCTGCTCAAGAAGGATCATAGCTTCTTCGCTTACATTGGTTGATTTTGCTTGATTAATTTTTGACTCAAACATTTCAATGTCAATATTAATAACAATCTCTGGATTCCACTTATATGAACCTCTATTTGTTAATATGTATTCATTATCACCAAATGAATTTATTAGACATTTTCTCAACCTATACATAAGATTCTTTAATGCACCTGTAGGATTATCAACATCCTCATTCTGCCATAGAGCCGTTGAAATTTCATTCTGTGTTAATATCTTATCTCTATACAAAAGCATATAAATCAAAAGCTTTTCTACCATCACCGACCTAAGTGCATCTTCTGTTAATACTGTTTCACCATTTGTAATCTGGAACTTTCCTAAAGTAATAACCGTAAGCATAAAAACTCCCCTTTACTGCTTAAAACTTTTTTAATTCTTCCTCATCATCAATAGTATTTTGAATATTTTTTACAACTACATAATATGAAAAATCGTCATTAACTTTAACCTCACATCTATCTCCTACTCTCTTTCCAAAAATAGCTGCTCCTAAAGGCGATTCTTTACTAATTAAATTCTTTAAAGAGTTTCCTCTGACTGTAGTAACAATTTTATATGTCTCAATCTCATCATCATCTTCAAAATATACATCAACTGTATTATTCATTCCAACTTCATCATCATTTGACTCATCAGATATTACAGTTGCAGTCTTAATCATTCTCTCTAAATATCTAATTCGGCTTTCATTCTGATTCTTAAACTGCTTTGCTGCCTTGTATTCAAAATTTTCACTCAAATCGCCTTGTGCTCTGGCAACTTTCACATCTTCTAAAGCTTGTTTTCTAACCACAAGCTTTCTGTGTTCAATTTCCGCTTCCATTTTTTTAATATCATTTAAAGTTAATTCATCATACATATTCTTCTCCAATAATTTATATCAAAAATAAAAATTAATTATTCTATTAACCGTTATATCATCTCCGGCAATACTAATCGTATATTTACCCCCATTACTGTCTGTTGTTTCATAAGAATAAAATTGAGAATCATTTAAAGTATTAATTGTCCTCAAATCCATAGCTATACCTTTACCTAATATTTTTGAATAACTCTCTTTTCTAGTCCAAATATTTGAAATAGTCGCCGAATTACAATTTTGTTCAAGAAATATCTTTTCCTCTTCTGATAAAACTCTTTTCGAAAAACCGCTATTAATATCCAAATATTTCTTTTTTTCAAATCGATGAATATCTTCTATATCAATTCCTATATTAAATTTTGAAACAACACATACAGCAAGATTTTTAGAATGGCTAATGCTAAAAAACAATTTATCTTTTCCAGCAGAATGCATATATCCAAGACCATCTCTTATCAAAGGATAATGTACATCAAAATCTTGCATCGCTTTTTCCAATAAAACTCCAGCCATAACAGACAATAATCTATCATTTTCGTTTTTATGTAAAAGAGCTTTATTTCGTCTTTCCTTTGAAAGTGAATTCAATTTACTTTCATATAATTTCTTATCTTCAAAATATAATATATCACCAATATAAATATATGCCATATACTTAAATCACACCAAAAATTCCACATGCAAGAACTAATATTCCAAGAATAATTCTATACCATCCAAAAACTTTAAAATCATGTTTTTTAATATATCCTAACAAAAATTTAATTACAAATATTGAAACCAAGAATGCAACAACCATTCCAACAAGAAGGATAATAAGCTGTTCTGTTTCAAAATCAAATCCAAACTTTACTAGTTTCAATAAGCTTGCACCGAACATAACTGGAATAGCAAGGAAAAATGTATACTCTGCAGCTACAGTTCTTGTAACTCCAAGTAATAATGCTCCAAGAATTGTGGCTCCTGATCTTGATGTTCCTGGAAAAACGGCCGCAATTACTTGAAATACTCCTATCAAAAATGCTGTCTGATATGTAATTTCTGCCAAACTGTTAATTTTTGAGTTTTTACCTTTATGATAATTTTCAACTAAAATAAAAGCTACACCAAAAATAATTAGCATAATTGCTACAGTCTGATAATTATAAAATAGTTCTTCTAAAACATCGTCAAACAATATTCCTATTAGTGCTGCTGGAACTGTTGATACAAGAATATGAAACCACATTACCCAAATATCAGTTTTAATCCAGGCTCCTATTGCACTATTTCCAAGTGGCGCCTTATTATTCTTCTTACCGAATGGCCAAATCTGACCCCAGAATAAAACAACAACAGCCAAAATAGCTCCTAATTGAATCACTACCTCAAACATACTATAAAATTCATCAGGATTACTTCCAACTTTAAGCGGCAACACCTCGTTTAAAAGAATCATATGCCCCGTACTACTAATTGGAAGCCATTCTGTTATTCCCTCCACAAGGCCAAACAATAGTGCCTTAATAAAACTTATAATATCCACAACTTTTTTCCTACCTTTCTATTGCATATGCAATTCCTAATGTTCCAATGCCAGAAAAACATGCATTTGTAACTGAACAACTTTGCATAACTATTTTCTTAAATTTACCAGTTTTATTTATTTCATCATATATCATCTCCTGTTGTTCAACTGATAAACCTGCATGGGTAATAAAAACTATATCATAAATCTTTTTTCTTCGCAAATTAATTACATACTTTACAAAACGTCTTTGAGAAATATCTATATTTCCAGACATTACTCTACTGATTTTTAAGCTGCTTTGTTTAGTAAAAAGAATCGGATGAAATCTAAATATCTTACATAATTTTGCTGTAAATCCATTTGTGTATCCATTCTGATAAAAGATATTTACTGATGGCATCATAAAATTAGATACTATATTTTTCTTTATTCTTTCGACTTCTGCACATAATTCCTCTACTGTTCCACCTCTCATAGCCATTCTTGCTGCATTTAACACAACTAGCGCCATTCCTCCAGATGTAAAACCAGAATCAACCACTTTTACGTGACTAAATCCTTTTGATGCAATATCTGCATTATTATAACTAACCCCCATATTTTTACCAAGTGAAATATGTACAACCTCTTCTGCCTCAAGCAAACACTCACCAAAGAAATTTTCATAATCTTCAACTGATGCTGCTTCTGCAAATAGTTCATTATTTGACTGAATTAACATTTTGCTTAAATTATCCGAATTAACCTCTTTTGTATCACAAAAACGTGTACTTCCCGTATTAATATAAAGATACATTAATCTAATATCGTATTTCTTAAGCAATTTATCCGGAATATCGCATACACAATCCGCTGTAATATATATTTTTTTTCGTCTATATAAAGAACTAAACTGACTTTCACTATTATTTTCTTCAATATATTCTTCATCAGCACGATATTCTATAAGCTCAGCTGGCAAAAAATCCAGAATAAGATTTTCTAACACTTTACTCTCAAATGGTTTTTCAAGAAATGCATCAAATCCCAATTCTTTAAATCTTCTTGATGTTGTTGAAGTGCTATCTGCAGAAATAACAACAATCGGAGTATTTCTACAAAGTCCATATTCCTGCCTTCTAACATTTCTCATTGTATCAATGCCATCCATGTCAGGCATAATTCTATCAATCATAATTAAATTGTAATAAGACTTTGTAGTCTTTTCCAAACATTCTTCTCCTGATTTCGCAAGGTCAATTTTAATTTTTGTACTTAATAATAACTGACAAATTACATCTCTATTTTCCTCATTATCATCTACAATAAGAATCTTTGCCTCAGGTGCTTCAAATGCCTGTTTATACTTATTTGGAACACCAATTTTCATCTTATTAAAATCAATATCTCCAACAGGAAGTGTATTAGCAATACCTTGTTTTAATTCGATTTTAAATACAGAACCTTTAGTATAAATACTTTCAACCGTTATCTCTCCATCCATTAATTCTACAATTTTTTTGGATACAGCTAATCCTAATCCGCTAGATTTTGTTTTATTACTAAATTCTTCAAAAATACTTGAAAGATGTTCGTTTTTTATACCAATTCCTGTATCTTCAACTGTAATTAATAAATTACATTCTCCCTCCTTCATATTTTCAAGTGATACAGAAAAGATAACTGCACCCTCTCTTGTATATTTTACTGCGTTTTTTAGTAGGTTTAGAACAACCTGCTTTATTCTACGCTCATCTCCGATTAATTCTTCTGGAATATTGCTATCAATTTTTATTACAAATTCAAGATTTTTTTCTTTTGCCTTTGGACTGATTATTTCTATCAATTCTTTTAGACTTTCAATAACATTATACTTTGAATTAGTAATATACATCTGGTTACTGTCAATCAATGACATATCCAAAATATCATTTACAAGGGAAAATAAGACTCTGCTAGAATTTTGAATTCCAATTGCTTTTTCAGATATCTCATCACTAATACTTTCATTTCTTAATATCATCTCATTTAGTCCCATAATAGTACTAATTGGAGTTCTTATTTCATGACTCATATTTGTAAAAAAGATATTTTTAGATTTTGTCAGCACTTCTAATTCACGTTTTTGTTCTAATGCAAGTTCTTTCTCCTTGTTATATGAAACTAGTTGATATTTTGTAACCCACCCCATCATTAATCCAACAGCAATTATTCCAAATAAAGAATCTACATATACTTCTTTATCCGATGAAAGCGAAATAATAATATCAGGATGTGAATATGCAAATAAATAAACAAAAGAATCTACAAAAATTGCTAATAACAGAAAAAAATACATTCTTTTTCCATTAAACATACCAATTGCATAAAAAATTCCAAGAACAAACCAAATTGAAGCTCCTCCATTTATTCCACCACTCAAAAAGAAGATTAATGGAAAAACAAGTACTATTCCTACAAATCCTACTATTGCAACTGATATTTCAATTTTTTTATACTTATTTATTAAAAATAAAAATAAAATGAGTGTAACGAGTAATACTCCAATAGGGATTGCAGTATAATATGTTGAAGTTGCAAAGAAAATCTCTATGAAACCAATAAAAACAAGAAATGTAGCTAATATCATTGTTCTTCTAATTAGCTTTTCTCTTAACTCTATCTCCTGACTTTCAGATTTAGCAATATGATTTTTAATATATTTTATCATTAGCTCACCTCCTCCAAAAGTTTTTCAAAAATATTCCTTAAAGTTTCTCCTGCTGACATATAATCAGACATTCTAATTTTTTTAATGATTGTATTTGCAATATCATCAAGTGAATTACTATTGAAACTATGTCCTTCCATTTTTTTTATTACACTATACATTTTCTCTTCTTCGAATGTATATACAGCATCTTCAAATTCATTTACAATGGATAATAACTCTTCTTTTGACAATTCTGATAAACTTGATTCATTGTCATTACTATTTTCATTGCCAAACAATTTGCCTAATAACCCTAAGATACGTTTATACTCAACCATTGCAGACTCATTATATTCAATAATATATGATGAATCTTCTCTTTTACCAGCAAGTTCTAATTCTTTAGCCATATCTGAAAGTTTATTTGCACCAATACTCTTCATTGAACTTTTTAATGCATGAAGCAATATTGTGTAATTTTTCCAGTCTTTGTTATCAAAATAATCTTGTATTTTTTTATAATTATCATCACCGTCATCGAAATGCATTTTCAATATTTCATAATACGTTTCCCTTGTTCCGCAATATGATATTCCTTGTTCAATATCAATATCACCTATTATAATTGTATCATCATCCCATTTCACATCATCTTGAACAACTTTCTCCTCTAAGAGTTCAATATTATTAGAAGTAGTTATTTCTTCATTATATTTTTCATTATCTATGTTATTATTTTCTTCTTCAACTGTAATCTGTTTATTGTATGGGATAAAATGTCTTAATACACGATCTAAAATACTAGTTTCAATTGGCTTTGCAACAAATTCCTGAAATCCTTCTCTTAAAAACATCTCCTTTGCTCCCGCAACCGCATTTGCAGTAAGAGCAATTACAGGAACATTTTTAAAATATGGAGCATTTTTATTTCTAATTCTTTTAAGTGTCTCTACTCCATCCATCTCTGGCATCATATGATCCAAGAAAATAATGTCAAAATCTTTAGATTCAATTTTATCCAATGCTTCTGCACCTCTTAATGCTGTCACAATCTGCATTTTATATGGTTCCATAATTGCTGATGCAACTTTGAGATTAATTGCATTATCATCAACAATAAGTATTTTTACATCAGGAGCAATAAATTTCTTATTCAAAAATTCATGCGAAGTCATATTTGTTGCACAATTATTTTTACTCAAAACCATAGCAGCTGATAATATGTAAAATGGTTTAAACATTTTTATAATTGAACTACAAATTATTTCCTTCTCATAAGCTTTATCAATAATTACAACAACAGAGATTTTCTTTGATATTTCATTAAAATATTCTTTGTCTTCTCTATATTCAGTAATTGTAATAAATGCATGAGTAACATTACTTCTTTGCTCTCTTCTTTTAAATTCAGCCAAATTATGACATAAATGAGTATTTACATTAAGCTGTCTAATAATATGTACAAGATTATTTGAATATTCATCCCTAATCTTTGAATGTTCAAATTGTTCCATTTTGATATAGGTCAAAACATTATAACTCGAAGGATTACTAAGAGATATTATTGGCTCATATTCTGCTACTTTCTGTGGAATTACAATTTGAAATTCACTACCTTTTCCTAATTCACTTTTAACAGTAATAAATCCCCCCATTTTTTCAACAATAGACTGTGAAATGGCAAGCCCCAACCCCACACCGCCTTCTTGACGATTTCGTTTAGTATCAACCTGTCCAAAACTTTTAAACAGATTCTCCATACTTTTCTTATCCATTCCAATTCCAGTATCCTTAACTGTTATAGAAAGATTTATTCCATATGTTTCTTTTCTACTTTCAATAACAAGTGTTACGCACCCTTCATTTGTAAACTTTATTGCATTGTTTACAATACACATTAATACACGTCTTATTTTGTTTTCATCTCCAACAAGTTCCATTGGAATATTTGAATCACAATCTACAATTAACTCAATATCTTTATCCTTTTTTTGAGCATAAGCAATATTAATAACATCATTAATTGTAGATGTAATATTATATGAAACATCAACTATTTCAAGACGTCCAGACTGAAGTTCGGAAAAATCTAACATATCTGTTACAATAGATAATAAATTTCTGCCAGATGTTTGAATATCCTCAATTTTTTCTCTCACATCAGTTTGCAAATTATGATCTTTAAGAATAACTTCACTCATACCATTAATAGTATTAATAGGTGTACGAATTTCATGACTGACATTTGCCAAAAAGTCATCTTTACTTCTTTGTGCAATCTGCAAATTATCAATTACTTTTCTCATTGCATTTGCACTAAGTCTTCTCTTAATTACCCAAAAATACACATAACCATTTATCACAAAAATATTAACAAATGGAACAATATACTCATATACATCATAAAAATTATTAATCTTAAATGAAGATATAATTTGATAATGGTAAAATATAATAATAATTTCTGTAACGGTTGGTACTATTAACAGATTTGGTATTCCATACAAACCCATTGCAACTGCAATAGATACCATAGGTACTGCTATACCTAACACATTCTCATGCTGCAATCCTGTAATAATTAAAGATATTTCAACCATCAGAACTGTAAAGAATGCTCTAAATTCATAAGTCCAATATGAGCCAATATAAATAAATATAGTTGATACAGCAGCAACTCCCATCAAAAGTGGAATCTTATTATCCCAACCTAGATAAATTGCCTGTATTATCATAAATATATGATGAAAAAAATATGTAAATACTAATAATCTTTCAATATTTTTTTGTTCTTTACTATTCATACTTCCTCCAAAGGACCTTAAAACTAATACCGGCGCCATATTGACGCCGGTATATAATTAATATTTTCCAAATCCTTCTCCAAGTGAAATAATTTGTTCGTTTGGATTTTCATCTTCGTATTCTTTCTGAACATCCATATTATTATGAACATTAATATAAGACGCTGAAGCACTATCACCCAAATTAAATATCGATATCATTTCTTGCATATGAGCAGCTTGATTTGATAATTCTACACTTGCGGCAGCACACTGCTGACTTGTTGCAGAATTAGTCTGAACAACCTGCGATACCTGACCAATAGCCTGATTAATCTGTGCTACCGCTGTAGCCTGATAATTCGAAGCCTCTGCAATATTATCTATTAATACTTCACTCTTTGATACGCTATTTGTTATTTCTTCTAATGCTTCAGCTGTTTCGTCAGCAATCTTAGAACCAGATGAAACTTTTTTTATTGAATCTTCAATTAACTCAGCTGTTTCAGAAGCTGCCGCCGCCGATTTTGCTGCAAGATTTCTAACTTCTTCTGCAACAACTGCAAATCCCATACCTGCATCTCCTGCTCTTGCTGCTTCAACAGCTGCATTTAGTGCAAGAATATTTGTCTGGAACGCAATATCATCAATCACCTTTATAATATTAGAAATGCTCTCTGACGACTTATTGATATCTTCCATTGCCGATACCATGTCTTCCATATGAGAGTTACCCTTTTTTACATAATCAATTGCTAATGCAACAAGATCTGCTGCCTCAGTTGCTTGTGATGCATTTTTCTTTGTCTTATCTGCAATATCGGAAATAGAAGAAGTAATCTGTTCAATTGCGCTTGCCTGTTCTGTAGATCCTTGAGCTAAAGCTTCACTTGCACTTGCCACCTGATTCGAACTTGTCATAACCTGATATGCAGACTCATTTACATGTGATAGAGCATTATGATTTCTTTCGACCATCATTTTTAGTGCTAAACCAAGTATATCCTTATCACTTCGAGGCGAAACTGTTACCATAAGATTTCCATTTGCCACTTCTTCTGCTATCTTAGCCTGCTTTTTTGTGGCATCAACAAGAATAAGGTATTCCTCCATAAGAGTTCCAAACTCATCTCCTCTTATTTCATCAAAATGTATATTAATATCACCATTAGCAAGCTTTTGTGTAGCATCAATAAGATCATTAAATCCTTTACGAATACTTCTCACCAACCTACTGGCAAACAATGTAAGACTTGAGCATACCACGATAAACATAACTACACAAAAAATATTGTAATTTCTTATATATGTTTCTGCATTTTTTGAATTAATAACATTTGAAGCCGTTTTATATCCACAAAATAGTAAAAACATAACCACAATCATTATATAACCAAAAAATACTGAAATTTTTTTGTAAATTGAAAATCCTTTCTTATTCATTTTCTTCTTTTTCTCCTTCCGTTTCAACAATATCATTCTTTTTCTCTATGGAAAGAATTTCATCATCATTTAATAATTTATTTGGATCAAGTAAAAGCTTTACCTCATCTTTAACCTTACCTATTCCATAAACATATTTATTATGACCAGTATCATTTTTTCCAATTGTTGGTGCTGGAAGAATATTATCCTCAGTTATCTCAACAACTTCGGCAATCTTCTCTACAATCAATCCAACAACATTTTCCTTATAGTTAATAACAATAATACATGTTCGATCATTATATTCAAAAGACTCCTGTTTGAATCTTAATCGCACATCAATTACTGGTATTATTTTTCCGCGTAAATTTATCAAACCTTTAATGTAATCTTCACACTCCGGAACCTCTGTAATATCCTGGAATACAATAATTTCATTTACATATTGTATCTTCAATCCGTAAAACTCATTTCCAGATTTAAAAGTAACATATTTATCTTTTTGAGTTGAACTTTCCACTATTTTCTTCCTTTCCTGAGTTATTCGACTACGCCACCTGGATCAAGGATAAGTGCAATACTACCGTCTCCAAGCTGTGTACACCCAGATAGACCTTTAACCTTCTTTACATATGATGGAATTGGTTTTACAACTATTTCCTGCTTTCCAACTAAGCTGTCAACAAATAGACAAACTTTCTTATCTTCAACCTCAAGAATAACCATCATTCCATCTTCTACATTTTTTACACAATTATCTATATTGTACCATTCACCGACTCTTCTTACCGGATAACACTCACCTCGAATCATGATACTTTCTTCACCACTAGGTTCGTGAATCATCATATTCTCTGTTACACTTACAAATTCTTTTACAACTCCTGTTTCAATAACAAAAGAAGAATTTCCTACTCTCATAACAATTCCATCTACAATTGCAAGCGTCAGTGGAATTTTAAGATTCATTGTACTTCCTTCACCTGGAATACTTTCAATTTCGAGTGTGCCTCCAATTTCCTGAAGATTAGACACAACAACATCCATTCCAACACCACGGCCAGAATATTCTGTTACCTTCTCATTTGTAGAAAAACCAGGTAGTGTAATAAACTGATATACTTCTTTATCAGAAAACGCATTATCAGGCTTATTCGGATCAATAATATTTTGCTTTCTTGCTTTAGCCATTATTTTTTCTCTGTCAAGGCCTGTTCCGTTATCACTTACACTAATCCATACCTTACCAGACTCAGTCTTTGCAGATAAGGTTATTCTTCCCTTTTCATTTTTTCCAGCTGCTATTCTTTCCTCTTTTGATTCAATACCATGGTCAACAGAATTTCTAACCAAATGCATTAATGGATCAGAAATATGTTCAATAATATTTTTGTCAACTTCAGTTGTATCCCCAATCATTTCAAAATCAATATCTTTACCAAGTTTCCTTGATACATCAAATACAATTCTGTTCATTTTCTGGAATGTGTTTGTAAGAGGAACCATTCTCATTGACATAATAACATTTTGTAAATCAGTAGAAATCTTTGTCATCTGAGCAGCTGCTTTATTAAAGTTGTCAAGTCTTAATCCTGGAACCTTTAAATCTGAATTTTGAAGAACGACTGATTCAGAAATAACAAGTTCTCCAATAAGATCCATTAACATATCCATTTTATTGATATCAACACTAATAAATGTAGCTTTATCAGTTTTTGTTTTCTTATCTTTAGCAAGTTTTTTTGCTTTACCTGGTGCCTGTGCTTGTACAACATAATCTCCAGGTGAAGGATTAGTTTTCTTTTTATCTAATTCTGGTAAGTCTTCTTTTAATAATACCCTAGATTCAATTTCTTCCACACTTGAATCTAAATCAATCCTAATTTCTGTTCCAATTCCTTCAAAACCTTGTTTATATTCATTTTCTGAACACTCATATAAATCAACCTTCTTAATATCATATCCTGGTCGTATAATTTTCTTTAAATCTTCAACCGTACTTTTTGTCTTAAGAAGAATTTTAAAACCATCTGAAAGAATAACATCAGCACTCTTTTCGTTAGTCATAATATCATCTGGCAAATAAAGCATTTCTGACGCAATAGATTTTAAACTATAGGTTACTTTATATGCATGTACATTTACAAGTTCTGTATTTGGATAATATTCTAAATATATTCTATAAAAATGATATATATTTGCACTCGCAACTGGTGGAATATAAAATTGTTGCTTTGATTTTGGCGACTCTTCAGATTTTTCTTTTCCCTCATCGTTTTTATCAACTTTTTCACCTTTAATCTTTTTTAAGAACAAGTCTAATTCGTTGATTATTTCTGAAGCATCACCATCTGCATCATCACCATTTTGAATCTTATCAAGTTCCTCTGTAATAAAATCAGACACCTTAAGTACATATTCTACCAATTCCATGTGTGGAACATTCTTTGGATGTGACTCTCTTAAAAAGAAAAATACATCTTCAAGTTTATGAGCAATTGCAGTAATATCATCATACATCATAATTGCAGATGATCCTTTTATCGTATGCATTGTTCTAAAAATTTCATTTATGCTATCTTCATCAAAAAAAGCTTCATCCTTCTGTTCAAGAACGATTTCCTGAAGCCCTTCAAGAAGCTGCGTATTTTCGAAAAGATATGTATCAAGCATGTCTTGAGTGTTAAACTCAATTCCCATATCCTTAACTCCCCCTATCTGTACTATATAAGTCCAAGTTTCTTTAGTGCCTGCTCAAATCTATTCTGATCTATTGGTTTTCCAGAATAAATTGTGCACCCTAAATCAAATGCCATCTTCACATTTTTTTCTTCATTCAATGCAGTTGCCATAATAACCTTAACCTGCTTATCCTCTGGAATATTTCTTTCTTTCTCAAGATTTCTAATACCCATTAATGCCTGATATCCATCCATTACAGGCATCATAATATCTAGACACACTAAATCATATGGTTCATCTTCTTCTAGTGCTAACATAAAAGCATCAACCGCTTCCATTCCATCAACTGTCACATCACAGTCTCCATATTTTGATAAAAAATTTTCCATAAATTTTCTTGTAACAAAATCGTCTTCCGCCAATAATATTCTCATTTTATATCTATCTCCTTACATTTTATTTAATAAAATATATGTCCTCTTAGATATATCGGACAATTTCTCCTGATATGTAACCGCTCCAATATCAAATGCTACTTTTGGCATTCCATAAACAATGCAGGTAGACTCATCCTGCCCTATTGTCATTGCTCCGGCATCCTTCATCTTTTTCAAGCCTTTAGCTCCATCGCCTCCCATTCCTGTCAATATAATACCTAGAGCATTTTTACCAGCCACCTTTGCTACTGAATCAAATAGCACATCAACCGATGGACAGTGACCATTTACTTTAGGACCACTTTTAAGAATAACCTGATAATTCTCTCCAACTTTTACTACGGACATATGCTCATCGCCTCCTGGTGCAATCAATACCTGCCCTTGAGTTACGATATCCCCATTTCTTGCTTCTTTTACCCTTACTTTACATTGATCATTTAATCGTTTTGCATACATTTCTGTAAAACCTGGTGGCATATGTTGAACAATAACAGTGCCTGGAATATCAGACTTGAAATCCTTTATTATAGATGCAATTGCTTCAGTTCCTCCTGTAGATGCACCAATAGCTACGATTAAATCTTTTTTATTGCCAATGGAAGGAGCATCACACAACATTGCTGTCTGCTTTAATTTCCCAATTTTTGCTGTAGAAGCAACTTTTATTTTTACTGGTAATTCATGTGCCAAAAAAATTTCAAGCTGTTTACGGTCTGTAACAACAGGTTTCTGAACAAAATCTACAGCCCCCGCTTTCATTGCATCAAAAACTTTATCACTTAATGCACTCAACATTACCACTGGCATCGGATACTGAGGCATAAGTTTGCGTAAAAACTCGATTCCACTCATCCTAGGCAATTCTATATCTAATGTCATAACATCAGGTTTACATTCGATTATTTTATCTCTTGCTTCAAATGGATCTTTTGCAGTCGCAACCACTTCAAGCACTGGATCTTTATTCAAATTTGATACAAGAAGCTCTCTAAATACCAAGGAGTCTTCAACTACAAGCACTCGTATCTTTCTCATAAATAACACCCCTATTTCCTAAAAATTGAAGGTTTAACTAGATTAAAAGGAACTTCAGAACGATCTAAAGTCTCTGTTTTTCCTAAAAACAGATAACCTCCTGGTTCTAAACTATCATATATTTTTCTTAAAAGATTTCTCTTTGTTGGTTCATCAAAATAAATCAAAACATTTCTAAGAAAAACAACATGCAATTTCTTTTTAAATGGAAATGGATCCATTAAATTGAATTGTCTAAAAAGAACTTCTCTTTTCAATTCATCTGTAACAACATACTCATCAGTTCCTTTAATATTCCTAAAAAATCTTCTTTTGGTATGTTCTGGTAAAGGTTCAATCTGATCAGCAGTGTACTGTCCTTTAATTGCTTTCTTTAAAACTGCTGTAGATACATCAGTTGCAAGTATTTGTGTATCCCATTTAGATTTTTCCAATCCGAAAAAATCTAACAATACCATTGCAATTGTATATGGTTCCTCACCTGAAGAAGATGCTCCACACCAAATATGTAAATCCCTAGTCTTTGCTTCTTTAATTTTAAGCCATGGTAATACTTCTTTTTTTAAAAATTCAAAGTGTTCAGATTCTCTCATAAAAAAAGTATGATTTGTGGTCAATAAATCCACCAATTTCTTTTCTAGTTTTCCTGTTACGTCACACTCAACAGAATTCATAAAGTCAGAATAAGTAGAAAAGCCATGTGTCTTTACATAATTTTCAAGACGACCTTCCATAATAGTTTTCTTTCCAGAAAGATCAATACCATATTTTCTCTTTAAATAATTTTTTATTCGTAAAAATTCTTCATCCGTCATAATGTCTCCCAACACTTTTAATGAAATTGTCTATATATTTTTTTACAAATATCAACTATATCTGGATTAAAATTTCTGCCTGACTCTAATTCTAAAATATTCAATGCCGCTTCTATATCGTAAGCATCTCTATAAATACGAGATTCAGTAATAGAACAATATGCACCTGCGACTGCAACAATTTGCGCAGAAAGAGGTATTTCATTTTCCTTTAGCTTATTCGGATACCCTGAACCATCCCATCTCTCGTGATGATAGTGTGCAACATCTGTAGACATCTGAACAAAATCATTATAATCTCCTCTTGTTTTAATATCATTCAAAATTCGCGCGCCAACAGTAGTATGTGTCTGTATTAATTTAATTTCGTCATCAGTCAATCTATCTTTTTTTTGAAGAATATTTGTAGGTATAGCAACATTTCCCAAATCACATAACGGTGCAGCTATTTCTATAGTTTCAACAAATGAATCTGAAATTTTCTGTTCAAATTTTGGTGAGAGTTGCATTGCCTGTGCTAAAATTTTGCAATTATACTGTAATCTTTCCATATGTTTTTCTTCATAACATGCATTTTCTCGAGCAACACTAACTAACGCATAAAGAACATTCTTCTTTTCTTGTTCCATCTGTTTTAGTTGTTCCTGCAATGATGAAGCAAGCCTTCTATTTGCTTCCTTCAAGTTTTTATTTGCATCAGCCAAGTTCATATGTACATTTACTCTTGACTGTACCACTTCTTTAATAAAAGGCTTAGTAATATAATCAGCTCCACCTAACTGAAACCCTTTTACCACGTCTTCTGGTTGATCAAACGCAGAAATAAATACAATAGGAATATTTCTCTTAACAGGATCTGCCTTTATAATATTACACAATTCATACCCATCCATTTGTGGCATTGCTACATCTAATAAAATAAGATTAGGTGAAATCCTTTCCATTATTTTAAGAGCCTGTATTCCATTTTCTGCCAATAGCGGCTTATGCCCCATTTCAGAAATAATATTTCTAAGAACAAAACGATTCGTTTCAACATCATCTACTATTAAGATTTTTTTTTCAATATTTTTTGTTGTTTCTTCCATAATTTATATCTTTCTATGTTTTCTCATTTATATATTTATCAATTTCATGTTTCAAAATATCATAAGCATTTATTGACTTCTCATAATCAGCTTTTTGAACAGCCATTTTTAGTCTTAAGGCAGCAGTTTTTATCTCTCTTGGAGAATCTGCTGTCAACACTTTTATAGACTCATTAAAAAATTCTGATTTTTCCCAATTTTCCATTTCAATACAAAGAATCAGTTTAGAAAGTTGATTTTGAATTGCTGCAATATTTTCATCTGTTCCAAATAATTGAGAATTAGACTGTCCATCATCACCCAATGCATCAGATAAATTATGAACTGGATTTACATCTATATTTGTTTCATTATCAGAAATATCTTCTTCGGCCACTTCTACCCAAATAGAAAATGAAAACATAGTACCTTTATTTTTTTCACTTTCACAACTAATGTTTCCCCCCATAAGTTCAACAAGTTGTTTTGAAATATTTAATCCTAGACCTGTTCCACCGTATTTTCTTGAAATGGAAGCATCTACCTGTGAAAAGCTCTTAAACAATTTATCACTTTCCGTCTTATCAATTCCAATTCCAGTATCAACTACCATAAAAAATAATTCTACTCTGTTTCTTTGTTGCGCAGTTTTTAGAACTTCAAGAGAAATTTTTCCCATATGAGTGAATTTACAAGCATTTGACAACAAATTGTTTAAAATTTGTCCTATTCTTAATTCATCACCAACAATATATTGTGGAACTTCTGGCGAAATGGTAACAAAAAACTGAAGACCTTTTTCAGATATTTTAGGCATGTGTGTCGATTTAATATAATCAATCATAGACCTAAATTCAAATCTCATATTTTCTAATGTAAATTTTCCAGCCTCCAATTTAGAAAAATCCAAAATACTATTAATCAAATTATTCATGGTATCACAACTTTGTTTAATAATATTTAGTATTCTTTGTGTTTCAGAATCATTATCATTCTCTAACAATATATTAGTATTTCCCAAAATCCCATTAACAGGTGTTCTTAATTCATGCGTAACATTTGCAACGAATTCATTTTTCACTTTAGAAGCAGACTCTGCTTCTTCTGTAGCTTTACTAGCAATTTTTTCCAAGGAATATTGTTCTGAAATATTTTTAATCATTACAACATAAGGGTAACATTCACTTTCCGTTATAATCCCCTTTATAAGAGCTCTAAAGCATGTCATATTTTCTCTGTAGACCATCATCTCACGAGCTTTGCCATCATATTCCATCTTATCAGCCAAACCTGAAGCTGAATCAATATATGTTTCTGGAATAATATCAGATATTTTAATATTACATAAATCATAATATCCTAATTCTTCATGTCCTACATGATTCATCATAATGACATTTCCTTGAACATCATGACTCATAAATATTTCTAAAGCATTATCAATAATAAATTGAAAAAGTTTTTCATTACCCATATCATTTCCCCACCAACGCATTTTTCTCCAAAAATTTCATAATGCGATAATTTAATTATAGTAATTTTTTCCTATTTTGGCAAGTAATTGTGGCTAGTTAAATAAATTAACTCTACAAATTGTGGTAGAATAATGTTGAAATATTAGTTTGGTCAATTGTCAACTTTTATTTCAATTCAAGTTTACAATGATATTATTGTACAAATTATAAAAAAAGCGCATCCAAAAATGGATGCGCTTTTTATTTTAAACTATTTTATTTGTTTGAAATTGCAGCCTGAGCAGCAGCAAGTCTAGCGATTGGTACACGGAATGGTGAACATGATACATAATCAAGACCAATCTTATGGCAGAACTCAACTGAAGATGGATCTCCACCGTGCTCTCCACAGATACCAACATGAAGGTTTGGATTAACTGGTTTTCCAAGCTTAAGAGCTGTATCCATTAATTTACCAACACCTGTCTGATCTAACTTAGCAAATGGATCGTTCTCGAAGATCTTTGTATCATAGTAAGCATCTAAGAACTTACCAGCATCATCACGTGAGAATCCAAATGTCATCTGTGTAAGGTCGTTTGTACCGAAGCAGAAGAAGTCAGCTTCCTTAGCGATTTCATCAGCTGTAAGAGCAGCTCTTGGAATCTCGATCATTGTACCAACTTCGTACTCAAGATCTACACCAGCAGCAGCGATTTCAGCATCGGCAGTCTCAACTACTACAGACTTAACATATTTAAGCTCCTTGATTTCACATACAAGTGGAATCATGATTTCTGGCTTAACAGCCCAATCTGGATGAGCAGCCTTAACTTCGATTGCTGCACGGATAACAGCCTTTGTCTGCATCTTAGCAATTTCTGGATAAGTAACAGCAAGACGGCATCCTCTGTGTCCCATCATTGGGTTGAACTCATGTAAGCTATCGATGATAGTCTTAATCTCTTCAACTGATTTACCCTGAGCCTTAGCAAGCTTCTCGATGTCCTCTTCCTCTGTAGGAACGAACTCATGAAGTGGTGGATCAAGGAAACGGATTGTAACTGGGTTTCCTTCAAGAGCCTCATAAAGAGCCTTGAAATCTCCCTGCTGATATGGAAGAATCTTCTCAAGTGCAGCTTCTCTCTCTTCTACTGTATCAGCACAAATCATCTCACGGAATGCTGCAATTCTGTCCTCCTCGAAGAACATATGCTCTGTACGGCAAAGTCCAATACCTTCTGCTCCAAGCTCACGAGCTTTCTTAGCATCTGCTGGAGTATCTGCATTTGTACGAACCTTAAGAGTTCTAAACTTATCAGCCCATGCCATAACACGTCCGAACTCACCAGCGATCTGAGCGTCAACTGTTGGGATAAGTCCAGCATAAATATTTCCTGTTGTTCCATCGATAGAGATTTCAGATCCCTCTGTAAATGTCTGTCCAGCTAATGTAAACTTCTTGTTCTCCTCGTCCATAGCAATGTCGCCACAACCAGATACACAGCATGTACCCATTCCACGAGCAACTACGGCAGCGTGTGATGTCATTCCACCACGAACTGTAAGGATACCCTGTGCAGCCTTCATACCTGTAATATCTTCTGGAGATGTCTCAAGACGTACAAGAACTACTTTCTCACCCTTTTCAGCCCAAGCAACAGCATCATCAGCTGTAAATACAACTTTACCACATGCAGCTCCTGGAGAAGCTCCAAGACCTTTTCCGATTGGTGTTGCAGCCTTAAGTGCAGCAGCATCGAACTGTGGATGAAGAAGTGTATCAAGGTTACGTGGATCAATCATTAATACTGCTTCTTCCTCTGTCTTATGTCCTTCATCAACAAGGTCACAAGCAATCTTTAATGCAGCTGGAGCTGTTCTCTTACCATTACGGCACTGAAGCATGTAAAGCTTCTTGTTTTCTACTGTAAACTCCATATCCTGCATGTCATGGTAGTGATTCTCAAGAGTCTCACAAACCTTAATAAACTCAGCATATGCCTCTGGGAATTTAGCTTCCATCTCAGCGATTGGCATTGGTGTACGTACACCAGCAACTACGTCCTCACCCTGAGCATTGATAAGGAACTCACCCATAAGCTTGTTCTCTCCAGTAGCTGGGTCACGAGTAAATGCAACACCTGTACCAGACTCATCATTTAAGTTACCGAATACCATTGGCATTACGTTAACAGCAGTTCCCCATGAATAAGGGATGTCGTTATCACGACGATATACGTTAGCACGTGGGTTATCCCATGACTTAAATACAGCTTCGATAGCAAGCTTTAACTGCTCTACAGGATCTGAAGGGAAATCCTGACCTAACTGCTTCTTGTACTCAGCCTTGAACTGTCCAGCAAGTTCCTTAAGATCTTCTGCTGTAAGCTCAACGTCAAACTTAACACCCTTCTTTTCTTTCATCTCATCGATAAGTTCTTCGAAGTATTTCTTTCCTACTTCCATAACTACGTCAGAGAACATCTGAATAAATCTTCTATATGAATCATATACGAAACGAGCGAAAGCTGGATCTGGGTTACCTGCGATCATAGCCTCTACTACTTCGTCATTAAGACCAAGGTTAAGGATTGTATCCATCATACCTGGCATTGAAGCACGAGCTCCTGAACGAACTGAAACGAGAAGTGGATTCTTAAGATCTCCGAATTTCTTTCCGTTTACTTCCTCCATCCATTTTACACCATCCATAGCCTGTGACATGATTTCATCGTTAATTTTACGACCATCCTCATAGTACTGTGTACAAGCCTCTGTTGTAATTGTGAAACCCTGTGGTACTGGAAGACCAATCTCAGTCATCTCAGCAAGGTTTGCGCCCTTACCACCAAGTAAGTTACGCATGGACATATTACCCTCTTTGAAGGTATAAACCCACTTGTTTGCCATTTTGCAATTCCTCCTAAAAATTTATTTGAATGGAACAAACCATTCTTTAACATATTCGTAGCGTTAATACCATTAAAAAACGCACACATTTATCTTACCATAATTTCATTTTTTATCAACAATAAAATGTTACAAATATATAAAAAATGTCACAATCTTTTTACCTAAAATTGTGACACTTAAAATTAATATTCTATTTTTCAGAATCTCCTGCTTTGATAAAAGCACTTCTCCTCTTTCGAATAATAAATACTCCTGATACTGCAACGCCTGATACAGCAACAACACCTACTACAATTGGTAACCATAAACCACTTCTTGATAAATTATCAGCCAATGGAGTAATTGTATCAATAATATGTATTAATGGATTACTTGATCTAGGAGTTTCTGGATCAACAATAGTTTGATTAGAATTATTTACAGTTGCAGGTGGAGTTCCTCCGCCTGCCGCTGGTGGATTATTACCATCTGGAATGATAACAGGATTATTTGCATTTCCATCTACGCCAGCTCCTGCGCCTGGTGTAACAGCATTTCCATCCGCTCCTACTCCTGCACCTGGTGTAACAGCATTTCCATCTACGCCAGCTCCTGCGCCTGGTGTAACATTATTCCCACCATTATCTGTTATACTTTGCCCACGAGAATAAACAAATCTGAATATATTAGAATTAGAATCACTTACAAGTTTACTTGTCTGATTATAACTTGCAGGTGTATATCCATCAATATACAAATATGCAATAACTGGTTCATCTCCAACATTACCACTATAAATTCTGCTAGGTGCAAGAGTATTTCCAGCCTCATCAACATATTCTACTGTATATTCTGTCATTTCTCCTGGAATACCATATGCAATAACATAATCTTGATCTTCTACAACTGTGAATGCAGATGAAGCAACCGTATTATTATCTCGTCCACTTAAACGAATACCCTTAACATAATATTTACTATCTGCATCAAGACTTATTGAATCCTGTGCATTACAGCTTACTGTATCACCATATTCAAGTCCAGAAATAACAACCTTATGACCCAAATGAGAAATCGAAACCTCTTGCTCGTTCCCAACCGCTTTTCTTACCTGAAAACTACTCAAATTAGTAAAACTACCTGGATTTCCTGAGAAGAACGATACAGTATATGTATAACTCGATGCTTCAATAACATCGAGATTTATTATAACAAATGAAAAGAGAATAAATGAAAAAATAATAGATTTAAAACTTTTTCTCATTCTTATCCCCCTTTCTTACAATAATAATTGCTATAACCATAAGTGCTAATCCCACAACTAATACTACAATTGAACCTATCATCCATACATCACCAGTTTTAGGAGGAGATGAAGGTGGATAAAATGGTGGAACATTAGGTTTTTCCGCATTTTCTACTGCAAAATTCATCATAAGTGCTGCAAGTGTATCCTGATAAATATTGCCTTGACTCTCTCCATCAAGACTAACAATCAAATCAACAACACCGCTCTCACCTTCATTTAAGGTTGAAAGATAGAAAAATTCATCTAATGAATCAGTAGCTTCATTAAGACCAACACCTACAGTACTATCTTTTTCACCACCAACATTATCACTATCATATAATACTGTAACATCTCCATTATCATCCGTATAAGTAAGAGTATATGTATAACCTCCATTTTCAGCTACAGACTGGCTTTCCTCCAAACTTGAAAGAACAGTATTTGACATATACCAATTCGTTTCAAAATCAGCTTTACTTGCTATTTTGACTTTAAAATTAACCGCATCTCCAGGCTCCATTTCACTAACAGATACAGCAACCTGTTTTGAATCAAATGAGCTTTTCATTTCTTTTCCTGTAAATTCACAGTAACCTGCATCTGTTGTTGTTTCTTCTGCAAAAGTAACAGTTGTTGCACTTAATAAGAGCAACATTGCTACAAGAATACTTTTCTTTTTCATATTGCCCTCCTTAATTTAAGCTAAGTGACCCATCATCCGATATTGATACATCAACACCCCATGCACTCATAATAGCATCTTCTGCATTATGTGTCTGGACAGCATCTACGTCAGCTCGTAATACAAAAACAATACCATCATATACATATGAAGTTGTAATTGTTGTAGTATTACCATCACTCGAAGTTTCTTCTGTAACTTTCTTTGCTAGTTCATCACCAATTTTTATAGTATCAGCAAAAGCTGGTGTAGACGATCCACTAGGTAGAATATTAGTATAGTAAAGTACTTTTCTCTCAGCTGTTGATGCTGAAATATCTTCAATCCATCCATTATTCGTATAATGCAAATCGATTATTTCAGGATCTAAATCAGTCCTTTTTGTTACTCCATCAGCATCTAACCAATATTTTGTAACTACTACTCTAACATACTCATCAATTGTTCCACTATTTCTTACTGATAATTCCTCAGGATAAACTTTATTCAAAACAATTTCTTTATCACCAGCATTTTTTAGCAAATTACTAAGCAATTCCCCTTGGCCTTCATTCCATGCATCATCTTTGTGAGTATAATCTCTCCAGCTAATATCTTGACCATTTTCAGTTAATGTGACACCAATAGATTTGATGTCAACCTGAGCTATATAATTATCACTTATGTATGAAAGTGCTGCCCGTGTACTACCTGTTGCAGAAAACAAAAGTAAACCAGCAGCTATTCCCGCAAGCAATATAGGAAGCTTCTTTTTTTTCATTATTCTGCCTCCTTTTCTTCTACACTATCATTATCATCAACAATATATTCAGCATTCTGTACCCAATCAGCACTTGTAGAAGGAATAGCATTACCAAACTCATCATACTCTACTGGTACGCATTCCTGTACAACTACAACATCAAAACTAGCTTCAACATTTTCAGGAACCTTAATATATACATCTATTGAATCAGTAAGTTCACCTACATCAATAGGATTACTATAATACCAATATCCATCATCACCTTTGCTCCAATTTGTTCCATTAGCTGTTATTGTAAACTGGCTACCAGCAAAAATTTTAACTCTTGCAAAAACACTCACTTTTCCAGTATTTTCAACCTGAATACTCTTTGTCCAGTCTTTAAATTTCTCACGTACTTTTGTTGTAGGACCCAATGTAATAGGAAGACTCCCCTGCGCCGTTGCATATGTTGTAAAATATGCCGATGACTCAGTTATAGATACAGTCGAAATCAAAACAACTGAAGACAATGCTATAGCAGCTATGACTCGATTACTATGAGTTATTCTATTGATAAATTCTTTAAATCGTCCCATGCAACTCCTCCTACTAATTTCCTTCAATTGGATTCCAAGTCCATCCAACGCCATCATATTCAAAATGATTTATTACACCAGTTCCATAAACCAATTTTTTAGGATAATCATTTGTAAAACTAACACCGACTTTATCTTCAGCAACAATTGTCACATCAAGACTTGAATCAGATACAACTTCATAACTTGCACCAGCATACACTTCTTTAACTGTCACATTTGCACCGGCCGGAATATCTTTAACAATAACATTTCTTGTTCCAGCAGAATCAAAGATAATTGAAGCAACATCACTAAAAACTACATTTCCTTCTTCATCCACAGCTTCAATATCAAATACAAATAATGGATTTCCAAGAGAAGTATTATATTTAAGCAATGTCTTTTTTATCTCTAAATCGCCTTTAAGTTCATACTGCTCCGGTTTCATAGAGATTTCAATATTATCATAAATCCATTCGTCTGAACCACTACCAGATGTAGCATATACATTATTTGGAGCAGCTAAAAGATATGGTACAAATTTGTATCCATATTTTGAAGATTTAACTTCATCAGCATAAATAAGATACAATCCTGTATCAACATTTTGTAACTGCCCTTTTCCTTTTTTTATTTCAATAATGTTATATTCTGATATTTCTTTTTCTGTTATAATATTAGTTGAAAGCTCAGCAAGTTTTAACCAATCTTCAGCAGTTGTATCAGAATCTATTGAATCTATCTCATCTCTTAAATCCTCAAAATCCTTCGTTGGTGTAAATAAACAATTTTGATTAACATCTGCCACTTTATATAGTTTTACTGAAAAATCAATCGATTTTAAATCAGCCCATTCTTCAGAAATATTGACTTTTAATGAACATTTCTTTGAAGTATCAATATAACCTCTTGCCATAGCAACACCTTGCGGAATTAGAATAATAGCAAATAATAAAACTACAATTATTAATGAAACTGACTTTCTTTTTAAACAATTTTTCACTTGACATTCCTCCTAATATTTAACGGAAACGGAACAAAATAATCCTATCAATTAATGTTACAACAATTACATACAAAACTAAAATTAAAACACTTAATATTACAGCAACATATAATGGTTTAATCTGGGTCGCTTCAGTTACGACAGTTTTATCCGCATCACTGTTTTCAATCCTATGTCCTCTTACAAGTAATCTATGCGAATTAACACCATAAGGAGTACATGTAACCAACGTTGCAAGATCCTTACCTGGCTCAATTTTTAAATCATTTAATTCTCCAGGTAAAACAATTCTAATCTGATCAATTTGATAAGTCAGAGTATCTCCTAATACATAAAATTTAAAAATATCTCCCTCTGAAAGCTGATCTATATCTGTAAAAAGTTTTGCAGACCTTAATCCTCTATGTCCCGATACTACTGTATGTGTATTTTCTCCACCTACAGGCAATGATGATCCCTCAATATGTCCTATACCAACCTGAAGTATTTCTTCATCTGTACTGTGATATACTGGTAACTGAACAGAAATACTTGGTATATCAATATATCCCATAATTCCTGTTCCACTTACATTCAAGGTATTATTATACTCTTGAATGTCTTCTTCTGAAAGACTCCATCTATTATTTTTAGATCGCAATCTTTCATTATACGCTATAGCGCTATCTAAAATATTTTGAATTTTTTCTTGATCCATAGTCTCAACAACCTCGACATAACTGGCAATTGCTTTTGACTGATGGAATTCATTCCAATAATCACTTATTGTAGGATACAGCAATAAGGACACTCCTATGATTAGTATTATCGTCAAAATAATTGTTGATAAACTTTTTTTCATAGATTTCTCCTTATTGTTGTATTTTCTTTTATGAGCCACCAGCTATGCTGGTGGACTCATTTAAAGAAGCTGTATTATTTCAAATACTATCTAGCACGCTTTCTAGCAACAATTATTACTCCTGCACCAAGTACAAGAATTGCACCTACTACATAAATAAGAACGCGTCCAGCACCACCTGTTGAAGGAAGTGTAGAACCTTTTTGGTTCATTACAGTTGTAGAAAGACTACCATTTGCCTTATCTGCAGTAAAGCTGATTTCTCCAGTTGTAACATTACCATTTAAAGATTTTAAAGCTGGATTGTCAGATAAAATATCATGATCAGCAGTTACTGTAAATTCAATTGGATCTATTGAATTATATCCATCTGGAGTAACAGTCTCAGTTAATACATAGTCACCATCATCAAGACCCTTGAATGTGAAAACATCTCCAGCCTCTGTCTTAATTACATCAATAACCTTTGTTTTTCCATCAGCAAGTTTCTTCTCAAGTGTAAATTCAGCACCAGCTAAAGCTTCCTGATTCTCATCAACCTTATTTACTACAACTTTATATGTGAATACAATTACTGTGTCTTCAGGAGTCTTTCCATTCTCATTATCTCCCTCACCTGAATGATTTGGGTTATTTGAGAACTCAAGATAAACCTTATTTGGGTTACCTGCTGAACCTAAAATTGCATCATTGTTTAATGTTGCTGTATATTCAACAATTATTTCACTTCCATTTGTAGCTCCAAGTTTCTTAACATTTGCACAAGCAAATGTAAGCTTTGTTCCTTCATATGTTGCAGTAAATTCATCAGTAACATCATTACCATCAACTGTTATTGTGTAATCCTTATTATAAGTAAGTCCCTTTGATAATGTATCATGGAATACAACATTATATGTATCATAAGAAGCAACATTATCAGCTAAAGTAGCCTTAAGCTGGAAAGGAACAACATCTCCAATATCATAATCAGCTGAATCCTGCCAATCTGTTGTTGCACCTGTTGTATCATTTGTATCTTTTACTTTCTTTTCTACAACAGTTGTATCAGCCTTAGGTGTTACTGTTACATCTGAAACAACCCTTAAGATATACTCTGTATAAGACTCTCCTGACTCTGATAAAGTATCATCTTTATCTTTTACAAGATAATATCCTGCTGAAAGACCTGCAATCTTATTTGTTCCTTTTACAGTTGTAACTGAAGCAGTTGGTGTTGTAAGATATTCAGCAACCTGATTTGCAAAATCTTTAACATCTTCAGAAGATGCACCATCAAGACCAGCGGCAACATCCTTAGCTGATCCAAGAGCAGCCTGCCCCTCTTCACTTACACCTGTTCCCCACTGAATATTTGATAATACTCCATCCGAAATACTACCAGAGAAAATCTGATAAGCCTCATATGTGTGTCCTGCATTTGCATTATTGATTGTGATAGAAAAATCTTTCTTATCATCCGCAAACGCTGTAATTGTCATAGCAAAAACCATAATCATAGCTGTTGCTAAAGCCAATAATTTTTTCATTGTTTTCATTGTTTTTTCTCCTTTTTTATTTTGCAATATTCCTTTTATATAAGAGACCGATTGAAGCTAATAAAGTAAGCAATAATCCGCCAATTACATACATTTTTGTACCACTTCCTCCTGTAGCTGGAAGTTCATAACTTGTTGCTTTATTGGTAAGAACAATTGTTCCTTGTGTTATACCATTATTTTCAGAAACCTCTACACCATCAAGATTAACTGCACTAACAAACTCATATCCACTTATATTCTTTTCTTTAATATAATACTGATATTCATATGTATGTTTCTTACCATCATTATCTACATAAGACGCAGTCTTTGGAAGATTTTCAAATTTATATAACCAATTTCCATCTTCTCCAGGTGTAATTTTTACATTTTCCATAAAACGTATTGTTTCCTGTTTATATTGATCATACTGGTATAAATCTATATAGATTTCTTTTGCATCAATATTGGTAATTATATCACCATTAATATCCTTCCATACTTTTAGTACCTCAATTCCAGTTGTGTTTAATTCATTTTCCACATACTCTGTCTTGGAATTTTTTGTTAAGTTTGTAGCATTTACTCCTACTGGTGGAATAAAATTCCCATCTGCATCAAAGTAAAAATAATACTTACTCACTTTTTCTGGAAGACTATACCCTTTTGGTGCAACAGTTTCCATAACATAATACAATACATCTTCTTCAAACTGATAATCTGTATCATCCTGTTGCCAATAAACACTAAACGAACCTCTGTCATTTGTTAAATATTGATAACCTGTTGTATTGCCAACTGTTTTACCACTTTCACACTTGTATAATGTAAACTGTGCATTTGCAAGTGCATTATTATAATCCCCTTTTGCAACCTTATAGAAACGATAATTGTAATATGATGTAACTTCTGCAGAAGATTTCGCTTCTGACCACTCATATTCTTTCTTATCATCACTATCCTTATATGATGTTCCAGTGATAATAGCTTCATTACTAACACCCAATTTTGCCCCATCAATATTAGCAAAATTACCTGTCATCATATAATCATATTCTAAAATTAAATATTTGCTATCTGGTATAGTTGCAACAATCTTCTTAACATATCTATCCCCTAAACCAGTAACATTTCCTGAATAATAATTTGACGAATATTCCCATGTCCATGATTTTAAAGGATTTTTAAATAATACCCCCGCCTCATTATAAGTGCATTCATATAACTTTACACTATCTCTAACCAAGGATGCTTCTCTATTTTCGGCATTTGGATTCACATAATAGCTTAGAATATCTTCTAAACTAAGTGTATCACTTCCCTCAACTAAATCCTGTGCATCTTTGTTAATTGCTACAGAATAATGAATTCTTTGTGCATCCTGATCCCAATTACCATTTTTTGAAACAACTTTATATGAATCTTTCCATTTCTGAGTGTGAGTAGCAAGCATTTCCTTGTCATTCATATTTATGATTGCATTATTTACGAAAGAATAAATATTTCCTTTTTTGTAATTTGCTATCTCTTCAGGATTGACCTTACAATGATATGTAATAATTATTTTATGTTCTGGATTGATAGCAGTTTTATTTGCTCTGGAAATTTTAGTAATTACTCTTTTTCCATCTAAAGTACATTCATAAGCATAAGTTTCATCATTTGGCCATTCATTTGCCACTCCTGATACACTACCGTTTTCTGAAGGGAAGGTAATTCCACATTTTCTATCACAGAATCCAATCTGAATATCCATTGATTCTAGTATTACCCCAACTGGTAATATATCAGTTATTGTTGTTTCGTAATACTCATTGGCATTATCTACCATAGCCTCTACTTTCCATGTAAGACTTCCATCATCATTCTCAGAATAACTAATATCAGTATTTCCCTGACCATCAGTTTTCTTGATATATGCATTAACATATGTATATGTTGACTGATCTGAAATATCTCCTACAGAAAATGTGTTTGTATAATAGTTTCTGTCTATCGTAGCAACTGTCAAATCACATGTTGTATTATAATTTAATACAATTGTTGAAGCTTCATTAGTTTTAATATCATCGGTTAGTGTAAATCTTAATCCCACAAATTTCTTATCTTTTAGAGATTGATCCGATTCTGACCAGTCTTTCCATTCATAGTCCATATTCTTATATTGGAACGAACCAACTTTTCCAAGCCAAGGTCTTGAATTTTTAATTTGCGCAATTGTCGCAGACAACTGTTCATATGTCCAATACTGAAACCATGAAGTTCCATGCCAATATGCAAGTTCATCTGTAATAATAGTACCTTTTTTTATTCCGGAACTTGGAACTGTAATTTTTGTATTCCACTCTAACACAGCAGTATTCCAATCAGCAGAAACATTAAATTTATTAGCTTCTTTATCAACTACAACTTTATCACTCGTATTTGGATTATCATCTCCAGGTTCAGTGATAACTCCACTTCCTGGAACTGTCAATGAAGCACTGGCATGTATTTCACCAATAAATGCTGTATTAACTGTCACCGCTTCATTATCTTTATACTTTGTATTATATGTAACAGTATACTGTTGAGTATTCTTTCCATCTTTAACTGGAAGGAATTTAATACCTACAAATTTTTTAGGATTTGAATTATCATAAACTATTTCATATCCATTATTAGGAGAAATTGTTAAATCTTTCAAATCATAACCATCAAACATATCATCTGTTAACATCATTCCTGCAATATTACATTTTGCACTGTTAACTGAAATAGTCCAATTAGCTCTATTATTAGAATCCCAACCCCATTTTGCAAGGTTTAAGTTTTTTGATACAGCAATAGATGTTTCTGCTTTATCTTCTACAAATTTACCATTATCTTTTTCTTCTGATTTTACTTTTACAATATTACTAGGATATGCAGTTACACCAAAGTCAACATTCATGTCATATACATATGTAACAACATAACCATTGCAAAGAAGAAATTCATTATCATTCTGATCAAGTTGTTTTGTTGCAGAATCAATAACAGGAAGTTCCATATTAATAATTCCATTTGCATAAGAATATGTATAATCCTTGTCTTTAGATAATTCTTCTAAAACTGTATGTGGATGATTTTCATCAGTATAATAATTAACAGAAGCTTTATTAACCTTAATAGTTGATAGTTTTCCAATTTTCAAACCTTTACTATCAAGTATGTCTTCAAACATAACCTTATCCGGCGTACCATTTTTAGAATATACTAATACAGAATAAAATAACTGTTCATTTTCCACAATATAATTTCCACTCTTATCAACATTAAGATCATATAATGTTTCTATTTTATCTTGTGGAAACTCTATTTTTAAAGTATCTGAAAATTTTACAATCACTTTATCATTTTCAACATTATTTGACTTGTGATATAAACTTTCAAATGAAACAAATCCAGTTACAGTACCTCCATTAATGGATGAAACATAATTCTCTGCAAATGTAAGAATAACTGAATATGTATTGTTATCATTCTTTACAAATCTATATATTCCGGCTTCAACACCATTTGAATCATATAATATCTTATCTATATTAAGAAGTTCATCTTTTACAACAACATCAGAAGGATAATTATAAGTAAAAACATTTTTCTGAGTTGTTAAATCAGGACCCGGAATCTTAAATTTTATTTTTAGAGAATCACCGATATAACAATCGTTCACTGGATCATATACAAGATTCCCATTATCTATTACTGACGTTATATATGGTGCCAAATCCTGAGTAGCTGCTGATGCTGGCTGAATCAGTTGGAATACTGTTGATCCAAGAGCTACAACTGCTAAAAGAAACACTACTGTCAACCATTTTTTTCTTTTTTTACTTCTTTCTAACCTTACTTTTCCAAGTCTTTCTATATCTTTATCCAATGTTCAGCCCCCCTCTCTTATTATTTGATATTCTTATTAAACTTATTTGATTTTCCCCAAAGACTCTACTGGCCATAAACAATAATAAACCTTTCCAAGAATCTGTTCTTCTGAAATACAACCTATTGTCGTATTTCTTGAATCCAAAGAAACACTTCTATGATCCCCCATAACAAATATCTGTGATTCAGGTACTTGATATGGCATTTCTATATTACAGTTACCTAAAGCCTTATCTGTAAGATATGGCTCATCAATTGCAATGTCATTAACATAAACTTTTCCTGTTTCATCAATATATACCCAATCACCTGCTACAGCTATGACACGCTTTACTAATATCTTGTTGTTATAGTAAAAAGCAATAATATCTCCTGTTTCAAGATTACTTCCTTTATTCGCTAATAATACCTGTCCTTCTTCTAGTGTTGGTGACATTGAAGCACCAGTAACCTGTAAAACAGGAAGCCATAAATTAGCAATAAGAACAGCAATTGCTGCCACAACCAACATCGTTCCAATCGTACTATATAAGGCTGAAACAAAACGATAATTATATTTTACTCGGCGTAATTCCTGCCTCATTTGACGAATCTGCAAATCTTCTGAAAACTCGCTTTCTTCATCATAATCTAAGAGTTTATTAACTTCTTCTGCTTTTTTTATTTTATTTGTTCTTTTATTAATTTTATGCTTTTTAAAACTTTTCATGAATTATTATTGCTTTTATCAGTTGCATATTTTATTATTGCTGCAAATTTGTGAATTACTTCCGTTGATTCTTCAAGATTCTTTATAGACTGTTCAATATGTCCTGCAACTTCAATTTCTCTTTCCAAATCTATTATTCTGCTATTTGCATCTTTTAATTCTCTTCTAAGATGCTCAATTTCCTTACTTCTATCAAGGAGCATTTCAAGCAACTCGCTTCTGCTTAATTTTTTAAGGTCTTTTTTTTCCATTTCAACAATACCCCTCAAAGTTTATTAGAAATATTATAACATTAAATTATATAAATGCATAAAAAAACTTATAATCTAAATCCCTATTTAATTGTACATGAATATTAATAAAAATCAACAAAATATTTTCGTATTATTTTTTGCATCAAGTTTCCACTTTTTTCTTTAAATTTATGTATTTTTCAAACTTTATATTTAAATATGTTGTATTTTAGTTTCCATTTTCATAATAATTTCTTATATTCTGTGACCGTCATGTGACCAAAAAAGGGAAGACTATACAGTCCTCCCTTTTTAAACTAAAATTCAAATTTTTTAGCAAAATACGCATCAAGTTCTTCTATTTTAATTCTTTCTTGTTCCATTGTATCACGATCACGAACAGTTACGCAACCATCTTCCTGTGAATCAAAGTCGTATGTAACACAGAATGGTGTTCCAATTTCATCCTGACGACGATATCTCTTTCCAATTGTTCCACGATCATCGTATTCACAATTATATTTCTTTGATAACATAGTAAATACTTTCTCAGCATCATCGTTAAGCTTCTTTGATAATGGTAGAACTCCAATTTTAACAGGAGCAAGTGCAGGATGGAAATGGAATACTGTTCTTACATCTGGCTTGTCCTCTGTTCCAATATTTTCCTCATCATAAGCTGCACATAAAAATGCAAGAACAACTCTATCTGCACCAAGGGAAGGCTCAATAACATATGGAATATATCTCTCACCCTTATCGCCTCTTGTCTCATCAAAGTAAGACATATCTTCACCGGATGTATTCTGGTGCTGTGTAAGGTCATAATCTGTACGATCAGCAATTCCCCATAATTCACCCCATCCAAATGGGAACTTAAACTCAATATCAGTTGTTCCTTTTGAATAAAAACATAGTTCTTCTGGCGAATGGTCACGTAATCTCATCTCCTCTTCCTTGATTCCAAGAGAAAGTAACCAATCACGACAGAATCCTCTCCAGTACTGGAACCATTCAAGATCTGTACCAGGCTCACAGAAGAACTCTAACTCCATCTGCTCAAACTCACGTGTTCTAAATGTAAAGTTTCCTGGTGTAATCTCATTACGGAATGATTTTCCAATCTGTCCTATTCCAAAAGGAATTTTCTTTCTAGATGTACGTTGTACATTCTTGAAATTTACAAAAATTCCCTGCGCAGTCTCAGGTCTTAAATAAACTGTATTTTTTGCATCTTCTGTTACACCTTGGAATGTTTTAAACATCAGATTAAACTGTCTGATATCTGTAAAATTATGCTTACCACATGATGGACAGCAAATATTATGTTCTTCGATAAAATCTACCATCTGTTCATTTGTCCAGCCATCACATGAACCACCAAGATCAATTGAATTTTCCTCTGCATAATCCTCAATAATCTTATCTGCTCTAAAACGTTCATGACATTCTTTACAATCCATTAATGGATCCGAAAATCCTCCAAGATGTCCAGATGCAACCCATGTCTGTGGATTCATAAGAATTGCACAATCAACACCTACATTATATGGATTTTCCTGAATAAATTTCTGCCACCAGGCACGCTTAACATTATTCTTAAGCTCTACTCCAAGATTTCCATAATCCCATGTATTCGCAAGTCCTCCATAAATTTCTGACCCCGGATACACAAATCCTCTGGCTTTTGCAACCTGAACAATTTTTTCCATTGACTTTTCCATAAAAAATTCCTCTCGTTTCATTTTGAATTTTATTTAAATATTACATAAGTATATACATTTGTATAATCAGATTCTTCTACTGGTTCCTCTGAAAAATCAAATTCTTCTGTTATCTCTTCTTCAGTAAGTAATTCATCTTCTCCTACACTACCCTGATCACTTTGCACTTCGCTTATCTGGGTAGATTTTTCTGTATCTGAAATTTTTTCTGTATTTTCTGATGCTGTCTGTAATAGATTATTTGTTTCTTTAATACTTATTGTATTTTTATCAACATACTTTGTGTTTTCAATAGTAGCATACTCAATATCACCATATACTTTTAAACACACATTATTTCTAATTACAGCAACATTATATCCAGATAGATTTGTGATCTCATCTGCACTACACTCTTCTATTTTATCACCATCAATTTTTGCAAAATCTTCAGAAAATTCATATCCCTGTGCTAATGTTTCAGCAATTGTTCCCACAAAGAAATCTGTACCATTAAATTTTGCATAATGTTCAAAATTCTCATACTCAATGGTTAAAACCGCAACATTTTCATCAATGGATAATTTTTTTAATTTCACAGATTTTTTACCATTCTTATCATTATATTCTTCTATTGCACCATCAACATATTTCTTTAATTCGTCTTCACTATATGTATCAGTACTAAACTGTTCTACATCTGTAGATACCACTTTACCATTTTTTAATACAAAAACAGTGCTTTCAAGAGCATTATATTTATTCCCACATCCACAGAATAAACATAACGACAAAATCATCATCGTTATTAAAGCAATAAACTTTCTCATAATAACCTCCTTATCGTTACAATCTATGACATTATACACTTTTAGATTATAAGTTTCAACCGATAATAAATTATAAAAAAGCTTCTGAATTAAATGTATGATGAATATAATGATGCAAATATTTTTTCATAATCATAATTAATTCCGAAAGAACGTCTTTTGATACAGCAAAATTATAAAGTTTAGTTATTTCCGACGAAATAATATACTGCATTGTATAAATTGTATCACTATTTACTTTCATTCCATTTATTTTACTACTACATTCTTGACAAAAAACTCCTGCTTTTTCAACAGAAAACAAAAGAAGATTATTTTGTTTTCTGCAAACATTACACCGAAAGACATCTGGACCTTGTCCATTAATTGATATTGACTTTAGTTCAAAAATTACTCTTACAAGCTTTTTGTCAAAAGCAGTACTTTCTAAAGCTCTTAATGACATATACAAAAGTTTTAGCATTTCTTTTTCATCATTGTTTTCCTGACAAAAATAATCTGCAAATTCCATAAAATAAAATCCCATATATGCCTTTTCATAATCGTCAGCTAAATCTCTAAAATAATTAGAAATATTTGCTTTTGTAAGTGTATATGAACTACGGCCTTCAAACAGTTCAAATTCCCCAAAGGAAAAAGGATTTGTAGGTGCAAGTAATTGGCTATTAGGTCGTCGCGCACCTCTTGCAAATGCAGTAATCTTTCCTCTTTCCCTTGTAAGAATTGTTATTCTTTTGTCATAATCTCCAATCGGCATGGCATTTAAAACCATTCCTGTCAACACGACTGTCTGCGACATCTGTTAACCTTTCCTTTGTATCTTTCTCTTTATCTTTATAAGAATCCTTATAAGACAAATAATCTGTAACTTTTCCTGATTGCCAAAAATTCTTCCAGGTTTCCTCCACTTTACATCCCTCCATACTAATAGCATGGTCGGATTTTTCTCATTTATCCACGAAAAAAAATGGCAATTAATCTTCGTCTCTATAACCAAAATTCTTGATTAAAAAGTCACTATCTCTCCAATCTTTTTTAACCTTTACCCAAAGTTTTAGATTTACCTTCACATCAAGCAGGCGTTCCATTTCAAATCTTGCATTTGTACCTATTTTCTTAAGCATTGCCCCCTGCTTTCCAATAATAATTCCTTTATGAGAATCTCTTTCGCAAATGATTGTAGCATCAATATCAATTATTCCACTACCTTTACCTTTACGTTCCTTCATCAGTTCTATTCCAACGGCTATTCCATGAGGAATTTCATCATTAAGTGCATGTAATGCTTTTTCTCTAATTATTTCAGCACAAATTGCTCTCTCCGGTTGATCTGTAATTGTTTCTTCATCATAAAACTGTGGACCATATGGTAGATATTTAAAAATCGAATCAATCACATCCTGTGTATTCTCGCCTCTTATAGCTGAGGTTGGGATAATTTCAGCAAAGTCATACACCTTTCTGTATACATCTATATATTCCAACAATTTTTCTTTTTCAGAAACCATATCTATTTTATTGATTATAAGAATTACTGGAGTTTTTACTTTCTGAAGCTGTTCAATTATATGTTGTTCACCAGCGCCAATAAATGTAGATGGTTCAACAAGCCAAAGAACAACATCAACCTCATTCAGAGTTCTTTCAGCAACATTAACCATGTATTCTCCAAGTTTGTTTTTTGCTTTATGAATTCCAGGTGTATCAAGAAAAATAATCTGTCCCTTGTCCATATCTGTATATACAGTCTGAATTCTATTTCGTGTTGTTTGTGGTTTATTAGAAGTAATCGCAATTTTTTGTCCAATTAATTTATTCATTAAAGTAGATTTACCAACATTTGGTCTTCCTATAATTGTAACAAAACCTGATTTAAAATTATCTGCCATGTATTTCTCCATTTCTGATGTTTAACCAAATAATTTATTAACTGAATCAAACATTTCAGTTTCCTGATTAATTATATTTTCATTACCTATTACACAAATATTATTATCAGATAAAACTCCCTTTATCATGTCCGCCAAATTTCTAATATCTTTATCTGTTGCATTTAATATTTGCTCACGCTCTGCCTGAACCTGGTTATATTCTAGTCCTTGCAAATATGCCGCCATCGATCTTGAACCTTTTGCCTCTGGATTAAGAGGAGTATCTAAATTAGAAAATGTACCAATAATATATTTTGTCATCTCATTTTCATCAGCAGTAAAATTTCTAATATAATTGGCAACACCTTCATAAATCTCATTAGTTTTTCTTAAGTTCGGATCCCTATATGAAACAAAATAACTTTCTCCGCTTCTCAAAAATGCAGTCATGCATCCATATGCTCCCCCCATTACTCTGACGTTTGTCCATAAATAATCATAACTCAAAATAACCTTAAGTAATCTAAGTGTCCCTTGATACTCAAATCCTTTGTCAATAAAATTTCCGGTTCTTGCAACATAACAAATTGATGATGAATCTGTAAATGCTTCATTTTCTTTTATAAAATCAAACTTTGGTCTTACATTAATTATGCTGTCATTTTCATAATTCCCCAAAAATTTTTCAAAATGAACATCTGCTTTCCTATATGCTTCCTGATTGGCTGTAAAACTAATTAAAGTCCTATCATTTACAAATAATATCTTACATAATTCTTGTAATTTATCTGTAATCTCCTTTGGATTTTCAACAAGTTTCTTCTCAACATCACAGATAAATCTATAATAATCAATTCCATGAAGTTTATCCTGATATAAAGCATATTTTGAAAATTTTGCTAAACTTCTCATCGCTGCAACAGTATGGCCCGAACTACTTAGGGCTGCCTGTAGTCTTGCCTTTGTCTGTGCCACTATTTCAATTATTCTTTCAACATCCAAAAGATTACTTTGTGTAATAATCTCATTTGTTAAATCTAGTGCTTTTGCAAGATTGTCCTCTAACACTCTAATTCTAAATTCAAACTTAACAATAATATGATCAGCGTTTTTCAAATTTGGATTTATTGATGTACCACACGAAATTCCACCTGTATAAATATTTATATTATTAGACAAATCTGCATATTTATAATTTTTTGTGTCTACAAATCCAAGAACTGCGGCTAATAATCCTAAATAACTTATTTCTTCGGGAATAATGTCAAACGCATCATACATAAGTGTAACATAATCAATTCCATTTGATTCTATATCATGATGCACTATCCTAACATCTTTAATCTTGTGCTCAATATTTGAAAAAGGCAAGGCTTTCCTCTTTAAATCTTCTCTTTTAAGCATAGGAAGTTTATTAAGTTCTCCAACTGGTGAAGGTTCTTCCTGATATTTTTTTAAATCCGATGTTTCTTTTATTAGTTTTTCAATCTCTTCTTGCGAAAGACTCTCTTTATATTTTCTTAGTCTATTAGTAAGATTTTCTTCCTCTTTGTTATTCTTGCCTGCACAAGGTTTTACAACAACTGTAGAGCCATGCATATTTTCAATTAAATAGTATTTTATTAACTCTTCAAAATAATCAGTCTTTACTAAGTCTTTCAATTTTGCAAATGTATCTAAACATTCCAGATGTAAAAATGGTTTATCATCATCAAATATCCAGCTGTCAAGACACGAAAGTCCATACAAAAGTCCCTTAGGGAACTGACCAAAATCAGCCTCTCTAAACCTGAATTCAAGACTGTTTATCCCTGCCAGTAACGAATCCTTATTTATTCCTTCTTTTATTAGTTCTTTAAGTTTTGAATCAATTATTTCCAAAAATCTTTCTTTATCTGATTCATTAGCATTTTTGGCAACTATTGAAAATACCGGCTGACACACTCCCCCCTCATAAGAACCATATACATCCTCACCAATTCCAGCCTGAATCAAAGCAGTACGGATTGGTGCCCCTGGCGAACTTACCAATGCATAGTCTAATACATCAAATGCCTGATAAAGCATTGGATCCAATGATGTTCCAACCACCCTGTTAAATGATAAATAAGTTTTGTTATCCTCCGTATCGTCTGAAGCAATTGAGTAATCAGAAGTCACATCAACAATTTTTTCAAACGCTTCCTGTTTTTTTATCTGTGAATCTACCACAAGATAATCATATTTTGAAAGATATTCCTTATCAAGATAATTAAGTCTCTCTTCCATATCCATATCACCATATAAATAAATATATGAATTTGATGGATGATAATATTTATTATAAAAGGCTAAATAATCTTCATAAGTAAGCGTTGGAATGTAAACCGGATTTCCACCAGAGTCCTTACTATATGTGTTATCTGGAAATAATGATCTGAAAATCTGATTCTGAAGCACCTCTTCAGCTGAAGAATATGCCCCTTTCATCTCATTGTATACAACACCATTTATTGTAAGTTCATCATCGACAGACTCAAGTTCATAATGCCAGCCTTCCTGTTTAAAAATCTCCTCATATTTTGTAATATTTGGATGAAATACAGCATCAAGATAAACATCCATAAGATTTTTAAAATCAGCATCATTACAGCTTCCAATAGGATAAACTGTTTTATCCGGATAAGTCATTGCATTTAAAAAAGTATTAAGCGAACCCTTTGCAAGTTCAATAAAAGGGTCCTTAACAGGATATTTATCAGAGCCACAAAGTGTTGTGTGCTCAATAATATGTGGAACACCTGTCTCATCCTCAGGTGTCGTTCTAAACCCAATATAAAAAACTTTGTTATCATCTGTATTTGATAAAAGTGCAAGTCTTGCACCACTCTTTTTATGTTTTAAAATATACCCCATGGAATTGACATCAGATATTTTTCTTTCTTCAATCAATTCATATGCACTTATGTTCTGTAAATTCATTATAATTCCTCCAAAAAACAAAGTATAAATAGTATACCATAAAAAACCCCCGAATGATACATTCGAGGGCAATAATAAAACTAATTATTTTTTTCAACTATTAAATTCATATGTGGATAAGGAATTTCTATTCCTCTTTCATCAAATGTTGTCTTTATTCTTTCTGTCAAACGCCATTTAACAGGAAAATAGTTATCCTTTTCAACCCATACCCTAAGTCCCATATCAACACTTGAAGCGGCTAATTCATTTACAAAAACATCTATTGGCTCATCCTGCAAAACATCTGAATCCATAATTGCAATTTCTCTTAATACATCCTTTACCAGGGCTAAATCGCTATTATAAGAAACACCTACAATCAAATCTACTCTTCTCATATCCTGCATAGACACATTAGTAATTGTTGCATTTGAAAGCGAACCATTAGGAATCATAATAACTTTATGGTCAGGTGTAATAATTTTTGTATAAAAGATGGAAATTTCAGAAACAACACCTTCTTTTCCACTTCCTGAGTCTATAATATAATCTCCGACCCTGAAGGGCTTTAATACAACAATTAAAACTCCACCTGCCAGATTAGCAAGGCTCCCCTGTAATGCAAGACCAACAGTCAGACCTGCAGAGCCTAAAATTGCAACTATCGAACCTGATAAGCCATAGGAGCTAAGAACAATCATTATGAGAACAAAGTCAAGAACATACTTAATGAGAGTACATAAAAAGCTGACTACGCCTGCTTCAACCCCTGCTCGGTTCATGGACTTTTTAACAAATTTTATAATTGATTTAATAATTTTAAATCCAATAACAAGTACTAAAATACTTATGGCAAGCTTAATGCCAAAATTAATAATTTCCGGAGTAATATCTTTTATAAATTCTTTTATCAAACCAGGATTATCAGCCATTTCCTGCATTGTTGATTCAATCTCTAATACTTCAGTAGAATTAACAGCCATTGCATATCCTCCATCTCTAAATTTCATGTATAAACAATCCACTTCTTAGCTTTGGTTCAAACCATGTAGACTTAGGAGGCATAAGCAAACCTGCATCAGCAACTGCAAATAGTTCAGCTATTGAAGTAGGATACATTGCAAATGCAACCTTGCAATCTGACTTACAACGTCTTTCGAGTTCTTTAAGGCCTCTGATTCCTCCAACAAAATCTATTCTCTTATCTGTCTTTGGATCATCAATACCAAGAACAGGCCCAAGGAGAATATTCTGCAAAACAGAAACATCCAATCCTTCAACAGGGTCATTTGGAACATCCTCTTCTTTCATCCTGCAGGCATACCATTTTTCACCAATATACATTGAAAACATACCTTTTGATGCAGGTTTTACATCTTCTTCTGAGTCACCTTCTAATTCATTTACAACAAACAGCTTATTCATCTTTGAAAGAAATTCTGCTTCAGACATTCCATTCAAATCTTTAACAACGCGGTTATAATCCATAATCATAAGTTCTTCATCAGGGAATAAAACAGAAAGAAAATAATTAAATTCCTCTTCACCTGTATATCCAGGATTATCCTGTCTTCTCTTAAGACCAACCTTTACTGCTGAAGCAGCTCTATGGTGACCATCAGCAATATATACTGCTCCCATATTTTCAAAGTTATTCTTTATTGCAGCTACATATTTTGGATTATTAACTTTATAAACTGTATGTCTTATTCCATCCTCAGCAACAAAATCATAAATTGCCTTACCTGACTGTTCTTCAAACACCTCAGACATTGTTGCTTTCATATCAGCATTATTGCGGTATGCAAGAAAAATTGGTCCAGTCTGGGCACTACAGATATCTACGTGATTAATTCTGTCTAGCTCTTTGTCTGCACGTGTATTTTCATGCTTTTTGATTATACCCTTCTCATAATCATCTATTGATGCACATGCAACGATACCGCTCTGAGCTCGACCATTCATCTCAAGAGTGTAAATATAATAACTCTCTTCCTCATCTTTAATAAAAGCCCCATTAGCAATCCATTCTTTAATCATTGATGAAGCCTTCTCATATACTTCTCTTGAGTACATATCATAATCATTCGGAAACTGAGTCTCTGCTCTGTCGATTGCTAAAAAAGACTGTGGATTTTTCTCAACTACAGCCTTAGCCTCTTCTCTATTATACACATCATATGGTAATGCAGCTATTTTATCCGCCATATCCTCGGCTGGTCTAACACATTTAAACGGTTTAATTATTGCCATAAATTTTTCTCTCTCCTGTGAAATTTAACAAAATCATTATTTAATAAACTTTATAAAGTAAAAAAACGTATTATAAAAAATACGTTTTTTACATAATTATATTATTTGATTACTCTTACTCTAAGTACACCATCAATTGCCTGTAATTTTGCAACAACCTCTTCAGTTACAGTTGAGTCAACATCAAGGAGCGAATAAGCATAATCTCCCTTACCCTTATTCATAAGGTCAGATACATTAATATCTGCCTCTCCAAGAATTGTTGTATACTGTCCAATAAGCCCTTTAACATTCTTATGAAGAATTCCAATTCTTCCAGCTGTTGTGCATGCACCCATACTACAATCAGGGAAGTTTACTGAATGAACAATATTACCATTCTCAAGGTAATCTCTTACCTCTCTAACAGCCATAATTGCACAGTTATCCTCTGACTCTGCTGTAGAAGCTCCAAGGTGAGGTGTAACAATACATCCCTTTGCTCCAACTGTTGTTGTATTAGGGAAATCAGATACATACTTACCAACCTTACCAGCTGCAAGTGCATCAACCATTGCCTCTTCATCTACAAGTAAATCTCTTGCGAAGTTAAGAACAATAGCAGTTGGCTTCATAAGCGCAATTGCATCTGCATTTACCATCTTCTTTGTCGAATCAAGAAGTGGAACATGAATTGTGATGAAATCACACTCACGGTAAATATCATTTACATCTGTAACATGCTTAACCTGACGATTTAAGCTCCATGCTGCATTGATTGAAATATATGGATCGTATCCATATACTTCCATGCCCATGTGAATTGCAGCGTTAGCAACTAAAGCTCCAATAGCTCCAAGACCTATAACACCAAGCTTCTTTCCTGAAATCTCTGTTCCTGCAAAGTTCTTCTTCTGCTTTTCAGCTGTCTTTGCAATATTATCATCATTCTGGTTAGCAAGGCACCAGTCAATACCACCAACAATATCTCTTGAAGCATATAACATACCTGCAAATACAAGCTCCTTAACACCATTTGCATTTGCTCCAGGTGTATTGAATACAACAACTCCCTGCTCAGCACACTTATCAAGCGGAATATTATTAACTCCTGCTCCAGCTCTTGCAACTGCAAGAACCTTGTCACCAAGCTCCATATCGTGCATTGCTGCACTTCTAACTAATGCTGCATCAGCATCCTTAATATCTTCAACTTTCTTATAATCCTCTGAAAAAAGCTCAAGGCCTACTCCAGCAATTGGATTAAGACATGCATAATTGTACATCCTTCATTCTCCCTTCAACTAATTAAGCGTTCTGCTCCTCAAACTTCTTCATGAAGTCAACAAGCTTCTCTACACCTTCCTTTGGCATAGCATTATAGATAGAAGCTCTCATTCCGCCAACTGTACGGTGTCCCTTAAGATTAACAAATCCAGCCTCTGTTGCTTCCTTGACAAACTTAGCATCAAGATCAGCATCACCTGTCACAAAAGGTACATTCATAAGAGAACGATCTTCTTTTCTAACTGTTCCCTTGAATAACTTGCTCTGATCAAGGTAATCATAAAGAATAGCAGCTTTCTCTTCATTATGTTTCTTCATTGCCTCAAGTCCGCCCATCTTCTTGATCCACTTAAATACCTTACCGCAGATATAAATTCCGTAGCATGGTGGTGTATTGTATAATGAATCATTGTCTGCCTGTGTCTTCCACTTAAGCATTGTAGGTGTTCCTTCAAGAACATCATCAGTGATAAGATCCTCTCTTACAATTGCTATTACAACACCAGCTGGACCTATGTTCTTCTGAACACCACCATAGATAACACCATACTTTGTGACATCTACTGGCTCAGAAAGGAAACAAGATGACACATCACTTACTAAAATCTTTCCCTTAGTATTTGGAAGAGTCTTAAACTTTGTTCCATAAATTGTGTTGTTCTCGCAGATATATACATAATCAAGATCATCTGCGATATCAAGATCTGAACAATCAGGAATATATGAGAATGTCTCATCTGCTGATGATGCAAGTTCTACAGCCTCACCATACATCTTAGCTTCCTGATACGCCTTCTTAGCCCACTGTCCTGTTACAATATATCCAGCTTTCTTATTCTTCATAAGGTTCATTGGAACTGCAGCAAACTGCTGTGATGCTCCACCCTGTAAGAAAAGAACTTTATAATTATCAGGGATATTCATAAGCTCACGAAGATCAGCCTCAGCCTCTTTGATAATTGTGTCATAAACCTTTGATCTATGACTCATCTCCATAACAGACATACCACATCCGCGATAATCCATCATCTCATCTGCTGCTTCTCTTAATACCTCTTCAGGTAAAACTGCTGGTCCTGCAGAAAAGTTATATACTCTGCTCATTTTTATTTCCTCCTAAACTCTATGTCTATTTATTTTTCTCCTCATAGTCTTTCTGGTCGAATGACTCATTAATTGGTGTTCCAGGTGCAACCATTGGCCAAACCTTGTCATCTGCATCAATGATACAGTCAAGTACAAATGGCATCTTACACTCTAGCGCCTCAGCAAATGCTGCCTCAAATTCTTCTCTAGTTGTTACTCGTCTAGCCTGTGCTCCCATAGCCTCAGAAAGCTTTACAAAATCAACACCATCATCAAGAATTGTTGCTGAATAATGCTTATTATAGAAAAGTGTCTGCCACTGACGAACCATACCTAAAACATGGTTATTAATTACAACTTCAATAAGTGGAAGTTTTTCTCTTGCTGCTGTAGCAATCTCATTCATGTTCATTCTGAAGCAGCCGTCTCCTGCAATATTTACAACCTGACAATCAGGATTTGCTGTTGCAGCTCCAATGGCAGCTCCCAAACCATATCCCATCGTTCCAAGTCCACCAGATGTAAGAAGTTTTCTTGGTTTGCTATATTTATAGTACTGGGCAGCCCACATCTGATGCTGTCCAACCTCAGTAACCATAATTGCATCTCCCTTTGTCATCTCATAAACTTTTTCAATGATATAAGGACCGCTTAATCCTTCTGGATTATATGTAAGCGGGAACTTCTTAGTATATTCTTCTATATGTGCCATCCATGCCTCATGATTCTGCTGTTCAAGCTTAGCATTTAAAAGCTTTAACACTTCATTCAAATCACCGATAACGCTGGCATCAACCTGAATGTTTTTATTAATCTCAGCAGAATCAACATCAATATGCAAAATTTTTGCCTGATGAGCAAATTTCTTAGGATTTCCTAAAACCCTGTCGGAAAATCTTGTTCCAACCGCGATAAGTAAATCACATTCACTTACACCAAGATTAGAAGCCTTAGTTCCATGCATTCCAAGCATACCTGTATAATTTTCGCTTGTTCCATCATATGCACCCTTACCCATAAGAGTATCACATACAGGTGCATCTACCAGTTCAACAAATTTCTTAAGTTCCTTATCGGCACCTGAAATTATAGCACCACCACCAACAAATATATATGGTTTTTTGGACTTATTTATGAGTTTAAGTGCTAATTCAATGTCTTCATTGTTTATTTTTTCAGCTGAAGGAGTTGGGAAAATAATTTCTTCTTTCTTATACTCAACCATGTTAGCAGTTACATCTTTTGTAACATCAATAAGTACAGGGCCTGGTCTGTTACTTCTTGCTATATTAAAGCCTTTTCTAATTGTAGATGCCAATTCTTTTACATCTTTAACAATAAAGCTGTACTTTGTAATAGGCATTGTAACACCGGCAATATCAATCTCCTGAAAACTATCTTTTCCAAGAAGTGATACACCTACATTACATGTAATTGCAACCATTGGGATAGAATCCATATATGCAGTTGCAATTCCAGTTACGAGATTTGTAGCTCCAGGTCCGCTCGTTGCAAAACAAACTCCAACCTTACCTGTACTTCTTGCATAACCATCAGCCGCATGTGAAGCACCCTGTTCATGTGATGTAAGTACATGCTTAATTTCCGGATGCTTATATAATTCATCATATACGTTTAAAATCGCTCCGCCGGGATAACCAAATACAGTATCTACTCCCTGCTCTTTTAAACATTCAATAATAACCTGTGATCCTGTTAATTGCATTTATCTAACCCTCTGTTTCTAATTCTACTGTTCTTCTGGAAGTGCAAGGATTGCTCCTCTATTTCCTGAAGTAACAAGAGAAGCATATCTCTTAAGGTATCCTGTTGTAACCTTTGGTTCTCTTGGCTGCCATTTAGCTCTTCTTTCAGCCATAACCTCATCAGATACATCAATATCAAGCTTCATGTTTGGAATATCGATTTTGATGATATCGCCTTCCTCAACAAGAGCAATTGGTCCACCAACTGCAGCTTCTGGAGAAACATGACCAATTGAAGCTCCTCTTGAAGCTCCTGAGAAACGACCATCTGTAATAAGAGCAACTGTGCTTCCAAGTCCCATACCAGCAATTGCTGATGTTGGATTAAGCATCTCTCTCATACCAGGTCCCCCCTTAGGTCCTTCGTATCTTATTACAACAACATCTCCGGCTACGATTTTTCCACCCTTAATTGCTGCAATAGCATCCTCTTCACAGTCGAATACTCTTGCCGGACCTTCATGAACCATCATCTCTTCAACTACTGCAGAACGCTTTACAACAGATCCGTCTGGTGCAAGATTACCCTTAAGTACTGCAAGTCCTCCAGTCTTTGAATATGGATTATCAACAGTTCTGATTACCTCTGGATTTCTATTTACAGAATTTGCAATATTCTCTCCAACAGTCTTTCCTGTAACAGTCATACAGTCAGTATTAAGTAATCCGATATCAGCAAGCTCCTTCATAACAGCCCATACACCACCTGCTTCATTAAGGTCTTCCATATATGTAGGACCTGCTGGTGCGAGATGACATAAGTTTGGTGTCTTCTCACTGATTGGATTTGCAAAACTGATATCAAAATCAAATCCTATCTCATGTGCTATAGCTGGAAGATGTAACATTGAGTTTGTAGAACATCCAAGAGCCATATCAACTGTAAGAGCATTCATAATTGCATCTTTGGTCATAATCTGTCTTGCTGTGATTCCTTTTCTCCAAAGATCCATAACAGCCATTCCTGCGTGTTTTGCAAGACGAATTCTCTCAGAATAAACAGCTGGAATTGTTCCGTTTCCACGAAGTCCCATTCCAAGAGCTTCTGTAAGACAGTTCATTGAGTTAGCTGTGTACATTCCTGAACATGATCCACATGTAGGACAAACCTTCTCAACAAATTCCTCAACATCATCTTCTGTCATTGTTCCTGCAGCATATGAACCTACTGCCTCAAACATAGAAGAAAGACTTCTCTTCTGTCCTCCAACATGACCTGCAAGCATTGGACCACCTGAAACAAAAACAGTAGGAAGATCAAGTCTTGCTGCAGCCATAAGAAGTCCAGGAACATTCTTATCACAGTTTGGAACCATTACAAGTGCATCAAACTGGTGTGCAGTTGCCATACACTCTGTAGAATCAGCAATCAAATCTCTTGTAACAAGAGAATATTTCATACCGATATGTCCCATTGCAATTCCGTCACATACAGCAATTGCTGGGAATACTACTGGTACTCCACCAGCCTCTGCGACTCCAAGTTTTACAGCTTCAACAATTTTATCAATGTTCATATGTCCTGGTACGATTTCATTGTACGAACTAACAATACCAACCATAGGTTTTTTCATCTCTTCAGCTGTAAAACCTAATGCATTAAATAAACTTCTTGCTGGTGCCTGTTGCATTCCAGCTCTAGCATTATCACTCTTCATACTATTTTCCTCTCTTTCAGAATCTGTATAAAATATGTCAATAAATTAAACTCTCTCAGAAATCAAATCTCCCATCTGGGCTGTTCCCACCTGAGTTATTCCTTCTGTACTCTCTCCTGCCTGTGGCATAATATCGATTGTACGATATCCTTCTTTTAAAACCTGCTTAACAGCTGCTTCAATTGTATCTGCCTCTTTATCTAAATCAAATGAATATCTAAGCATCATTGCAGCACTTAAAATTGTTGCAATTGGATTAGCTATTCCTTTTCCTGCGATATCTGGTGCAGATCCGCCACTTGGCTCATACAGACCAAACTTTGTATCATTAAGACTCGCTGATGAAAGCATTCCGATTGAACCTGTAACCATACTCGCCTCATCAGATAAAATATCACCAAACATATTCTCTGTAAGGATTACATCAAACTGCTTTGGATCCTTTACAAGCTGCATTGCACAGTTATCAACCAGCATATGCTCATATGTAACCTCAGGGTAATCCTTAGCAACTTCCTCGACAACCTTTCTCCATAGTCTTGAAGAATCAAGTACATTAGCCTTATCAACAGAAGTAACCTTCTTACGTCTCTTCATCGCAATGTCAAAGCCACGCTTTGCAATTCTTCTGATTTCTTCTTCATTATATGTAAGAGTATCTGTAGCTGTTAATACACCATCTACTTCTTTTGTCTCTCTTTCTCCAAAGTAAAGACCACCTGTAAGCTCTCTCATAATCATCATATCAAAACCACTACCGATAATATCATCTCTAAGTGGACATGCAGCCTTTAACTCTTCATATAAATAAGCAGGTCTTAAATTTGCGAAAAGATTTAAAGCCTTACGAAGCTTTAAAAGTCCAGCCTCTGGTCTAAGTTCTGGTGGGAGTTTATACCATGGAGATGTTGATGTGTTACCTCCAATTGATCCCATAAGAACTGCGTCACTTGCAAGAGCTGTCTCGATAGCTTCATCAGTAAGTGGAACTCCTGTTGCATCAATTGAACATCCACCCATTAATATCTCTGTATAATCAAAATTATGACCATACTTATTTCCAATCTGGTCTAATACTTTTTTTGCTTCTGCTACTACCTCCGGACCGATTCCATCTCCGGAAATTACTCCAATTTTACAATTCATAGGTATACCCCTTTTCTAAAATAATTTACTATTATGTATCTTATAGCAATAAACTACTCTTTTCAACCATATAAGTTATTGTACTTTTTTATAAAATCAATAACCGATAGTTATAATACACAGATTTATTATTCATAATATTTATAATTAGAAAAGCGTTCAATATAACAGAAAACTGTCATACCCTAATTTAAAGGTATGACAGCAATTTTTATGCCTCTGATGAAGCATCTGCCTTTTCTAAATCTGCGATTGCCATTTTCTGCATTGGAATACGACAATTCTTGTTGTTACCAAACTCAACAATAACCATCTCATCATCTACATCGATTACAGTTCCATAGAATCCACTTGTTGTAAGAATTGTATCTCCTACTGCAACTTCTGATAACATAAGTTCTTTTTTCTTCTGCTCCTTCTTCTGTGGACGAATCATAAGAAAATACATAAGAACAAATAATAATACCATTGATAAAAGCATTGGACCCATTCCGGCCGCTGCGTTTACTTCACCATTAGCTAAAATAAAGCTCATCACAAAATTCCTCCTAAACAAAAATACTAGTTAATATTCTACACAAATCACACTAAACATGCAAGTTTATTTTGCTCCCTGTGACATGCCATATAATTTTTCTTCTTTATATGATTTGAAATTGCCATTATCAAGAGCTTCTCTGATTTCTTCCATCATATTATTGTAGAAATACAGATTATGCATTACACACAGTCTCATACCAAGCATTTCCTTTGCCTTGAGAAGGTGTCTGATATATGCTCTGGAATATGTTCGGCATGCAGGACATCCACATCCCTCTTCGATAGGCTTCATATCCTTCTCATACTTCTTATTAAATAGATTTATCTTCCCCTGGTTTGTATATACATGTCCATGTCTTCCATTCCTGCTTGGATATACACAGTCAAAGAAATCAATACCTCTTTCTACACCTTCAAGAATATTAGCCGGTGTTCCCACTCCCATAAGATAAGTTGGTTTATCTTTAGGAAGATATGGTACAGTTGCATCCAGGATACGATACATATCTTCATGACTCTCACCTACTGCAAGTCCACCTACTGCATATCCGTCGAGATCCATTTCTGCAATTCGTTTTGCATGCTCTATTCTGATATCTTCAAATATTGCCCCCTGATTAATACCGAAAAGGAGCTGTTCTTTATTTACCGTATCAGGAAGACTATTAAGTCTTGACATTTCAGTTTTACAACGTTCAAGCCATCTTGTTGTGCGGCTAACTGAATCCTCTACATACTTTCTGTCTGCAAGAGCAGGAGCACATTCATCAAAAGCCATGGCAATTGTTGAACCCAGATTAGACTGAATCTGCATACTCTCCTCTGGTCCCATGAAAATTTTCGCACCATCTATATGAGAATGGAAATGAACTCCTTCTTCTTTGATTTTTCTAAGTCCTGCTAATGAGAAAACCTGAAATCCACCCGAATCAGTAAGAATTGGTCTGTCCCAGACCATAAATTTGTGAAGACCACCTAATTCCTTAATCAGCTTATCACCTGTACGAACATGAAGATGATACGTATTTGATAACTGCACCTGACACTTTATCTCTTTTAAATCATCAGTAGACACAGCACCCTTAATCGCAGCAACAGTTCCCACATTCATAAATACAGGGGTCTGGATATCACCATGAACTGTATGAAATACTGCTCTTTTTGCTCTTCCTTCCTGTTTTAACAACTCATATTTTGCCATATATAAAAAATCCTCTATTCCTTATAATTAATATGCCATAAAAATATACCATAATATTCTTGACTAGGCAACTTAACTTTCTCTATAATAATTCCTAAAGTATTTGAATAATTATACAGAAATGAGGAGTACACAATGTCAGGTTCTACATTTGGAAATATATTTAAAATCACAACATGGGGGGAATCTCATGGTAAAGGTGTTGGAGTTGTTGTTGACGGCTGTCCAGCTGGTTTGCATTTATGCGAAGAGGATATTCAGCTTTATTTAAACAGAAGAAAACCAGGACAGTCAAAGTTTACTACACCACGTAAAGAAGATGATGAAGTTGAAATTCTTTCAGGTGTTTTTGAAAGAAAGACAACAGGTACACCAATATCAATGGTAGTATGGAATAAAAATCAGAAATCTAAAGACTATAGTGAAATTGCTTCCTACTACAGACCAGGACATGCAGATTTTTGTTTTGATGCAAAATACGGTTTTAGAGATTACAGAGGCGGCGGACGTTCATCAGGACGTGAAACAATCGGACGAGTTGCTGCAGGAGCAATTGCTGCAAAATTACTAAAACAGATGAACATCGACTTCCTTACATATACAAAATCAATCGGTCCTGTATCTATTGACAGCACTAAATTTAATAAGGATGAAATTAATAACAACTCACTTTATATGCCTGATAAGGATGCAGCACAAGAAGCTGAAAGCTATCTTGAAGAATGTCTTCACAATAGAAATTCTGCTGGTGGCATTGCCGAATGCATAGTAACCGGCTTACCTGTTGGATTAGGTGACCCGGTATTTGATAAAATTGATGCAAATTTAGCAAAAGCAATTATGTCGATTGGTGCTGTAAAGGGTTTTGAAATTGGTGACGGCTTCGATGTATCTGCATCAACCGGTCTTTCAAACAATGATGCATTTGTTATGAATAATGGAAAAATTACCAAAGCTACAAATCATTCCGGAGGAACACTCGGCGGAATGACAGATGGTTCTCCACTTATTTTCAGAGCCGCTTTCAAGCCAACTCCATCGATTGCATCTCTTCAGAAAACTGTAAACAAGTCTGATGAGGAAATCGAAATAAGTATTAAAGGAAGACATGACCCGATTATTGTTCCAAGAGCAATCGTTGTTGTGGAAGCAATGGCTGCACTTGTAATAGCCGATGCTCTGCTTTGTAATATGACCAGTAAAGTAGACTCAATCATTGATTTTTATAAAAATTAAAACTATTCTATATATCAAAATCATAACAGGCGGATTTTCCGTCTGTTTTTTATTTGCATTATTAAATTACATTCTCCCCCAGAAAATATTTTGCATATAATATCAAAAAGGCAAAAATATGTGTGGAATTGCTGGATTTTGTGATTTTAAAAGAAATCTGCTGAATGAAAAAATTTACAACACTACTCTTCTGAAAAAAATGCATGATATGCTTGCTCATCGTGGCAAAGATTCATTTGGAACAATTCTTACTTCATCAGCAGGACTCTCCCATGCCCGACTCAGTATCCGAGACATAAACGGTGGTTTACAACCAATGAAAAAAACAAAGAACCATAATGACTATTATATTTGTTATAATGGTGAAATTTATAATACCGATGAGCTTAAATCAGATTTAATATCTAAGGGATATATTTTTGATACAACATCTGATACTGAAATAATTATTAATTGTTTTTTAGAATATGGACCAGATTTTGTAAATAAGCTTAATGGAATTTTTGCATTTGCAATTTGGGATAATTATAATAATAGACTATATCTTTATAGAGACAGGGTAGGCGTAAAACCATTATTCTACTATTCAAAAAATGAACTAACAATATTTGCATCCGAACCAAAAGCTATTTTCTGTCATCCAAGTATAACTCCAGAAATTGATTTAACTTCACTACAAGAAATAATCGGAATCGGACCAGCACGAACAAGTGGATGTGGGATTTTCAAAAATATCCATGAAATAATCCCGGGTCATTATCTTATAATTACCAAATACGGAATTTGTGACCAGACATATTGGGAACTTGAAAGTCACGAACACGAAGATAACTATAATCAGACATTAGAAAAGGTAAGATTTTTAGTTATTGACAGTATAAAAAGGCAACTTGTTTCAGATGTGCCTATATGTACTTTTTTATCGGGAGGACTAGACTCATCTATTGTAACTGCCATCGCTGCAAATGAACTCAAGAAAACGGGACAGATAATCAATACTTTTTCTTTTGATTTTGAAGAAAACAATAAATACTTCATATCAAATTCTTTTCAACCAGAACAAGATCGTCCTTATGTAGATATTATGTTGCAAAAATATAATACTAATCATAATTACTTAGAATGTAATAATCAAACTTTATTTAAAGGTCTTTTTGAAAGTGTTGATGCAAAAGATTTTCCAGGAATGACCGATGTCGAGTCATCTCTTCTATATTTTTGTAAACTCGTAGCAAAACAAAATAAAGTAGCGTTAACTGGTGAATGTGCAGATGAAATATTTGGTGGCTATCCATGGTTTTACCGTCCAAATCTTCTATATGCCAAAGGCTTCCCATGGTCATCGGATATTGCTCCACGCTGTGTTTTTCTATCAGATGAATATATTGTAAAATTAGATTTAGAGTCATATTCATACGATAAATATGTAACTTCGCTAAATAAGACACCACTACTTGAAACAGAAAACCTAGAACAAAAAAGACGTCGTCAGGTTTCTTATCTAAATATAAAATGGTTCATGCAAACCTTACTTGATCGAATGGATCGAACAAGTATGTATAGTGGTTTGGAAGCTCGTGTTCCATATGCAGATCATCGAATTATTGAATATTTATTTAATGTTCCATGGGAAATGAAATATCAAAATGGAGTGGAAAAAGCATTACTTAGAGAAGCCACAAAAGATTTACTGCCAAAAGAATTATTCACACGAAAAAAGAGTCCGTATCCAAAGACATATAATCCTAAATACGAGACTCTTTTAAAACAAAAATTTTCTTCTATACTTGATGATAATACTTCACCTATTATTCCATTAATAAATAAGGATAAAGCCTATCAATTCATTGCTTCGCCTAAAGATTATGGCAAACCATGGTTTGGACAATTAATGACTGGCCCGGCATTAATGGCATATTTTATTCAAATTGACTATTGGATGAGAAAATATAAACTTGAACTACCCTAAATATTACTCAAGTATAATTTCTCCATCCTCTTCTTTGCGTCGTAAAATATCAAATTCATCTAGTTTTATGCCTAGGTCAACATAAAACACCTGTTTTGGATGTGGGCAGGATTCCATAGCCTGTCCCTCCTCATCAGTAAGTGCCTTTACTGTTACGACGATATTATCTCCATTAGGCTTCATAACCTCAATTTCTTCCCCAACAGAAAATTTATTACGTTGCTCTATTCGATACATTCCCGAATCGTTCATTGGTCCAACAATTCCAAGATATGTATATCCCTTCTCATAGGTATTATTATCGTAAATCTGTGTCTCTTCAGTTGGTTTTCCATAGAAAAATCCCGTAGTAAACTGTCTATAAGTACAGTTGGAAATTTGTTCAAGATACCAATTCATATTCTCCTGATATTTTTCTGGAGACTCAAGATAATCATCAATTGCTTTTCTATAAGTTCTTGCAACTGTTGCCACATAAAGAGCAGTCTTCATTCTTCCTTCAATTTTGTAGCTGTCTATTCCAGCATCAATCAAATCAGGGATATGTTCAATCATACATAAATCTTTTGAATTGAAGATATATGTACCTCTCTCATTCTCATATACAGGTAAATACTCACCAGGACGCTTTTCCTCAACAACAGCATACTTCCATCTACATGGATGAGTGCATGCACCTTTGTTAGCATCTCTTCCAGTAAAATAATTAGATAATAAACATCTTCCAGAATACGAAATACACATAGCACCATGAATAAATGTTTCAATCTCAAGTTCATCTGGAATATTATTTCTGATTTCCTTAATCTCTTTTAAAGATAATTCTCTTGCCGATACTACTCTTGTAGCTCCAAGACTATGCCAGAACTGATATGTTCCATAATTAGTATTATTTGCCTGAGTACTTACATGTCTTTCTATCTCTGGACAAACTTCCTTTGCAATCATAAAAATTGCCGGATCTGCGATAATAAGGGCATCTGGTCTGTCAGGCTTCATATTATTTAATTCTTCAAAATATTTTCTCACACCATCAAGATCATAATTATGTGCAAGAATATTTGCTGTAACATAAACTCTTACATTATGAGCATGTGCAAATGCAATACCCTCTGCCATCTCTTCCATTGAAAAATTCTTAGCTTTAGCCCTAAGTCCAAAAGCCTCTCCACCAATATATACCGCATCTGCTCCGTATATTACAGCAATCTTTAAAACCTCTAAACTACTTGCTGGTACTAATAATTCTATTTTTCTCATTTTTATTTCCTAACCATTAAATTATTATGATATCTTTGTACTTACTGTAATTCCATCACCTATAGGCATAACTGAAGTAACCAAATTGTCATTATGAGTAAGTTCATAAAGATCTTCTCTCATTCTCTTATATATAGTTCTGTTTCTTCTCTCAACCACAAAATGGGACTCTATAATATCTCCATCCTGAAGAACATTGTCCGATACTAAAACTCCGCCCACTTTTAAAAGTCGAAATACTTCTGGCATAAAATTAATATATTGACCTTTTGCAGCATCCATAAAAATCATATCAAATGGTTCTTCTATTGTCGGAAGAACAATAGATGCATCTCCCTCTAAAAGAGTAATCTGTTCTTCTTTATTGGCACGTATAAAATTTTCTTTTGCAATTGGAATCCTTTTATCGTAATTCTCAATAGTGACAATTTCACAATTCTTCGGTCCATACTCAGCCATTAAAATTGCAGAAAAACCAACGGCAGTTCCCACCTCGAGAATACGCATTGGTTTTTGCATTGCAAGTAATAATTTCAAGAAGCTTTGCATTTCTTTCCTTATGATTGGAACATAAGTATCCAAAGCTTCTTTTTCTATTATATCTAATATTTCTGTATTACCACGATCCAAAGAATTAATGTATGTCACTAATCTCTCATCTACTATCATTCGCTAAGCTCCACCTCTGTTGAACCCTCTTCTTCTGCCGCAGTTTTTTCAGTTGATTCTGTATCTTTTTCTGATACAGTTGTTGCCATATAGACAATCATTTCTTTTGGAGTCATTGATGTATTTAATGTATATACTTCTGGTTTTATCTTTCCATAATAAGCTGAAAGTTTATACTGAATACTAAAAAGTGTTCCATCTCTTACAAGCCCCTTATCTTCTAACATTGGTCCAATTTCTTTTGGTCCCATATCCTCTGTAACTTGAACTAAGACATCACGTCCTGGAGACATCTCAATAGCAGGTTCAGTGAAAACACGATAGCCAAAATCATATCCTGTCCTACAAAGACTTACTCCAATATAAACAACCAACAATATCATCATTACTGAAAAAGCAATTTTGATAAATCCAAATAAAACCTTATTAAAATCCATTTATCTCTCCTAAACTTCCATAATGATTGGCATAATCATAGGACGACGCTTTGTTTCTTTCCAAACAAAATCGCCAAGTGACTCCTTTACTTCATTCTTAATCTTTGTCCAATCAGTAATTCCATGACTCATACAATAATCCATAGTATCATTAAGAATTGACTGAGCCTCATCCATAAGACTTTCTGAATTACGTACATAAACAAATCCTCTTGAAACAATATCTGGTCCTGCAAGAACCTGTCCAGAGCCACTTTCAAGTGTCATTACTACAACAATTATTCCATCTTCTGCAAGGCGCTGTCTGTCTCTTAAAACGATATTTCCAACATCACCAACGCCTAAACCGTCAACTAAAATATTTCCAACTGGTGCCTTACCAGTTACCTCAGCGCTCTCATCATCTAACTCAAGAATATCTCCTGCCGAAAGAATCTTTATATGATCACTATCATACCCTAAAGCCTCTGCTATCTTAGCTTGTGCTATTAAATGTTTATACTCTCCATGAACAGGAATTGAATACTTTGGATTAACCAATGAATAAATAAGCTTAATATCTTCCTGACATGCGTGTCCTGAAACATGAACATCCTGGAAAATAACATCTGCACCTTTCATCATTAATTCATTTATTATTCCTGTAACAGATTTCTCATTACCTGGAATTGGGTTAGAACTAAAAATAATCAAATCATTCGGCTTGATAGATACCTTTCTGTGCATACCATTTGCCATACGAGAAAGTGCAGCCATAGATTCACCCTGACTACCTGTTGTAATAATTACAGTCTGCTCATCTGGATATGACCTAAGTGTATCAACATCAATTAGAATATTATCTGGAAGAGTAAGATATCCAAGTTTTGAAGCAATAGAAATAATATTTACCATACTTCTACCTTCAATAGCAACCTTACGCCCAAATTTTTCAGCAGAGTTAATTATCTGCTGAACACGATCAACATTCGATGCAAATGTTGCAATAATAATTCTTCTGTTTTTATTATCATTAAAAATATTATCAAGTGTCTTTCCTACTGATTTTTCCGACTGGGTAAAACCAGTTCTCTCAGCATTTGTACTATCACATAAAAGTGCTAGTACTCCCTTTTTACCAATTTCACCAAATCTGGCAAGGTCAATAGCATCACCATAAACAGGAGTATAATCAACCTTGAAATCACCTGTATGAACAACTATTCCAGCTGGAGAATAAATCGCAAGCGCTGCAGCATCCTGAATACTATGATTTGTTCGAATAAATTCAACTCGAAAACATCCAAGATTAATATGCTGTCCATATTTCACAACCTTACACTTTACTTTCTTTAACATATCATGTTCTTCAAGCTTATGCTGAATAATTCCAGTTGTAAGTTTTGTTGCATAAATTGGCACATTAATATCCTTAAGTACATATGGAATAGCGCCAATATGATCTTCATGTCCATGCGTGATAAAAAATCCCTTTACACGATCAATATTATCCTTCAAATAGGTAACATCAGGGATTACAAGATCAATTCCAAGCATATCATCCTCTGGAAATGAAAGCCCGCAATCAACAACAATAATACTGTCATCATACTCAAACGCAGTAATATTCATTCCGATCTGTTCTAATCCTCCCAAAGGAATGATTTTTAACTTACTATTTAGTTTTTCTGTTTTTTTCAAATCCTTACCTCCATCAACAATTAGGCCAAACGTTCGAGCCTAAATCAGAATTCAAGTTCTGTGTCCTCATCAGTAAGTTCTGAGAATACTTTAGCAAGTGCCATAAATTCTACATCATCCTCTACCATTTGATAAAGCACCTCATCATTTTCCATACTGATTTCTTTTAAAATATATGCATCACATTCACCGTCTGCTTCTTCAGATACAAGAAGATATTTAACACCATTAAGCTGTGTTTCCTCTTCTACAGCAAATTCGATTTCCTCATTTGTTTCAGGATCAATAAATATAATTTTCTCCATTATTTATCTCCATTATTGCGCAAAAAATCAAGATACCCTTGTAAAATAAAAATTGCCGCAATCTCATCAACGAATTCCTTGCGGTTTTCTCTTCGGATACCTGTCTCCATCATTGAACGATCCGCTGCAACAGTAGTTAATCTTTCATCCCAAAGAATCACTTCAAGTCCAGTTCTTCTCTCAAGCATTTCCTTAAATTCTTTAGTCATCTCACAGCGTTCGCCCTCAGTATTATTCATATTCTTAGGATAACCTAATACTATTTTCTCTACTCCGTAAAAAGCTATTAATTCCTCGATTCTAGCAAGAGTCTGGCGTAGCTTGGATGGTGATTTTCTTCGAACAATTTCAACACCCTGAGCTGTAATTAACAACTCATCACTTACAGCTACACCGACAGTTTTAGAACCGAAATCTAGTCCTAATATTCTCATAATTTACTTCCATGAGTTATTCTCAATATAATTATTAAGAACCTCCTCAACTAATTCATCTCTCTCCACCTTCATAATTAAGCTTCTAGCATTATTATGGCTGGTAATATATGTCGGATCTCCAGACATAATATATCCTACCATCTGATTTACTGGATTATAGCCTTTCTCTCTTAAAGCGCGATAAACTATCTCCAGAACATCTTTAACCTGAAGCTGTGGTTGCTTTGGTACTGAGAAAAATTGTGTGTTATTAATATTATTCTCCATGTTATTCACGCCCTTTATCATACTTTATTTCATTTTAAACGAAATATCTAGAAATTACAACCCATGATATATATATCATCCTTAAGAACACCAGTAATTGTTCCTGATACAAGCTTATTTTCCAAATTTTTACCTACAGCTGCAACTTTAACATATTCTTTTGTATATCCCACGTAATACTCAATGCCATCTATTTGCACCTGTTCTTCAAATAATACTTCCTGCGTACTTCCTACATAATATTTTCTAAATTCATCTGACATCTTTTTTTCAATATCAAAAAGTATTGCACTGCGTTTAGTCTTTACCGGCTCTGGAATCTGGTTTGCCATCACCGCAGCCCGTGTTCCCTGTCTCTTAGAATATTTAAAGATATGCATTTCGTAAAAGTGAATATCTTCTAAAAAGGCTTTAGTAGTTTTGAACTCTTCATCTGTTTCTCCTGGAAAACCAACTATTACATCTGTTGTTATAGCAGGATGTTTAAAATATTTTCTTAAAATATCGCAACCATTTTTATATTCAGCAGATGTATATTTTCTGTTCATTCTTTTAAGTGTCTCATCACATCCACTCTGTAATGACAAATGAAAATGAGGACATATCTTCTTAAGAGTTGAAAGTTCTTTTGCAAATTCTTCTGTAATTAATCTTGGTTCTAAAGATCCAAGTCTTATTCTTTCAATCCCCTCAACCTCATGAACCTTCTTAATAAGATTAAGCAAATTGTCACCGCAATCTACTCCATAAGAGCTCAAATGTATTCCTGTCAAAACCACTTCCTTAAATCCATTAGAAGCTAGTCTTTTGACTTCTTCAACTACATTTTCAGCATTTCTGCTTCGAACTCGTCCTCTTGCATAAGGAATAATACAGTAACTGCAAAACTGGTTACAACCATCCTGTACTTTTATAAATGCTCTTGTATGCTCTGCTGTCTTTTCAATATACAACTCTTCATAATCCTGATTTCCATCATTAATATCAAGAACAGCATCCATACTCTTATCATGAGCTTTTATATAATCATTAATCAGTTCAACCAGCTCATGCTTCCTATTATTGCCTATAATAATATCAATAGCTAAATCTTCAATCGCTTCCTGTTCCTTAGTCTGCACATAACAGCCTGTAGCAACAACAATTGATTCTGGATTATTTTTTTTAGCTTTGTGTAGCATCTGCCTTGATTTTCTGTCAGCCATATTTGTTACAGAACATGTATTGATAACATATACATCAGCAGTTTCTGTAAAAGGTACTATTTCATAACCAGCATCTTCAAGTAAATGCTGCATAGCCTCTGTTTCATATGCATTAACCTTGCATCCTAAGTTGTGTAATGCCGCTTTTTTCATTTTTAACTCCTAAATAATTGACTTTTTCATGAAAAACCTATATCATCATATGTAAACGAAGTTAACAAGGAGGTTTCCCAATGAAAACAATTCAGATTTCATTAAACTCAATTGGTAAAGTAAAATCTTTCGTAAATGCAATCACTCAGTTCGATTATGACTTCGACTTAATCTCAGGAAGATATGTTATTGACGCAAAGTCAATCATGGGTATTTTCAGTTTGGATTTATCTAAGCCAATCGACCTAGCAATTCATACTGAGACAAATCTCGATGAAATTATGGAAGTATTGAAGCCATACATAATTGAGCAGTAATTATATAATGAATAATTTTTATAGGCCTGTATTTTACAGGCCTATATTATTTCATAGAAAATTACTCTTCTGCATCTACCATTATTACTTCTGTCGTATCTATTGCTGTTTGAACTAATGTATCAATTGTATCCTCTAATTTTAATTCTGATTTCTTAATATAATTAATATTTGGTTTTGTAACAGGATGTTTTGCAACAAATATTGTACAGCAATCCTCATATGGAAGAATTGATGTTTCAAACGTATCAATTTTATTAGAAATATCAATTATATCTTTTTTATCCATCGCAATAAGAGGACGATAAACAGGCATTGTACATACCTCGTTAGTAGCCGCAAGAGACTGCATTGTCTGGCTTGCAACCTGTCCGATACTCTCTCCTGTAATAAGGCCAAGACATCCGCTTTCTTTTGCAAAATGTTCTGCAATCTTCATCATGTATCTTCTCATGATAATTGTTAGCTCATCATGTGGACATTTCTCATAGATTTCTAACTGAATATCTGTGAAATTAACGATATTTAACTTAATTCTACCAGAGTATCTTGCAACTTTCTTGGCTAAATCCACAACCTTCTGCTTTGCTCTTTCACTTGTGTACGGTGGCGCATGGAAATAAGTTGCCTCGAGTGTTACACCACGCTTTGAAATCATATATCCAGCTACAGGACTATCAATTCCGCCTGAAAGTAAAAGCATTGCCTTTCCCGCTGTTCCAAGAGGCATTCCTGCCGGTCCTTCAATTTCCTGTGAATAAATATAAATCATAGGTCTGATTTCCACATTAATTACAACCTGTGGATTGTGTACATCCACACTGGTCTCTGGAAATGCATCAAGAATCTTTTCTCCTATTGCTGCATTAATTTCCATTGATGTCATTGGGTAATTCTTGCGGGCACGTCTTGCATTTACTTTGAAAGTAAAATTCTTATCAGCATATGCTTCATTGATATGAGCGATAACATCAGAAGCAAGCTTATCAAATCCCTCATCCTCTGTCTGAACTACTGGACATATTCCAACAATACCAAACACTCTCTGAAGTGTAGAAACAACCTCATCAAAATCATACTCTGAATTTGCATCTACATATACTCGTCCACTTTCTTTTCTTACTACAAAATCACCCTCAACATTCTTAAGCTGATATCTGATATTCTTAACTAATGCATCCTCGAAGACATATCTGTTTTTTCCTTTAATCGCAATTTCAGCGTATTTAATCAAAAATGTTTTATACATATTATTTCTATCTCCTTGTATATTTTGTAAGTACCGGAATTACTTCCTTTAATACATCAAGTGAATAATCAAGTTCTTCCTTTGTTGTATCAACACTAAAACTGAATCTTACTGTGGATTCAAGCATCTCTGGCTTTAATCCAATACTCTTAAGAGTTGCACTGACAGATTGTTTATTTGAAGAACATGCACTTCCTGCAGATACATATATCTGCCTGTCTTCTAATGTATGAAGCATAACCTCCGATCTTACTCCTGGTACTGTAACACTTACAATATGAGGTGCATTCTCTCTAGTAAATTTTCCATTAACAAGCACACCTTCAATCTTTAATAATTCCTCTATAAAATACTCTCTCAATTTATATAGATTATCTATTTTATTCTCGAAATCTGTATATATCTCTTCCGCTGCAATTCCAAGTCCTGCTATTGCCGGAACATTTTCCGTTCCTGAACGCATACCTTTCTGCTGTCCTCCGCCAAAAATAATAGGCTTAATTTTTGTTTTATCTTTTATATATAAAAATCCACTTCCCTTTGGTCCATGAATCTTATGACCACTCACTGACAAAAGATCACATTTTATATTCTTTGGTCTAATAATCATTTTACCATATGACTGTATTGCATCCACATGATATACAATATTAGGATTTGCTGCCTTAATTATTTTTCCAGCTTCCTCTACTGGCATTATTGAACCGATTTCGTTATTAACATGCATTATTGAAACTAAAATAGTATCTGACCTGATTGCATCTTTAAGTTCTTCTAAAGAAATCACACCTTCATTATCAACGCCCAAATATGTAATATCAAATCCATTTTCTTCCAGATATGCCATTACACTAGAAACAGAGGCATGTTCAACCTTCGTTGTGATAATGTGTTTTCCGGCCCTAATATTAGCCATTGCAGCTCCAATAATTGCAAAATTATTCGATTCTGTTCCACCTGATGTAAAAACAATTTCCTTATCCTGTACTTTAAGAGTTTTTGCAATCTTTTTCTTTGCTTCAATAATAATATTCTCAGCAATAACACCTTTCATATGCATCGAAGATGGATTTCCAAAATCTTTTGTAAGAATTTCAACCATCTTCTCTGTTGCCTTCTTACTACAAATTGTTGTAGCTGAATTATCTAAATATGCTTCCATTATTTCTTCCTTCATATATACAGAATTATTTATCAAGCTCATAAACTAGCATTGAAAGAGTAGCCATTCCAGCTGTCTCCGTTCTCAAAATTCTTCGTCCTAAGCTTATTGTGTGTATTGATTTTGTTTCTTCACACAAGGAGTTAACCATTTGAATTTCTTCATCGCAATATCCACCTTCAGGTCCAATCATTATTCCAACTGATTGCCCAGCTTTGATACTGCCTATAATCTCTCTTGTAGCATCCATTCCCCTCTCGTTCTCATATGGAACAATTGTTATATCAAGTTCTTTTGCTTTTTCTAGTGCTTGCTTAAATGACATAACTGAATCAATATTCGGAATAATAGTTCTCTTTGACTGCTTTGCTGCACTTTCTGATATCAACTGCCATCTGTCAATCTTTTTTGCAGCTTTTTTATCATCCAACTTTACAACACAGTTTTTCATTGCCACTGGAACGATTTCATACACACCAAGTTCTACCGCTTTTTGTATAATAAATTCCATCTTATCACCCTTAGGAAGTCCCTGAAACAGATAAATCTTATTAGAAAGTTCAGTTCCAATTTCATCTTTTTCAACTATTTCTGCTGTAATACATTCATCAGAAATATCTGTTATATGGCAAAAATATCCATGCCCCGAACTATCACTAATACGAATTTTTTGACCAACTTTCATCCTTAAAACATTTTTTATATGGTTAACATCTGAACCCGTTATTAGTATTGATTTCTCTGACACCTGACTGTCATCTACAAAAAATTGATACATAAAAAATTTCCTAGTTCTTTCTTGCTGTAATATTTACCCATTCACCTTGATGATTTATCTCAACAATTTCTAAACCAGCAGCTTCTATTGCCTCTTTTACTTCATTTTCTTTAAAATCTATTATACCTGAGGTTATAAAATATCCTCCCTTTTTAAGCCTTGCCGGAATAACAGGAGCCATAGGAATAATAACATCAGCCAGAATATTAGCAACTACGATTTCATACTCCTGTGTTCCAACTTTTTCCTGAAGTTCAACATCATCAATCAGATTTCCAACATAAAATGTTCCAAGCTCTTCTGCAAGATTATTTACTTTCATATTTTCTCGTGTAGAAACCATACAGTCTGCATCTAAATCTGTTCCTACTACGCATCTTGCTCCAAGTTTTAAAGCCACAATTGACAAAATTCCACTACCGCATCCAACATCAAGAACTTTTGGATTTGAACCCTTAACATATTTTAACAGTTGTTTTATACAAAGCTGAGTTGTTTCATGTTTTCCTGTTCCAAATGAAATACCAGGATCAATTTCAATCAAAAACTTATCCTTATCTTCAGGTTTTAATTCTTCCCATGTTGGTTTAATTAAAATATCATCAATTGTAAATGACGAGAAAAATTTCTTCCAATTGTTTATCCAATCTAAATCTTCGGTCTCAGATGATGAAATTATTCCACTTCCTACTTCAACTGTTTCCCTAAGTTCTTCTAAGCTATTCTTCACCTTTTTCAGTATTTGCGTCTGATCACTACCATCATCCTCAATATAGAAGCTGACATAACTAATCCCTTCATCAGGTGGAAGCTCTGGAAGAAAATCAATAAACATATCAGCCTGATCCTCTTTTGTAAGTGGGATATTATCTTCAATTTCTATCCCCTCAATACCAAGTTCCATAAGCATAGTACTCATATAATCTTCAGCAACTGTCGTTGTTTCAATTGTATATTTTTTCCACTTCATAAAACAGATAAACCTCTTCTTATTTTTTACTATCGCAATTATACCATATAAGTATTAATCATGCATATTTGTTTATATTGATTTATTTATAATAATTTGTTACATAGAAAACGGAGAATCAAATGATTCTCCGCAATGTACACAAAAACTATACAAACACCTTTCTGAGATGATCATATTCCCTGTTTATCTCTTGGATTGTATTTTTATCACCATCAAGATTATCAGGATGATATATCTTAATAAGATCTTTATATCTCTTCTTAAGGGATTGCTTACTTCCAACTCCCGAAAAGAAAATATCACCTTTTACAACATTATTAAATTCTACCTTCTGTTGATAATTTTTAGATTCAAATTCTTTAACTTTGTTGTAAAATTCCTTTTGTTTTGCTATGTGCTGTTTTTCTGAGGCAAGCTTAATAAGTTCTTCCTCTAATATCTTAACTTTCATATCAAACAAGCGCTGTTGGTGTTCCAGTCTCCGGTCTTCTATTTCAACCCTCCTGGTAAATTCACGTCGATCTCTTTCTAGTAAGCGTCGTTGTTCTTCTAATGCTTTACGTTCTTCGCTAAGCGTCATAGAATCATACTCCTACATATATAAAACCGTAAATATTGTGTCCAAACATATAAACATCATACAATATTTAGTAATAGAAATCTATAGGATTTTTGTCCCAAAAAGGTACTTTTTATAAATCATCTAATGACTCTTTAAGCTTATCCATGAAACCTTTCTTTTTTTGAGGTGTAGCATTAGCACCACCTTCTTTTGTTAAGGAACCACCTGATAACTCGTCAAAATGTCTGAGTGCTTCTTTCGCATCTTTGCTAAGACCTGTTGGAGTCTTAACAATAAGAGTTACATAATGATCACCTCTTACATCTTTATTTCTCGTAGAAGGCACACCTTTACCCTTAAGTCTGATTCTTGTTCCTGTTTGTGTTCCTGGTGCTACAGTATAAATAATCTCTCCATCAACAGTTTTAATTCTGATATCTCCACCTAAAGCAGCAATTCCAAATGAAATTGATGCATTTGAGAAAATATGCATATCCCTTCTCTCAAAATTAGGATTTGAAGAAACTATTACCTCAACAAGTAAATCACCTCTTGGTCCACCATTTCTTCCTGGTTCACCATAATCTCTTACTCTTATACACTGACCATTATCAATTCCTGCTGGAATATCAACTGTCTTTTTAACCTTCTTTGTATTATATCCTGTTCCACGACATGTTGGACATTTTTCTTTAATAACTTGTCCGGTACCCTTACATTCTGGACAAGTCTGAACATTTTGAACCATTCCAAAAAGTGACTGTTGAGAGTAAACAACTTTACCTTTTCCACCACATTTTGTACATGTCTCTTTATTTGTACCTGCTTTTGCTCCAGAACCATTACAATCAGAACAGGTCTCCTTGTAATTAAACTCAATTTCCTTTGAACATCCGAATACAGCCTCCTCAAAGGAAATTCTTATGCTTAGTCTAACATTTGCGCCCTTGGCTGGTCCATTATTATAGCTTCCTCTTGATCCGCCAAAGAAATCACCAAATATATCACCAAATATATCGCCAAAATCCATACCGGAGAAATCAAATCCGCCGCCACCTGCACCGCCTTCAAATGCTGCATGACCAAACTGATCATATTGTCTTCTCTTTTCAGGATCACTTAATACAGCGTATGCTTCCTGGCATTCTTTAAACTTCTCTTCGCATTCTTTATCATCTGGATGCATATCTGGATGATATTTTTTTGCAGTTTTTCTAAATGCTTTTTTAATCTCATCGTCCGTAGCTGTCTTTGAGACTCCAAGCACCTCATAGTAATCTCTCTTGTCTGCCATCTTAAATCTCCAAAATAATATTTTATTCCAAAATTGCAGGACAAAATGAACCTAAATTCAATTTGTCCTGCAAATTCAACTTCATGTCTAACTAATTACTGATATTAAACTTCCTTAAAATCAGCATCGATAACATCATCGTCAGCAGAATTTCCTGCATTCATGTCAGGACCTGCCTGATTAAAACCGCTCATATCCGGGCCTGCACCACCAGCCTGCTGTGCAGCCTGTGCCTGCTCATACATCTTAGCAAATACCTTCTGAGCACTTTCTGTAAGCTTCTCCTGTGCAGCTTTAAGCTCTGCAACCTCAGCCTCTGTCAGCTGCTCTGCCTCTGGATGAGCCTCAAGGAATGATTTAACAGCTGCAATATCAGCCTCAACCGCAGACTTGTCAGCTGCATCAATCTGCTCTCCAACCTGCTTTAATGCATCTTCTGTCTGGAATACAAAGCTCTCTGCGTCATTTCTTGCATCGATAGCTTCTTTTTTCTTCTTATCCTGAGCTTCAAACTCAGCTGCTTCTTTTACAGCCTTCTCGATTTCATCATCTGACATGTTTGATCCAGATGTAATTGTAATATGCTGCTCTTTTCCTGTTCCAAGATCTTTAGCTGATACATTAACGATACCATTTGCATCAATATCAAATGTAACCTCAATCTGAGGAACTCCACGACGTGCTGGTGGGATTCCATCAAGACGGAACTGTCCAAGTGACTTGTTGTCACGTGCAAACTGTCTCTCACCCTGTACTACATTAATATCTACTGCTGTCTGATTATCAGCTGCTGTAGAGAAAATCTGGCTCTTCTTTGTAGGGATTGTTGTATTTCTCTCAATAAGTCTTGTAGCAACACCCCCCATTGTCTCAATCGAAAGCGAAAGTGGAGTTACATCAAGAAGAAGGATTTCGCCTGCACCAGCATCTCCTGCTAATTTTCCACCCTGAATAGAAGCACCAAGTGCTACACACTCATCTGGGTTTAATGACTTACTTGGCTCTTTTCCTGTAATCTGGCGAACCTTATCCTGTACTGCTGGAATACGTGTAGAACCACCTACTAATAATACCTGACCAAGATCTGCATTTGTAAGACCTGCATCCTTCATGGCATTCTGTACCGGGATTGCTGTTCTCTCTACTAAGTCACGTGTTAAATCATCGAATTTTGCACGTGTTAAGTTCATATCAAAGTGCTTTGGTCCCTCAGCTGTAGCTGTGATGAATGGAAGGTTAATATTAGTTGTTGTAGCTGATGATAACTCCTTCTTAGCCTTCTCTGCAGCTTCCTTTAATCTCTGAAGTGCCATCTTATCTGTTGAAAGATCGATTCCTTCTGCCTTCTTGAACTCATCAATCATCCACTGTGTAATCTTGTTATCAAAATCATCTCCACCAAGACGAGTATCACCATTAGTAGATAATACCTCAATTACACCATCACCGATTTCAATGATTGATACGTCGAATGTACCACCACCAAGATCGTATACCATAATCTTCTGCTCTTTTTCATTATCAAGACCATATGCTAAAGCAGCTGCTGTTGGCTCATTGATAATACGCTTAACATCAAGTCCTGCAATCTTACCAGCATCCTTTGTTGCCTGACGCTGAGCATCATTAAAGTAAGCAGGAACTGTAATAACAGCCTCAGTAACTGATTCGCCTAAATATCCTTCTGCATCAGCCTTTAACTTCTGAAGTACCATTGCTGAAATCTGCTGTGGGCTGTACTGCTTATCATCAATAGATACCTTATAATCATCACCCATATGTCTCTTAATAGATGAGATTGTCTTCTCAGCATTTGTAACTGCCTGACGCTTTGCCGGTTCTCCAACAAGTCTCTCACCATTCTTTGTAAATGCTACGATTGAAGGTGTTGTTCTTGCACCCTCCTGATTAGCTATAACTGTTGGCTGTCCACCTTCCATAACGGCAACACAGCTGTTTGTTGTTCCTAAATCGATTCCAATAATCTTACCCATTTTAATATCCTCCTATAATTAATGAAATTAAATATCTTTAACTATTATGACACAACAGCTACCATACTATGACGAACCACTGCATCTTTATATGTGTAACCCTTCTGAAGTTCCTGAGCTATAATTCCAGACTCATATTCTTCACTTTCCACCTGCATTACTGCATTATGAAATTCAGGATCAAACTCTTTACCAACTGCCTCTATAGGCTTTACTCCTGCGCTTTCAAGCTCTGTCATAAGTTGTTTATATACCATATCCATTCCGCTTACAAAAGCATCATCTTTATCAGCCTCATCGACTGTTGTAAAACCTCTTTCAAAATTATCAATTACTGGAAGTATCTTCTCAATAATTGTCTTTGCACCCATATCAAACATCTGAGTCTTTTCTTTTTCTGTTCTCTTACGGAAGTTATCAAACTCAGCCATCTGTCTCTTGAGCTTATCATTTAATTCTTCAATCTGCTCATCCTTCTTATCTTTTTTATCCTTCTTTTTCTTCTTTGACTTACCTTCTGAAGAATCCTCGGTTTCATTCTCAACAGTTTCTTCTGTTTCTTCTGTATCTGTTGATTCAATGTCTTCTGTTACTTCTTCATTCAATTCTTCATTCAAAATTTCCTGTATATTTTCGTCTGTCGCCATTTAGACCACCTTTCTAATTTACATCAATTGTTTTATTCCATTTTATTTTTCTTAAGAATTCCATCCAATTGAGATTTAAGATGTTTTAGATTATCCATAACATTCTCATAATCCATTCTCTTTGGTCCAACTATTCCTATTGTACCTTTTACACCTTCTCCCAAATCATATGTTGCAGTTACAACACTACAATCTTTCATCGTTTGGATTCTTGATTCATCACCAATATATACCTGAATTCCAGTCTCATTATCACCATCAGATAATGCTCCACTTACAAGACTTTGCAATTCTTCTTTTTCTTCAAAAGCTGATATTAAATCGGCAGCATTCTTTGAATCTGATAATTCAGGATATTTAAGAATATTTGTAGTTCCGCTTGTATATATCTGCAAGTCTTCGTTTTCGCTAAGTGTTGTAGCTAATGTATCCAAAATATCACTTACAATGCTTGAATGAATACCAGCCTGTTCTTTTAATTTTGCAATTGTTCCCAAATTTATTTCATTGAGTGCCAATCCATTCAGTGACGTATTCAGAAGTATATTAAGTTTTAATAATGTCTCATTATCAAGTGGCTGAGATACTTCTATGATATGATTCTTAACCATATTGCTATTCATAACTATTACAGCCAAAATCTGTTCATTATCCACAGCTGACAATTGAATAAATTTGATTTTATTCATGTTAAATGATGGTGCAGATACTAATGTTGCATAATTTGTATTGTTTGCCAAAATCTTTGCAGCCTGCTTAAGCATCTTATCCATCTTCTCTGTCTGTTCGATAACAAATTCCTTCATCTCAGAGACTTCTCTGTCTTTTTCTTTTATAAGATGGTCTACATAAAATCTGTAACCTTTATCTGAAGGAATTCTACCTGCTGAAGTATGTGGCTGAAGTATATAACCAAGTTCTTCAAGATCAGACATCTCATTTCGAATGGTTGCAGAACTCAGATTTAAATCTGTGTATTTAGAAATTGTTCTGGAACCAACCGGTTCACCTGTAGCGAGATAATTTCGAATTATTGCCTCTAATATTATAATCTGGCGCTCGGTTAATTCTAATTCTTCTTTATCCATAAACACGCTCCATCTGAAGTTTGCTTTTTGTTGTTAGCACTCATTAATTTGGAGTGCTAACATGTTTTCTGATATTAAAATAGCACTAGCTGTTAGCAATGTCAACAGTCTAGTGCTAATTTATTTTTATTTTATATTTTTAATCCAGAAGAAATTTTGCCATACAATAATTAGCTAAATCCTGACCTTTATCGGACAGATAAATTTGACCAGCTCTTGCTTCGAGAAGTCCTTCTCTCTTTAACTCTTCCATCTGATCCAAATATATTCCTTCTATCTGAACTCCAAACATTTTTTCAAAATCATATCTATTTATACCTTTAGTCATTCTTAGTCCAAGAAACATAAATTCTTCCATCTGGGCTTTTCTATCAACCGGAATAGTATCAACAATTATCTCATCACCAGAAATATATTTATCAATATCTCTTGTATTTGTACATCTAACATTTTCAATTAAAGATGCTGCTCCTAGTCCGATTCCAAGATAATTTTCTCTTGTCCAGTATCCTATATTATGCTTACATTCAAATCCTTTTTTTGCAAAATTAGAAGTCTCATACTGGATATAACCTGCTTCTTTAAGAACAGCCTGTGTTGTTTTATAAATTTTATATGCCTCATCCTCATCAGGAAGTTCATCTGGCTTAAGTCCAGCCTGCTGTTTTACAATATCAAATTTATATCTGTTATAAAATGGTGTACCTTTCTCTATTATTAGAGTGTATGCTGATATATGTTCAGGTTTTAATCTTATTACTTTATTAAGAGTATTAATAAACTTCTGCGTTGTCTGCTTAGGAATACAACTCATCAAATCAATGTTTATATTGTTAAATCCAGCAACTCTTGCACCTTCGTAACTTTTTAAAAACTGATCAAAAGTATGAATTCTTCCAAGTATTTTTAATTCTTCATCATCTGCTGACTGCAAACCTATCGACAACCTGTTAATTCCACTTTTTCGATATGTGAGAAGCTTTCTTGAAGTTAATGTTCCTGGATTACACTCCATCGTAATCTCTGCATCATCTTTTATGTCAAAAGCTTCATACAACTCTGCCATGATAGTCTGAATCCAGATCTCATTCATCCAGCTGGGAGTTCCTCCACCAATATAAATTGTAGATACCTGATACTCCTGCATATTCTCTCCATAATACTGTATATCGCGAATAAGTGCTTCTATATAATCTTCCTGAGTCTTTTCATCTGCATTAAAAGATAAGAAATCACAATATTCACATTTTTTTATACAAAATGGAATATGCAGATAAATTTCTAAATTTTTCTTCATTTTTAATCCTCGTCCAACTTAAGAACGCTCATGAATGCTTCCTGCGGAATCTCAACATTACCTACCTGACGCATTCTCTTCTTTCCTTCCTTCTGCTTTTCAAGAAGGTTCTTCTTTCTGCTTATATCTCCACCATAACATTTTGCCAATACATCCTTACGCATTGCCTTTACAGTTTCTCTTGCAATTACCTTACCACCAACAGCTGCCTGAATTGGAATCTCAAATAAATGTCTTGGGATTTCTTCCTTAAGACGCTCGCACATTCTACGTCCTCTCTCATAGGCGCTTTCTTTAAATACAATGAATGAAAGAGCATCAACCATCTCTTTATTGATAAGTATATCAAGCTTAACAAGGTCAGATTTCACATAGCCCTTCATCTCATAATCAAATGAAGCATAGCCTCTCGATCTTGACTTAAGTGCATCAAAGAAATCATAAATAATCTCATTAAGAGGAAGATCATACTTGATAAGTGCACGGGATTCTTCAATATATTCCATGCTGATATATATACCTCTTCTCTCCTGACAAAGATTCATGATAGCTCCAACATAATCTTTTGTAACCATAATCTCAGCTGATACAAAAGGCTCTTCCATATATTCAATCTGCGAAGGATCCGGAAGGTTAGACGGATTTGTAAGTTCAATAACCTCTCCATCCGTTTTATAAACCTTATAAATAACACCTGGCGCAGTAGTAACAAGATCAAGGTCAAATTCTCTTTCTAATCTCTCCTGAATAATCTCAAGATGAAGCAAGCCTAAGAATCCACATCTAAAACCAAAGCCTAATGCAAGTGAGGTCTCAGGCTCAAACTGTAATGCAGCATCATTAATCTGAAGTTTTTCAAGTGCCTCTCGTAAATCAGGATACTTTGCACTGTCTGCCGGATATAATCCACAGTATACCATTGGATTTACCTTCTTGTATCCCGGCAAGGCCTCATCGCAAGGTCTGTCAGCTTCTGTTACAGTATCTCCGACTCTTGTATCTCTAACATTCTTTATGGAAGCACAGATATAGCCAACCATTCCTGCCGATAATTCATCACAAGGAATAAACTGTCCCGCACCAAAATATCCAACCTCAGTTACAATATCCTGTGCACCGGTTGCCATCATCTTAATTGTCGTTCCGACCTTAACAGTTCCTTCCATAATTCGACAGAATACAATTACTCCCTTATAGGAATCATATAAAGCATCGAATATAAGCGCCTTAAGTGGTGCCATTGGGTCGCCTGAAGGCGCTGGAATCTTCTGAACAATCTGCTCAAGTACATCACCAATATTTAATCCCGTCTTTGCCGAAATTTTGGGACAATCCATCGCCTCTATTCCAATGATATCCTCTATTTCCTCTGCAACCTCGTCCGGTCTTGCACTTGGAAGATCTACCTTATTAATTACCGGAAAAACATCAAGGTCATGATCTAATGCAAGATAAACATTAGCAAGTGTCTGAGCTTCAACACCCTGTGCCGCATCGACAACAAGTATTGCTCCATCACACGCAGCCAAACTGCGGGAAACCTCGTAATTAAAATCTACATGACCAGGAGTATCTATAAGATTAAATATATACTCCTCACCATCTGATGCTGTATAAATAATTCTTACAGCCTGTGATTTAATTGTAATTCCTCTTTCCCTCTCAAGATCCATATTATCGAGAACCTGGGCCTGCATCTCCCTGCTGGTAAGAGTTCCTGTCTGCTCGATAATTCTATCTGCTAAAGTTGATTTACCATGATCAATATGGGCAATTATACAAAAATTTCTAATCTTGCTCTGATCTACTGACATTAATATTTCCTCATTTCTAATTCTTCTGTCTTGTTTTGCAAATGTAATTATAATAAAAATACTAGTCAATCACAAGAAATTTCTTTAAAAGCCTGTCTTTACAGTCATCATCCGCAAAACTCATCTCTACCGACTCTGTATAAACTCTTTTTACATCATCCTCATCAAACTCATAAATAGAACTTAACTTCTCCCATTCATTAGTACAGCTTGTACCACTTACCGTTCTGTTATCGGTATTTATACATACTGGTACACCGGCATCATAAAATAAGCCAAAGGGATAATTTGAAAAATTTCTAACTGCCTTAGTCTGAAGATTACTCATTGGGCACATTTCCACACCAATCCTCTTATCACTACACATTTTAATGATATCTGGTCTGTTATGCATGGCAATTCCATGACCTATTCTTTTTGCTCCAAGTTCAACAGCTTCTGCTATGTTATTTGCATTACCACATTCTCCCGAATGAATTGTAAATGGAATTCCAAGACTCTTTGCCTCATCAAAGAATTCTTTATATTCAATATTGGTATGTGGCTTTTCATCACCTGCAATATCACAGCCGACAAGGCCACAACCGAATAATTCCATTGCTTGATGAATCATATCCAGATTTGTCTGCATATCAAGATGTCTCATAGCACAGACAATTATTCCTGACTCAATTCCAAACTCATCCTTTGCACGCTCAAGTCCTTTGTTAACACTCTCTATAATTTCAGGCACCTTAAGTCCTTCTCCTTTTGAAAAAACAGGAGCAAACCTGGTTTCTATGTATTTTACATTCTCGCTTGCGGCCTGTCTTGCCAAATCATACGCAGCATTTTCCAAACCTGTGCTTGTTTGAAGTAAACTGATTGGCAGATCAAACTTTTCAAGATATTCTGCTAAGCTTGAACAATCCATAGGCGCCTGCATTTTCTTTCGTATTTCATCTAATGACAAATTAATTCCTTTTTCTTTCAAAAGCTCGTCTGTAAGATTGTAACTTAAAGAACCATCTAAATGACAATGTAATTCTATTTTAGGAATACACTTAAAATCCATATAAATCCCCCATCAATCTTTAATATTTTTTATTATAACAAATATATAAAACAACATTAGGTTTTGAACTCTCAGATTCATATTTATAATTTGTATCAAAACAATAGTTTATCCATGTTTCATTTCCATAATATGAATAATCTACATCCTGATAATATTCTCCTTCCAAAAACTGGCTTGTAAATTCTTCTGGCAATTCATAAACATTTAACAAATCATCACTCAATGCAGGTACATCAGCACTATTTATAGCTTTGTTTAAAGTTTTAAAACTTTCTTCAATGTAAGTAAGATTCTCCTGCTTTTCTATTTCAGTATCTATATCTATACTATAAATTATCTCCTCAATTTTTCCATAGTTGTCTATTGATACTGATACATAATTTCTATTACCATTTGCCTCTGTTCTATTTAAATCACCCAAAACATAATATCCATAATCCCTGTATTTTTCTTCCGGATCAGCTGAATTAGTATATATACATACAGTAGATAAAGCTGATTCTATTTTATTAATATTCTGCTTTGAAATTTCAATTCTTTCTTTTAAAGAATTATTAGCCTCAATATATCCTGGTATATACAGTGCAATCATGAAAATTAGTGGAATTAAACAAAAAACTGACACAAAAATTTTTTCATTTGGAATTTTTATTTTATATCTTTTTGCTATTTCATTGGCATTTTTTGTTTTTTCTGATGACAAACATGAATTGCGTTCAATTGTTTTCCACTTTTCTCCTTGCTTTCCTATTAAATTCCTAAAAATGAAATATATGAAAATAAAAAAATAGAAAATAGTTAACTCTAAAACAATGTTAATAATGAGAGTATTTGATTTATCATTATAAAATACCAACTCATCTATCATTTCCAAAATTAACCATTCTACCCATAATAAAACAGGTACAATAATAGCCCCAATTGAAATATATGAAAATAGACAATATTTTTTTATTATTCTGGCTTCTTTTTCATTTATCATAACATTTTATCGCTCCATTTTAATCTTTTTTCAGTTAAGCCTATCTAATATAGAATATCCTATTGTTCCATCAGGCATGTTAACTTCAAAATTATCAGCAATAGTTGCACCAATTATGGCAAAGGTATCAGCTTCTTCTAACTTACCAGATTGATTAAATGCTTTTGAATATGCGATAAATGGCACTTTTTCTCTTGTGTGGTCACTTCCCTTATAAGTCGGATCATTTCCATGATCAGCCGTAATTATTAGAAGATCATCATCTCTTAAATCTTCCAGCAGCTCTCCCAATAAAACGTCAAACTTTTCAATTTCTTCTGCGTAACCAACTGGATTTCTTCTATGTCCCCACAATGCATCAAAATCTACAAGATTAGTAAAACAAAGACCTGTAAAATCTCTTTTGGCAATCTCTATCGTCTGCTTCATTCCGTGTACACTGCTGTCAGAATGATTTGACTCTGTAATTCCTTCACCATCAAAAATATCATTGATTTTTCCCACAGAAATAACATCATATCCTGACTCTTTTAATGCATTAAGCACTGTGGCATTTGTAGGTTTAAGAGCATAATCATGTCGGTTACTTGTTCTTACAAACTCACCTTTTTTCTCACCTACATATGGTCTTGCAATTACTCTCCCCACTCTCCATTCATCCTTAAGAGTAAGCTCTCTTGCAATTTTGCAATAGTTATATAAGGTATCAAGTCCCATATGATTTTCATTTCCACAAATCTGAAGAACTGAATCCGCTGATGTATAAACAATAACTTTATTTTCTTTTATCTCCTGCTCTGCAAGCTGGTCTAAAATCTCAGTTCCACTTGCAGACTTGTTTCCGATTATCTCTCTCCCAAAACGTTTTTCAAGCTCTCTTATCAGTTCTTCCGGAAAACCTGTTTCTGTAAATGTAACAAAGGGACTGGTGGTATGTATTCCCATCATCTCCCAATGCCCCGTCATTGTATCCTTGCCATTGCTAAGTTCATTTAAGGCACAAAAATATGCCTTTGGACAGGCAACTGCCTTAACCTGCCTTAATGGCTTTAAATTTGCAATTCCAAGAGCAGCAAGATTTGGGATATTAAATTCATCCACTGTCTCAGAAATATGTCCTAAGGTATCAGCACCCTGGTCCCCAAACTTTGCTGCATCAGTTGCATTTCCAATCCCCATTGAATCTATTACTATGGTAAAAACTCTCTTAAATCTCACAATATCCTCCAATTTAATAGCCTGATATCTGTCCTTCATTCTTTACAATTTTCACTATTCGGCTTGTCCCAAGTCTGTCTGCTCCAAGCTCAATAAATCTCCTTGCATCATCGATTGATGAGATTCCTCCTGCAGCTTTGATTTTTACATTCTTTCCAACATTTTTTGAAAAAAGCTCAATATCATCAAAGGTTGCTCCCGCTGTTGAAAATCCTGTAGAAGTCTTGATATAATCAGCTCCTGATTCTGTAACTATCTGGCACATCCTGATTTTTTCTTCATCTGTAAGAAGGCAGGTCTCAATAATTACCTTCAAAATCAGATTTCCACATGCAGCCTTTATCTGTCTGATTTCATCTAATACATAATCGTAATTCTTTGCTTTAAGCTGGCCTACATTTATTACCATATCAATCTCTGTTGCACCGTTTTTAATGGCGTCTTTAGTCTCAAATACCTTTGTTGCTGTAGTGCAGTTCCCATTAGGAAATCCGATTACAGTACATATGGCAATCTTTCCATCAACATAATCATGTGCCTGCTTTACATAACATGGTGGAATACACACCGAAGCAGTCTGGTATTTTATCGCGTCATCACAAATAAGCCTAATCTCCTCCCATGTACTTGTCTGCAATAATAATGTATGGTCTACAATGCTTAGTATTTCTTTCATTTCAATCTCCTTGTCATCACTTTAAATTATCTGGTCCAAACCCCATTGGAAGAATTTCTTCTAATGTATATTCATATATATTGTCCTTCTCATCCGATAAGATAATCTTGAAGGTCTTTGGATTACAAAATTCCATCATCACCTGCCTGCACACTCCACAGGGTGGACATTTGTCAGGCTTTTCTATCCCCTTCATTGCTCCAACTATTGCAATCTTATCAAATTCTCTCACACCTTCACTTACTGCTTTGAAAAAGGCAGTTCTCTCTGCACAATTCGTTGGAGTATATGCTGCATTTTCTATATTACATCCCGTATATACATTTCCTGATTTATCTAAAAGTGCAGCTCCGACAAGATAATCTGAATACGGAGCATATGCTTTTTTTCTGGCATTTGCAGCTATATCAATCAATTCTCTGTTATCCATAATTCTATTTTCCACTATCCTTCTTTATCAGTTCTCTTATTGCTTCAACTGCGGTTTTTATTGCAAGCTCTGTATCATGAACCTGTGCATTTGGCAACCCCTTTTTTGCTCTCTCCTGATTTGCCACAACCAAAAAACACGAGCCCACTCTTACCCTTAGAAAACTTCCGGCTATAAATAATGCTGCCGATTCCATCTCGGATGCAAGACATCCCATTCTAAGCCATGCCTGCCACTTATTCTCTAGTTCATAGCTTACCGGCATTATCTCCGGCTCATGCTGACCGAAAAAGGAATCTTTACACTGCACTACTCCTACATGATTACTAATACCAAGTCTATCCGCTGCATTCATAAGTGCATTTGTAACATGAATATCCGGGACAGCCGGATACTCTATAGGTGCAAACTCACGGCTTGTCCCCTCCATTCTTACAGCTCCGGTGGCAATTACTAAATCTCCACCTTTAACCTCCTCCTGCATTCCACCACAGGTTCCAACTCTTACGAATGTATCTGCACCACATTTTGCCAACTCATCAATTGCAATAGCTGCAGACGGACCTCCGATTCCTGTTGATGTAACACTAACCTTTACGCCATCAATTGTTCCCGTATATGTAACAAATTCCCTGCTGTCAGCAACAAGCACAGGATTATCAAAATACTCTGCAATCTTTGCACATCTTTTCGGGTCTCCCGGGAGTATTACATATTTTCCTACATCCCCGGGGCCAACTCCTGTGTGATACTGTTTTCCAGAACCTTCTGTATAATCAACCATTTCTACACCCCCAGTAAATATTCTTCTTTACTACAAGTTTATACTTTATCATTACCAAATTCAAGCTACCTTAATACATCAGATAAGACATCTTCAAGAGGTATCATTGCATTCATCGCTTCCTCTACTGTATTGTTTTGTGCTCCAACCTCTACAAGAATAGATTTGGGACACATGTGCATATTATACCTATAACCTTTGAGATAAATTTTTCTTGTCAAATCGGGATATTTCTGTGCTGCCTGAAGCTGTAATTGAAATGATAATGCTAAATCGGAATCCAGATAAGGATTAGCCAGATTCGTCAGATTTCCCTGGCTGGTAGTCTTGCATAATCCATTGAAAAACATAACCTTTGCAGTTGGACGCCCTTCTATTTCTGTTGCAAGATGAGTACTTTCTGGTATTCCATCCCTGTGCAAATCTATAACAACCTGTATTGAAGGATTGTCCGACAGTATTTTTTGTATATCAGGCGCTGCTTTCGAATATGCACGATTACGGTTTCCTACATCATATTCCCCTGTATGATGTAAAACCCTAAACCCCTCCTGTTCCAATAGCTTTTTAAGATATTCTCCTACACCAACAACTGTAGTTGACGCATCTCCCGGGACAGAGTCCTTATAGCCTTCCTGCGAATGAGTATGGTATATTAATATATTTGGACCCTCAACAGTCTCATCTATAGCCATTTCAAAGCTCATCAGTTTATCATAATTTAACTGAGCACTGTTTGTCGTTGTAGTATTATCAATCTGATAAAAATTCTGACATAAATAATCAAAATCATATAATTTATCAAAATTTATTAGTGATGCGTTTGGTTCAACATTAGATATCGCAGGCTCTGCCAACCTTTTCTTCAAATCCTCAGCAGCCGTATCAATTGAGTTTAAATCAACATCTCCACACTCATATTCCTTTGTCACATTTTCATTCTCAACAGCTACCATAAGGCTTACATCCTCGTCTTTTTCAACTGGTTCTTTCTTAACATTAAAAAAATATGTCAAACCAATAATAAACGTTATAGCAAAAAACATCAGTATTATCTTTCTCAAAGCATGACCACCTTTTAATTTGATATATAATACTTATGCCTTAAAATATTCATTTATACCATTTCACATATTTGTCTCATTACAAAATGCCATATTCAAGCCTTCTGACAATAAAAAACTAAGCTGCTTAATCGTATCGTCTATATCTTTTGGGGTTACAAACATTCCAAACAGCTGTGGTGTCATAATTTTTTCAGTCAGATCACGTGTTGTACTAACAGCATCTGATACTATTGTTGCCGCATCAACCACAGTTGGCACTCCAATAGAAATAACCGGTATTCCAAGACTTTCTTTGTTAATTGCATTTCTATGATTACCAACTCCACTGCCTGGTACAATTCCAGTATCCGTTATTTGAATTGTTCGACCAAGTCTTTTTGTACTGCGTGCAGCAAGTGCATCGATAGTTATTACAACATCTGGCTTTGTTTCATTTACCACACCTCGTATTATCTCCACACATTCCATGCCAGTCTGTGCCATAACACCTGGAACAAGACCACTGATACGATTTGTAATTTCCTGACCAAAGGCGTACTTTCCATATTCTTTCATAATATGTCTTGTTATGAATAAATTGTCCACCACCTGCGGACCTAAGGCATCCGGTGTGACATCTCTGTTGCCAAGACCAACCACTAAAATTCCTACTTCATGCCTTTTTATTCCCTTTCCATCTATAAGCTCTAAAAGTACCCTGGCAAATTCATTTGATACTTCTCTATGATAGTCCTTATCCTCCGATGACATCTGTGGAGCTTCTATTGTTATATATTTTCCTTTTGGTCTACCCATGCTCTTGGCAGCATTTTCTGTACTGATCGTTACAACACTTACATTTATTCCATTTTTTCTTAAATTTTCTTCAAAATCTATGCCCCTTAAATTCTCATTATTTTTTCTAATTCTTTCCTGCGATTCCAAGGCAAGATCTGTTCTTATCTGGAAATTTTCTACTTCCATTATCCAGGCCTCCACGATATAATAATGTTTGTAATATTTTTTGCATTTTTTTACTAAATATGTATTGACATAATATGGTGCTTGGAATATTATATTCTAGTGTGTGTTGGAGTGTCCGTGTCTGTTCCAATACAATACAAATACTTAATGAAAATATAATCAAAATAATTAATTTGGAGGTGTACGAGTTGGCTAATATTAAATCTGCTAAGAAGAGAATTTTAGTTACAGAGGTTAGAGCTGCTAGAAATAAAGCAATCAGATCTGAGGTTAAGACATCAATTAAGAAGGTTGAGGCTGCTGTTGCTGCAAACGATAAGGCTGTTGCAGAGGCTGAGCTTAAGAATGCTACTTCAGTTATCGAAAGCGCTTGCTCAAAAGGTGTTTACCACAAGAACAACGCTGCTAGAAAAGTAAGCCGTTTAAGCAAACTTGTTAACGGTATCGCTTAATTAGCAATATTCTAACACCCTATAGAATATAAAGAATAAATTATTAAACCCATCAGAGCCGTCATTCTGATGGGTTTTTTATATATCACTTTATATAGTTTTTAGTTAACTGATGAATATTTAACGATAAACAGCTCTACTGCCATCTGATCATTCATCTGTCCGGTCTTGACTGCTGTCTCAAAATCAGCACCATCTTTTACAGCCTGTTTCAGCTGGTCTATAGTAAAATTCCTGCACTGTCCCTGATATTTTCTTAAAGCCCATTTGGGACAGCCTGCCTTTTGTGCAATCTCTTCACTGCCAAAGCCGCGGCTTGACATTGATTTAACTACCATAAGAATTTGAAACTGTCTTGTAATAAGATACATTATTCTCATAGCAGGTTCTTTTAAAGCTAACAAATCATAATATAAATCCAATGCTTTTTTTTGTTCATGAGCTGTAATAGCATCTACCATTTCAAATATCTTATTCTGAGTCTGTTCTGTTGTTACTGCTTGCACGTCACTTAGTTCTATCATGTCTTTATCTATACAGTAACAAATGAGTTTTTCAAGCTCCTTATCGATATTCTCCATATCAGTTCCAGTCTTGGAAATAAAAAGGTTGTACGCCTCCTGGCTCATGCCCTTTTTCTCTTTTCTAATTCTGCTGCCAACCCATCTTGCAAGAAGCTCATCTGTCTGCTGACCAAATTCCACAACACATCCATTCTTATTGATAGACTTATATAATTTTGACCTTTTATCAATTTCATCTTCAACCATAATAAAAAAGGTTGACTCCGGAATTTCATTCAAATACTCAGCAAGTTCTTCTCCGCCTTTTTTAAGTAATCCGCTATCTTCTATCAGAATAAGGCGCCTGTCCGCAAAAAAAGGTAATGTCTCCGACAAATCAACTACCTCATTTACATTAATATCTTTGCCTTCAAAGGTATTAAAATTCATCGTATCGCCTTCTGTCACCATGGCTTTAATCAGTTTATCCTTATACTGCTTTATGAGGTAACGTTCTTCACCAAACAAAAGATATATCTGTCTAAAAGAACCATTTTTAATATCATTATCTATTGTTTTCATACTAATCACTTCTTCTGTTTCCACCCTGAACAATTAATATAAGTCGTAACAACTGTAAAATTGATGAGAATAACGCAGCTACATAAGTAAGTGCTGCAGCTGAAAGAACTTTTCTTGCACTGCTTAATTCATTTCCGTATAACACATTATTATATTCTAAAATATTAATAGCTCTGTTTGATGCATTAAATTCTACCGGTAATGTTATTAGCTGAAAGATTACTACAAATAGAAATAATAAAACACCAACTTCAGCCAAATTAACTGAGCCTAATAATAAACCAATAAAAATAAGTGGCCAGGAAAGTTTTGAGCCAATATTTGCAACAGGTACAGAAACTGATCTAAGTTTAAGTGGCCCATATCCAACAAAATGCTGAACTGCATGCCCACACTCATGTGCGGCAACACCAATTGCGGCTACTGAAGTAGAACCATATACGCTATCTGAAAGTCTTAAAACTTTATTACTAGGATCATAATGATCTGTAAGGTTACCTCTAATTCTTTCTATCCTGACATCTGTTATTCCAGCAGAATCAAGAATCATCTGGGCAACAGTCTCCGCAGACAATCCTCTACTGTTGCCCATTCTACTATACTTTTTAAAAGTACGATTTACATTAGCAGATGCAATTAAACTAATTATTGCACCAATAATAACTAAAATGTATGTTGCATCATAAAAAAACATTTCATCATCCTCTTTCTTCATAAAATTATATAAATGTATTATAAGTATTTACCACTTTTTATTCAAGAGTATGTATTTGGAAGAAAAACTCACTGCACACTTATCTGCCCTTCTTTCATTGTGTAGTATATTTTACTATTGATTTTTTCAATTCTTTCTATTGATTCTTTAGCCGGATGTCCATATTTATTTTGCAAAGCACACGACACGATTGATATTTTGGGCCGCAAAATCTCTAACATCTCTGTCGAACTTGAGAATTTACTACCATGATGATTGACAATATATACATCTACAGGTTTAATTTTATCCTCAATAACCATTTGTTTTTCAACTTTATCAGACAAATCTCCACATATCATTATTGATAAATTTTCTTTAATATAATTAATTCTCAGACTTAAACACATATCATTTACATCTTCGTATATTTTTTCTTCTTGATTTATGCATGTAATTGATATACTTGATGTTTTAATTTCATCACCACTTTTCATTTGTATTATATGAGTATCATTATCTATTGCAATTTGTAATAAATTTTCTAATGCTTCATCCTTTAGCTTCGAATCATATATAACTAGATTATCGATCCTATATCCATTATTAAAAGCATCAATCAGTCCAATAATATGATCGTCATCTGTATGAGTCACAAACCAATAGTCAATCTTTCTATTTCCTTTATACTTCAAATATGGCAGTATTACATTTTCTCCGATCTTTTGATCACTTGAACTTCCACCATCAATAAAAAAATTCAAACCATCTCCGGAATCTCCACATATACCAAGCCCCTGTCCTACATCTAATACATCAAATTCAGGTTTTGATTTACCCGGATAAAACATTATGAACATCATACAAAAAAATATAAATGATTTTGTTAACATATATTTTTTTCTTTTTTTGTTAATTAAAACAAGTAAGCATGATAATAAAACATAATAAATCACAATTTCATATATTTGAGGACGCCCAACTATAATTTTACTTAAAGGTAGTTTAATTGAGTATTCACATAATAATTCATAAAATGATAATATTATTTTGGCAGGTATTACAATAATTCTTGCTAAATACACAAATTTTAACCCAACAATAGCACCAGATAATCCACTAATAAATAAGTATTCAAGAAAAAATAAAACAATCATATTAAGAAATATTGAATATACTGAAATCTCATAATAATAATACGCTACTATTGGTATTGTTGTAAGTTGAATACCTAAACCAGACAAAAAAGATTCTTTAATTTTATGTTCTTTTTCATCATCCTTATCACATAAAACTTTCACAGTTAAACCAATTCCTAATATTGCTACAACCGAAAAGATAAATCCGCTGTAAAAGATTGCAAATACATTTTGCCATAGAATTACCATTATTAAAAAGCTTAATGCACTTAATAAATCATAACTTCTACCTATAAAAGCAGCAAAAACTGATATAATAAACATGCCACATGCTCTTTGTGTAGACACAGCCCCGCCTGACATAATCCCATAACAGACGACTATTACTCCTGCTATAATCCCAGCACTTAGGAAACTAAATCTGTGTTTTCTCAAAAACATATAAAGCCCCATTCCAATCATAGAAACATGAAGTCCCGAAATTGCAAGAATATGGGAAATACCACTGTCAGAGTATAACTCCTTGATTTCACCATCCATTAAACTCTTATTTCCCCAAAGCATAGCACTCAATATACCACCATCTTTTTCACCAGATGCAAAAATTGTTGAATTAGTCAAATAATTTTTAACATCAAACAACTTTTGTCTAATGCTTTTACTATTATAATTTAAACATTCAATATATTCTGCCTTCACAGAAAAATCTATTTTCTGCGAATGATAAAATGATTCCAAATCAAATTGGCCTTCATTTGATGCTTGATTGAATTTACTGACTTTACCAGATACTTTGATTGTGCTTCCGATTGAATAATCGTCATTGTTGACATATATCATTACATTATTGCATGGTATATTTTCATTAGATAAACTGACATAACAGTCTGTTAGATAGTATGCATATCCGAATGTTTTGAGTTCTTTTTTATAGATTTGTCCCCAGACAATACTTTCTTTACCATCTTCAAGTAATGAATAATAATTATCTCTAAACTCAATTTCATTTTTTGTATGAAGATATGCAATTATAAAAATTGAAATAAAAAATACTATTTTTACAAAAGCTTTCTTAAGCTTTTGTCTTTTAACAAGCTTTCTAATTCCAACCAACATAATAATGATTGTTGGAATTAGAAGGCAATAATTGTTTGTAAATGCTATAATTAATCCGAATAGAAAAAATGCGCAAAATAGCAGAATTGGTCGCCTGCTAATTTTTTGGCACCTCCTCTACTTCTATATAATTATTTAATTCTTCAGAATTTGAATCATCTACATTCTGTATGCTTTCATTCTTTTTATCATCTTTCTCGCTATTTTTATCTGAGTTAGATTTTGTATCAGAAATTATGCTATCATCAAATTCATACATCGACGATAATTCATAATTATATTTTAGTTTCCCTTTTGTTTCTCCATTTATTGATATCTGAACCTTTTCAACACCAGATAAAGACGTAAGGGAATCAACAATAGAATATAAAATTACCTGTTCATTTAAACTGTTATCCAAATTATTTTGAAATGCTTCATCAAAATTCACATAACAAATTCCATCAACAACAGATACTGATACAATATTTGTTCCTGCTGGAATTGTACTTTTTATTTGTCCTGAACCATTAGGACCTGCAATCAGTTCTTCAAGAACAACCTTCTCTAATGATTTATTTGTGCTGTAATGAACTGTTCTGTTTTCTTTAATAAGTTTTGTTCCTGTTTTGTCTGCAAAATATAATGTAAGATTTTTTTGCAGAATTGAATTAATCTGTTTCCCTGGATTTTCAACAAAACTTGCCTGATCCATATAACCTACAAGACTTCCATCTTGATTAGTAAGAGGTTCCCCTTCAACTAAAAATGAAACATAACTATAATTCTTAATCTGTGATAAAGTCCTTACAATTGCTGCTCTGATTAGTACTTCTTCTGTAGGCAGGAGTTCCTTATACTCCTCAGAAAAATCAATTACAATTCCAGAATCTTCCTTTATAGAATAGATTTTTATATTATCCGGTATTGTTTTTCTAAGGTCTGAATCATCCGGAGACTGTTTTAACAAATTTAAAAGTTCACTAACAACTTCTTCTGGATTATCATTGCTTACAGATATTTGATGCGATTCTGAGAGTATTTTTGTCATCTCCAGATTTAGATAAAATATATCATAGCTATTACCAACTGCTTTGTCATCACAACCTACAAGACCGAGAAGTAATAGCAAAGAAAGTACTATACATATAATTTTCTTTCTCATAATTACCTCCTACACAATAAATTTAAGTGGAATTCTAACATCAAATGTTGTTCCTTCACCTAAAACACTATGTGCTTTTATTGCACCCCTGTGCATCAAAATGGAACTTCTTGTAATAGCAAGTCCAAGTCCGGTTCCACCAATCTCACGAGAATGTGATTTATCAACTCGATAAAATCGCTCATAAATATGCTCAAGTGCATCCTCTGGAATGCCCATTCCCGAATCCTCAACTTTTACGAAGAAAAATTGATGATCTGCATTTAACGAAACATGCACCCATCCTTCTCCATCATTCTTATTATATTTTATTGCATTTTCAATTAAATTTGTAAGCGCAAGAGTAAGCTTTACCTCATCAACCTCTGCAGAAACTGGTCTAAAACTTTCAAGCACTAAAGAAACCTTTTGTTTATCAGCAATAGGCTGTAATCTCTTGAGAATCTGCTCTAAAAGTTCATTAATACTTACATTTTCAATATTAAGAGTTACTGCAGTTTTATCCATCTTAACTAGAGAAAGAAGGTCATTTATAATTTTTGTTTCTCTTTCAATTTCATTAGTAATATCTTCCATGAATTCCTGATATAATTCTTTTGGAGCTTCACTTCCCATACTATTTATTGAATCAGCAAGTACTTTCATTGAAGTCAATGGAGTTTTAAGCTCGTGTGACACATTAGAAACAAACTCCTGACGTGATTCATCCATTAATTTCATTTCAGAAAGCATTGCATTTATTTTATGAGATATTTCTTCGGTTTCTATATATGTGCAAACATCCATCTCATCCCTGTAACCACCCTGGAGTTCTTCTAATTCCTTGGTAACATCTTTAAGAGGTTTCATGATATGAATAATTGCAAGAATTCCAAAAAACAAAAATACAACAAACAATGCAATCTCAATAATGATTGCAACCTGAGTTAGATAATTAATATTAAGAGCAATTGTATCTGTAGATACACTTACTACAACAACACCTAACACTCTATTCTTTGCATCTTCTGGATTAATAACCGGAACACTTAGTTCAATATAATTATTTGTCGAATCATAATTTATTATTTCTTCACCCGAAAAACTCCTTATAACCTCTTCCGAAATAATAGTTTTTCCGTTATCTAAATCATATGTATCTTCGACAATATTGAAATTTCTGTCTACAACAAGGACTCTGCCATTATAAATTGTAGTAAGCATCTCAATCTTCGCATCAACTATTTGTGTATCCGAACCATTTTTATTGATATATTCACTTGTTGAAATTAAATTGGAAAGAATTTTAGTCTGACCAAGAACTTCACTTTCTCTTATTGAAATAGTTCTTGCCTCATATGAATTTAACACTCCAAGGCATAATAATATACCTGGAGCAATAATAATGACCAAAATCAGAAGAATTAGTCTAAATCTAAGACTCTTAACGAAACCTAAAAACCGTTTATTACTTTGCATAAAAGTACCTTACCTTATTTCTGGTTGTAATAGTATCCAACGCCCCACTTTGTATGAACATACTTTGGCTCACTTGGATTTGTTTCGATTTTTTCCCTAAGTCTTCTTACATGAACATCAACTGTACGAACATCCCCGGAACCTTCTTTTCCCCATACATTATGAAGTAAATCTTCTCGACTATAGACTTTATTTTCATTTCTAACTAAAAGCTCAAGTAATTCAAATTCTCGACCTGTCAGATTAATTTCTTTACCTTGAATGTATAATCTCCTACTTTGACAATCAAGTTTTAAATCACCTTTTTCGATAATTAAATCATTCTGTGTCTTCACTTTTGAAGGTGATGTTCTTCTCATAATAGCTTTAATCCTTGCCTTGACTTCAAGAATATTAAATGGCTTTGTAATATAGTCATCTGCCCCATATTCAAGTCCAAGTATCTTGTCCATATCATCGCCTTTTGCCGTCAGCATAACAATAGGAACATCTGAAAACTCTCTAATCGCCTGACACACTTCAAATCCATCCATCTTCGGAAGCATTACATCAAGAAGAATCATATCATAATGATTTTGCTTTGCTAAATTAAAAGCTTCTTCTCCATCATATGCACAATCAACCTCCATACTATCCTGCTCAAGACTGAATCTGATTCCTTTCACTATTAATTTTTCATCATCTACTACTAGAACTTTCTTAGCCATTTATTCATCCTTCTGCTTAAATTAAGCCTACACTTTAATATAATCTCTTATTTTATCGAGGGTAGATTCTCCGATACCTGGTACATTAGTAAGTTCATCAACTGATGAAAAATTACCATTCTTTGTACGATACTCAACAATTGCTTCTGCTTTACTCTGTCCAATACCCGAAAGCTCTGTTAATTCAGAAACTGTAGCTGTATTAATATCTATATTCCCATCTGATTCTTCAATATACACATTAAGCTGCTCCCTTGCCTCTTCTTCAGTAGGAATATAAATCATCTTACCATCTGTAAGAAGCTCTGCAAGATTCCAATACTCTCTTGCCGCGCCTTCTTTAAATCCGCCAGCTGCTTCAATTGCATCAGCAACTCTCGAACCATCTTTGAGTCTATAAACTCCTGAATTTTCTACTTCGCCACAAACATATATACACAGTGGGGTAGAATTTTCTTTTGGAGCATCCATCTCAACATCATTGTTTTGAGTATCATGAACTTCATCCGTTTGACTATTATTAACTTCTGATGCAAGATCACTTGTAATATAACTCTTTGTATCTTTTGAACTACAACCGAAGAAAACCATGCACATAAACATGCATAGTATCCCTAAAATTAAAATTTTTTTGTTTTTATTCATAAAAACTCCTTCCCTATGGGAAGGAGACTCGATGTCTGTAACTATTTTACAGATTTTATTCAATTATTACAAGTATATTTCTTATAGTATTTCTTTTTATTTTATAATTTCATCAAGTGTTGCAGACAATTTCTGAATCATTTCGTCAATATCTGCCTTTTCTATAACAAGTGGAGGAACAAATCTTATTACATTACTTCCTGCAGTTATAACAATTAGGCCCTTTTCAATAGCCTTTGCAGCTACCTGTCCCACTGGAAGTGTACACTCAATTCCCTGTATAAAACCCTTACCTCTTCTTGTTACAAGACAATCATACTTGTCTACAAGCTTATCTAAACACTCCTCAAAGTATGGTGTAAGCTCCTTAACATGCTCTGTAAGAGACAATTTCTCAAACTCGTCAAATACTGCCGAAACAGCAGCTCCAACAAATGGATTTCCACCATATGTTGTTCCATGGTCTCCCGGAACTAATGACATATCAGCAACCTTTTGTGTCATAAGGAATGCACCTACTGGAACACCACAACCTAACGCCTTTGCTGTTGTCATGATATCAGGCTTTACACCATATGTCTGCCATGCAAACATCTCTCCGCAACGTCCCATACCACACTGAATCTCATCAAGAATCAAAAGAATATCCTTCTCATCACAAAGCTTTCTTACACCTTCTAAAAATTCCTGTGTTGCAGGATAAATTCCACCTTCACCCTGTACTGTCTCAAAAAGTATTGCACAGGTTTTATCAGTAACTAAAGCCTTAACACTCTCTAAATCATTAAATTCAGCAAATTTAACCCCTGGCATAAGAGGCTCAAACGGCTCCTGATAATGGGCATTTCCTGTTACTGAAAGAGCACCTATACTTCTTCCGTGGAAAGAGTGATTCATAGCAATAATTTCATGACCCGAATGGCCATCTCTTGTAAAAGCATACTTCTTTGCAGCTTTAATTGCACCCTCGATTGCCTCTGTTCCACTGTTTGTAAAGAATACCCTGTCCATCTTACTTGCTGCAAGAAGCTTTCCGGCCGCATCAATCACTGGTGGATTATAATACAAATTTGATGTGTGGAGTAAGAGGTCTGTCTGCTTTTTTAATGCATTTTTATAAGCCTCATTACTATATCCTAATGCACATACTGCAATCCCTGCAGCAAAATCCAAATATGAATTTCCATCTGTATCATAAAGATGAACCCCTTCACCTTTTTCTAATACTAACTGAAAACGATTATATGTATGTAAAAGTTCTTTTTCTGCACTATCTACATATTCCTGCTTATTCATTATAAAACTTCTCCCCCTTATCATCTAAAATAGCTGTACCAATTCCCTTATTTGTAAAGATTTCAAGTAATAAACAATGGGCAATTCTTCCATCAAGAATATGCACTCTTGATACACCATTTTCTATTGCATCAATACAGTTGTTAAGCTTTGGAAGCATTCCTCCGCCAATAAATCCATCTGTAATAAGCTCTCTGGCTTCTGATACATTAAGCTCTGAAATTAATGTTGAAGGATCCGCAGGGTCCTTGTATACTCCTTCTATATCTGTAAGGAATGCAAGCTTTTCAGCAGCAACTGCTCTTGCAATTGCACATGCAGCATCATCTGCATTAATATTATAAGTATTAAAATCCTTATCCATTCCAATAGGACAAACTATTGGAAGGAAATCCTTCTCTAATAAATCGTATAAAATCTTAGGATCTACCTCTGTAATCTCTCCTACATATCCTATATCCTGGCCCTGTGACAGCTTCTTTTCAACCTTTAACAGTCCACCATCTTTACCACTGATACCGATTGCATTAACACCTAATTCCTGAACAAGCTTAACAAGTGATTTATTTACTTTATTAAGAACCATCTCAGCAACTTCCATTGTTGCCTCATCAGTAACTCTAAGACCATTGATAAAGTTCGGCTCCATACCAACCTTCTCAACCCATCTGCTGATTTCCTTTCCACCACCATGTACGATGATTGGCTTAAATCCAACAAGTTTAAGAAGTGTAACATCCTGAATCACATGCTGCTTAAGCTCCTCATCTACCATTGCAGATCCGCCGTATTTTACAACGATAATTTTACGGTTAAATCTCTGAATATAAGGAAGTGCCTCAATAAGCACCTGGGCTTTTTCTAATACCTGTTCCATATTTTTATCATCCATTGTACTTTTCCACCTTTATGCATTAAATTTTGTTATATTATCTTCATTCAAAGTAAAATCATAATAGTTTAAATCATCTCTAAAAGTCCAGCCTTCTTCCTTCCAGAAATTATTGCCAAGCTCGTTTGATTTAAAAGCTATAATGTTAACTTTGTTAATTTGTTCTGCCTGTAAAGCTCGCATACATGCAACTGCCATGCTCTTACCAATTCCATTTTTACGATAAGATTCACTAACACATACATGATACATACAGCCACGTCTTCCATCATGTCCGCAAAGTATTGCACCAACAATTTTACCATCCGAAACGGCCACAACACTTGTATATGGATTTCTCTTTAAAAAACGAGTAATTCCTTCCTTAGAATCATCTATTGATCTTATTCCAAAACCATGTATTCCCATCCAAAGATTATATACTTCATCATAATCCTCCGGAAGCATGGTCCTGATTTCGTACGTTATTGCCAATATGTCACCTCAAATTCTATGGGAACATAGGAACCATGTTAAGTCCCTCTGCCTCATCAAATCCAAATAAAAGATTCATATTCTGAACAGCCTGTCCTGCAGCACCTTTAACAAGATTATCAAGAGCTCCCATCATTACTATTCTTCCTGTTCTCTCATCTATAACAAAGTTGATATCAACATAATTACTTCCCTCAACCCACTTTGTCTCCGGGCATACGCCTTTTTTAAGAACTCTTACAAATTTTTCATTTGCATAATATTTATCATAAATTGCTTTTATTTCATCATATGTTGGATATGTACCATCTGCCTTCTTATTAAGAGTTGCATACTCTGTTGCAAGAATTCCTCTGTTCATTGGAACAAGGTGTGGGGTGAAATTGATAAAAATTTCTTTTCCACATGCATATCCTAACTGCTCTTCAATTTCAGGAGTATGTCTATGTGAGGTTACACCATATGCTTTTATACTTTCATTAACCTCACAGAAAAGGTTTGGAGTCTTTGCTCCTCTTCCTGCACCTGATGTTCCAGACTTTGCATCAACGATAAGTGTATCAGGATCAATAATTCCTTCTTTTACTAAAGGATAAGCTGTAAGTATAGAACAGGTTGTATAGCATCCAGGATTTGCAATAAGTCTTGTTTCCTTAGTTACCTTATCTCTATTAATCTCACAAAGACCATAAACTGCTTCCTCAATAAACTGAGGGCTCTTATGCTCAATCTTATACCATTTCTCATATGTAGCAACATCCTTAATTCTAAAGTCTGCTGATAAATCTACTATCTTAACCTGATTTAGAATTTCTTCACTTAAAACTCCTGCCAGAAACCCCTGAGGTGTTGCTGTAAAAATTACATCAACCTCTTTTGCTAACTCGTCCATATTGTCATCCATACATTTTGCATCAACAATCTGGAACAAATTACTGTATACATCTGCATAATCCTGATCAACATAGCTTCTTGATCCGTACCATGCAATCTCTACCTCTTTATGATTCATAAGAATACGAACAAGCTCTGCTCCTGCGTATCCTGTTGCTCCAATAATTCCTGCTTTAATCATAATATTTCCTCATTTCCTTTTTAAAGATTAATTATATACTATATTAGTCCATGATTTTAAATCAGTAAAGAGAAAAAATATACAATTTTTTGTATATTTATACATTTTTCATGTATATTTTTTCACTTGCAATATATTTATTTATGTTATATATTAAATCTAGCAAAAAAATCCTGACAAGGGATAAATTACATATAGAAAGGAACTTAATATCATGAAAGAAAAAGTTATTCTTGCTTATTCAGGCGGACTTGATACTACAGCTATCATTCCATGGCTCAAAGAGAACTATGACTACGAAGTAATTTGCTGCTGTATCGACTGTGGACAGGGTGAGGAGCTCGATGGACTTGAGGAGCGTGCAAAATACTCTGGAGCTTCTAAATTATATATTGAAGATATCACAGATGAGTTCTGTGATGAGTACATTGTACCTTGTGTACAGGCTGGTGCAGTTTACGAGAACAAGTACTTACTTGGAACATCAATGGCTCGTCCTGGAATCGCTAAGAGATTAGTTGAAATTGCCAGAAAAGAAGGTGCTACTGCTATCTGCCACGGAGCAACAGGAAAAGGAAATGACCAAATTCGTTTCGAGCTTGGTATCAAGGCTTTAGCTCCAGATCTTAAGATTATCGCTGCATGGCGTGAAGATGCATGGACAATGCAGTCTCGTGAAGAAGAAATAGAATACTGTAAGGCACATGGAATCGATCTTCCATTCTCTGCAGACCAGAGCTACAGCCGTGATCGTAACTTATGGCATATCAGCCACGAAGGACTTGAGCTTGAGGATCCAGCAAATGAGCCAAACTATGATCATCTTCTTGTTCTTGGTGTTTCTCCAGAGAAGGCTCCAGATGAGGGTGAATATGTTACAATGACATTCGAAAAGGGTGTTCCAAAGTCAGTTAACGGAAAAGAAATGAAGGTTTCTGATATTATCCGTGAGCTTAACCGCCTTGGTGGAAAGCACGGAGTTGGTATCGTAGATATCGTTGAGAACCGTGTAGTTGGTATGAAGTCACGTGGTGTATACGAGACTCCTGGTGGAACAATCCTTATGGAAGCACATGACCAGTTAGAAGAATTAGTTCTTGACCGTGCTACAATGGAGGTTAAGAAGGATATGGGTAACAAGCTTGCTCAGATCGTATACGAAGGAAAATGGTTCACACCACTCCGTGAGGCAGTTCAGGCATTCGTAGAGTCAACACAGGAATACGTTACTGGAGAAGTTAAGTTCAAGCTTTACAAAGGAAACATCATCAAAGCCGGAACAACATCACCATACTCTCTCTACAGTGAGTCACTTGCAAGCTTCACAACTGGTGATCTTTATGACCATCATGATGCAGAAGGCTTCATTACATTATTCGGACTTCCACTTAAGGTTCGCGCAATGAAGATGCAGGAAATCGAAAATAAATAAAAAGCAAAAATCCGGATGAAATTTCATCCGGATTTTTTTATAACTTAAGTTTATTAATAATATCATTTTTTAAATCAAGAGCCTTATCTTTGATTCCTCTATTGGCTGATGATGTCAACAATCCGCCAACAAGTTTTGAAGCAACATCATATCTCTCCAATTTAAACGCCATCTCTGCAAGCAAAATATCAAGTGTATAGCTATCCATTCCACAGATTGGATATGTTTCTTGCTCCATCGCTTTAAGTAAACCTTCAAATGCCTGCTCATAATAATATTTTTCTTCTTTTCGACATTGAAGAATTTCCTGAGAGCCCTCTGTCATTCCTTCGTCTAAAAGCATATCTGCTTTACCTCTGCATAACCATGACATTTTAAGACAAGTATATGCCTTTTCACTTGTCTTTCCTTTCTTAGCAATGGTATTAATAAGTGAAAGTTTATATCTTTCCATAGCCATATCGTAAGAAATAATCTTTGGTGGTTCTGGAGATGAAGGAACAAATTTTGAACAAACATTAGCTCTTACAAGTCTAATCTGAGTAGGAGTCAAACCATCATAATATCTAGTCATTGCTGTATATCAACAATAAGGACATGAAATAATATCATATTTTTGTGGATCAACATAACTGTATCTAGGTCTTAAATCCCTATCTACACCATCTCGCTTTGTCTTGGAATATTTAACTACTTTTATGTTAAAATCCATATCACAAACTTTACAACTAACCTTCTTTTCATAAAGGAAATCTTCTTCAGTTTGAACTACAACTTTTTTTTCTTTCTTTTCTGGAACAACTTCTTTCTTTACCTCTTTTTCATCCTGAAAAAGATTCTCCATATCAAGATCATTTGCTGAGAAACCAAATTTTTCTAAACCTAAATTTAAATTCATTCTATTAAAACCCCTTATGCATTATTTGCTGGTAATTTGAAAGAGCTCTTAAGCGATACAATTCTATTAAAAACAGGATGACCTTCTGTTGAATCTTTATAATCAGTACAGAAAAATCCATTTCTCACAAACTGATAACTATCATATGCTTTAGATTCCATAAGTGCTGGCTCAAGAACACATTCTGTAAGTACCTTAAGAGAGTTAGGATTAACATTAACATCTCCATTCTCATTATATACCCCTAGCTCCTCATTAACAAGGTTCTCATATAAACGAACTGTAGCTTTTTTACCATATTCAGCACTTACCCAGTGAATTGTACCCTTAACTTTTCGTCCATCCGGACTGTTTCCGCCTCTTGATGCAGGATCATACGTACAATGAATCTCTGTAATATTACCATTCTCATCCTTAACAAAGCTCTCGCATTTTACAAAATATGCATTCATAAGACGTACTTCATTTCCTGGGAATAAACGGAAATATTTCTTTGGTGGCTCCTCCATAAAATCTTCTCTTTCGATATATAATTCTTTTGTGAATGGAACCTGTCTCTTTCCTAGTTCAGGATTCTCTACATTATTTTCAACATCAAGATACTCAACCTGACCTTCTGGATAATTATCAATAATAACCTTTACCGGATCAAGTACAGCCATCATTCTTGGTTTCTTAGACTTTAAATCTTCTCTAATACAATATTCAAGCATTGCATAATCAACAGAACTGTTTGCTTTAGAAATTCCACAAAGCTCAACAAACTTCTGAATGGATTCTGGTGTAAAGCCTCTTCTTCTAAGAGCTGCAATTGAGACAAGTCTTGGATCATCCCAACCATCAACAATTCCATCTTCAACTAACTTCTTTATATATCTCTTACCTGTAACAACATTTGTAAGATAAAGCTTAGCAAACTCAATCTGCTTTGGTGACTCTTCTGGTGAATTTTTAAATCCACACTCAATTACAACCCAGTCATATAATGGCCTGTGATCTTCGAACTCTAATGTACAAATTGAATGAGTAATTCCTTCAATTGCATCCTCTATTGGATGTGCAAAATCATACATTGGATATACGCACCATTTATCTCCAGTATTATGATGTGTCATATGAGCAACTCTGTAAATAACAGGATCTCTCATGTTAATATTTGATGAAGACATATCAATACGGGCACGAAGGACCTTGCTTCCATCAGGATATTTTCCTTCTTTCATCTCCTCAAAAAGAGTAAGATTCTCCTCAACACTTCTTGTTGAATAAGGATCCTCTTTTCCAGGCTCTGTTAATGTTCCTCTGTATTCTCTAATCTCCTCTGCTGATAAATCTGAAACATATGCCTTACCCTTCTTAATAAGAGTAACTGCACACTCATACATCTTATCAAAATAGTTTGACGCATAGAAAAGTCTGTCTTCCCAGTCCGCACCAAGCCATTTTACATCAGCCTTGATTGACTCAACAAACTCAAGTCTTTCCTTAGTAGGATTAGTATCATCAAAACGGAAATTAAATTTTCCGCCATATTCCTGTGATAATCCATAATTTAAAAGAATAGACTTAGCATGACCTATATGAAGATATCCATTTGGTTCTGGTGGAAATCGTGTTTTGACAGTCTTACAATGTCCATCCGCTAAATCCTTCTCTATAATCTGCTCGATAAAGTTTTTGGAAATCACTTCATTTTCCATATATTATATGCCTCCAATAGTATAAAAAATTCCAATCTAAAACGGGATTGTAGAAGTCCACAACCCCATTTAATTATAAATTTGAAATTATCCTTTGTCAATTACTTTACATGTTCATGCGTAAAGAGATGTTCCTGACAATATTCTCTATTTCCTACACACTTTGAACAATATCTAAATGTAAGCGAAGGAACATCTAATTCTGTTCTTCCGCATATACAACATTTATGTCTTGAGATATTGCTTCCAGGTCTAGGTTCAGAAAACTGCTGATATGCCTGTCTATATTCTCTCTGCCTCTTTTTCTGCTTAATTGATACGTGTGATTTGCAGCAATATACAAATACTCCTAAATTGATAAGTGCAAGAATTATCTGTGCACTATATGCTACACCAATTACCAGTGCATTACCATAACTTTTTCCCATCATGAAATAGCTATACACCTCATATCCTAAAGTAAGAAAATACACAATCATCAACCATTTCATTTTAATAGGAAGAACAAAGTACAAATTAACCTGTGCATCCGGCATAAATAATCCAAGCATTAAGTACAAAGAAAAAAGAATATAATAAAATGTAAGAATAATACTTATCGTTCCACCAGAGATTAAATAAATTAATAATCCAGCAATATCACAAAGTAAAATTCCTCCAATAAAATATACATTCATGGCAAATGTCCCTAGTCCTCTTTCAAGGTTCTGCCCTAACATAAGAAGACATGCCATAAACAAAAGTGACCACACTGAAAATCCTGTAGACGGAACAATTATCCATGTAAACAGTCTCCATATCTGCCCATGCAAAATTGCAGATGGCGAAAACTGACACATACTAAGTACAACTCCAAATACCATATTTACATTCGAAAGAAGCATCAATCCATATCCTATTAGTGTCAAAATGACCATTATCTTAGTTATATTTGTTATAGAATATTTTCCAAATTTCCGTTCTAGTCTACTAATAAAACTCATATAATTCTCCTAAATCATTCTTACATATCTTGTAATATATGGTGTAATTATAATTATATATTCATTTTTGTCAATGAAGTACGTAATTCTTTACGAATTGTTTATAAATATACCAATTGTTTTTTGTCGAATGCTGTCGTATAATAACATAAGTTTGCATAATTATTATGTTTTTTTGTGGAGGGAATACCATGAGTAACCAATCGTTACGAAAACTAGGAATAGATATTGGTTCAACAACAGTAAAAATCGCAATATTAGATGAAAATGACAAATTACTTTTTTCTGATTATGAGCGTCACTATGCTAATATTCAGGAAACACTTGCAATGCTTATAAATAAGGCAGTAGGTGAATTAGGTGACTTTGAAATTTCTCCTGTAATTACAGGTTCAGGTGGGCTTACACTTGCAAAACACCTTGAAGTTCCATTTGTTCAGGAAGTCATTGCTGTCTCTACTGCACTCCAGTTCTATGCACCACAAACAGACGTTGCCATAGAACTTGGAGGAGAAGATGCCAAAATTATATACTTCGAGGGCGGAAATGTTGAGCAGCGAATGAATGGTATATGTGCAGGAGGAACTGGTTCATTTATCGATCAGATGGCTTCTCTTATTCAAACAGACGCATCAGGACTTAACGAATATGCTAAAAGCTATAAAGCTATTTACCCTATTGCTGCTCGTTGTGGTGTATTTGCCAAGACTGACATTCAGCCTCTAATTAATGAAGGTGCTACTCGTGAAGATCTTTCTGCATCAATTTTTCAGGCAGTTGTAAACCAGACAATCAGCGGACTAGCATGTGGTAAACCAATCAGAGGTCATGTCGCTTTCCTAGGTGGACCTCTGCACTTTTTGTCTGAACTTAGAGAAACATTTATCAGAACTCTTAATTTAGATGATGAGCATGCAATTACACCATATAATTCTCATCTTTTCGCCGCAATTGGATCTGGATTAAATTATAAGAAAGAAACTGTAACAACACTTTCTTATCTTCTTGAAAGACTATCTAATGGAATTAAGATGGAATTTGAAGTTGCAAGACTTGAGCCTCTATTTAAAGATCAGACAGACTATGACGAGTTTACAAACAGACATAATGGAAATCATGTAAAAACAGCAGAACTTTCTACATATAAGGGTAACTGCTATCTCGGAATAGATGCTGGTTCAACAACTACAAAGATTGCCTTAGTCAGTGAAGACGGAGACTTACTTTATTCTTTTTATAACAATAACAATGGTAGCCCTCTTGCTACAGCAATAAAATCAATTCAGGAAATTTATTCTCTTCTTCCAGAAGATGCACATATTGTTCACTCATGCTCTACCGGTTATGGAGAAGCTTTACTAAAAGCTGCTCTCATGCTTGATGAAGGTGAAGTTGAAACTGTTGCACACTATTATGCTGCGGCTCATTTTGATCCAAAAGTAGATTGTATCCTTGATATTGGCGGACAGGATATGAAGTGCATCAAAATAAAAAATAATACTGTAGACTCTGTACAGCTTAATGAAGCCTGTTCTTCGGGATGTGGTTCATTCATTGAGACTTTTGCAAAATCTCTTAATTTCTCAGTTTCAGACTTTGCAAAAGAAGCTCTTTTTGCACAAAATCCAATCGATCTTGGAACAAGATGTACAGTATTTATGAATTCAAAAGTAAAGCAGGCTCAAAAGGAAGGTGCCACAGTATCTGATATTTCATCAGGACTTGCCTATTCTGTAATCAAGAACGCTTTATTTAAGGTTATCAAGCTTTCAGATGCTAAGGATTTAGGTGAAAACATCGTAGTTCAGGGTGGAACCTTCTACAATGATGCTGTTCTCCGAAGTCTTGAGAAAATTGCCGGAGTCCATGTTACAAGACCTGATATAGCTGGTATTATGGGTGCTTTCGGTGCTGCTCTTATCGCAAGAGAACGCCATGAAGCAGACTATCATACAAGCATGCTAAGCATTGAACAAATTAATGAACTTACATATACAACAAAACTTACAAGATGTCAGGGATGTACTAACCACTGTCTTCTCACAATCAACAAGTTCTCAGATAACAGACAGTATGTTACAGGAAACCGCTGTGAGCGTGGACTTGGAAAAGAAAAAAATAAAGAAAACATTCCAAATCTTTTTGAATACAAGAACCATAGAATTTTTGACTATACTCCTCTTTCAGATGAAGAAGGATACAGAGGAACAGTTGGTATTCCAAGAGTCCTAAATATGTATGAAAACTATCCATTTTGGGCTATATTTTTCAAGAAACTTGGATTTAGAGTTGTTCTTTCTCCACAATCAACCAGAAAGATTTATGAGCTTGGTATTGATTCCATTCCAAGTGAATCCGAATGTTATCCTGCAAAGCTTGCTCATGGACATATTAGCTGGTTAGTTAGCAAAAATGTAGATTTTATCTTCTACCCAGCTATTCCTTATGAACGTAATGAATTTCCAGATGCCAACAATCATTACAACTGTCCGATTGTTACATCTTACTCAGAGAATATCAAGAATAATGTAGATGAAATTACTAATGGAAATGTAAAATTTTTAAATCCTTTCATGGCATTTACTAATGAGGAAACTCTTTCTCAACAGCTAATTTCAACATTTACATCAGACGATTTTTGTATTCCTGAAAATCAGATTAAAGAAGCTGTTGCAGCTGGTTGGAAAGAACTTGAAATGACTCGTAAAGAAATACAGCAAAGAGGTGAAGAGGTTCTTAAATACATGGAAGAAAATGGGCGTAGAGGAATTGTTCTTGCAGGCCGTCCTTACCATGTAGATCCAGAAATTAATCATGGTATTCCAGAACTTATCAACTCATATGGTATATGTGTTCTTACAGAAGATTCAGTTTCTCACCTTGGAAATATTGAAAGACCACTAATTGTAATGGATCAATGGATGTATCATTCACGTCTCTACTCTGCAGCAAACTTTGTAAAGACCAGAGATGACCTTGATTTAATTCAGCTTAACTCTTTTGGATGCGGACTCGATGCTGTAACAACAGACTGTGTAAATGATATTCTCACTAATTCAGGAAAAATTTATACATGCCTAAAGATTGATGAAGTTAACAACCTAGGTGCTGCAAGAATCAGAATTCGCTCTCTTCTTGCTGCAATTAGAGTAAAAGAAAAACAACATCAAAAACGAGAAATCAAACCTTCAAACTATGAGCGTGTTGTATTCACAGAAAAGATGTTTAAGGACAATTACACTATTATTTGTCCACAGATGTCTCCTATCCACTTTGACTTATTAGTTCCTGCCTTCCGCGCAGCTGGATATAATCTTGTAATTCCAGATATTCCAGCAAAAGAATGCGTCGATGTTGGATTAAAATATGTAAATAATGATGCTTGCTATCCATCACTTATTGTTATTGGACAGATTATGGCTGCAGTTATGTCAGGTGAATATGATATGACTCACACTGCAATCTTAATATCTCAAACTGGTGGTGGTTGCCGTGCTACAAACTATATTGGATTCATCAGAAGAGCCCTTATAAAGGCTGGCTATCCTGATGTTCCGGTTATATCAATTAACATGGTAGGTCTTGAGAAAAATCCAGGATTTAAACTTACGCCAAGCCTTATCCAGCACGGACTTTACGCATTGGAATTTGGTGATATTTTCATGCGCTGTCTGTACAGAGTCCGTCCATACGAAAAAGTTCCTGGAAGTGCAAATGCACTCCATGAGAAATGGAAAAAAGAAGTAATTGAATTTGTTGGTAATACAAAGATATTATCACACAGAAAATACAAGAAGCTCTGTCGTGAAATCATTCGTGACTTTGATAATCTTCCTATGACAGATGAAAAGAAGCCAAGAGTTGGCGTTGTTGGTGAAATCCTTGTTAAATTCCTTCCAGCAGCTAACAACTATGTTGTTGATTTGCTCGAGGCAGAAGGCGCAGAGGCTGTTGTTCCAGACCTTACAGACTTCCTCCTCTACTGTTGTTATAATGCTAACTTCAAAACAGATTACCTTGGAGATACAGCAAAATCAAAGAGAAATAATAATATGATTATTAAATTCTTTGAATGGATGAGAAGTGCTGCCAGAGATGAACTTGCAAAAAGTAAGCATTTTGAACCAACAGCAAAAATTGAAGATTTAGCAAAACTTGCAGAACCAATCGTATCATGTGGTAATCAGACTGGTGAAGGCTGGTTCTTAACTGGAGAAATGCTTGAACTTATTAATCAGGGAGCTACTAACATTGTGTGTGCACAGCCATTTGGCTGTCTTCCAAACCATATTGTTGGTAAAGGTGTAATAAAGGAAATTCGTCATGAATTCCCTAACGCTAACATTGTAGCAATTGACTACGATCCTGGTGCTTCTGAGGTTAACCAGCTTAACCGTATTAAGCTTATGCTTTCAACAGCTCAGAAAAATCTTAAAAAGGAAGCTAATAAAGAAGCATAACTGACAGAATAATTCAGGTAAGTATCTTCTTACATGCAAGCATGATGAATCTACTTATCTTATTCTAAGGGATTCTGAATAGTTACGATTATTAAATATAAAAAACAAAACCGAGGATTATGATATTTTACATATCATAATCCTCGGTTTTTCTATTTTACTCATATTAAATTAATTGTTAATGGTATCTAACTAATTCTTCTCTGACTCATTTGCATTATTATTAGAACAACATGAACCAGTACAGGAACCTGAAAATGAACATCCACAACAAGCCTTTCCTTTTTTCTTTTTCTTATATATCTGATAACATGCTACTAAAAAACATAAAACAATAATAAAAATAATCACAAAATCTATCATATCTTATAACCCGGATAATTATTTTAAATTCAACTCCTGATTTTTCATACTTACACGAGCTCCTGCCTCAATTGAAGAAGTTATAAACGCATTACTTCCAATAACTGCGCCTTCTCCGATAACAGTCTCTCCTCCAAGAATTGAGGCACCAGCATAGATAATAACATTATCTTCAATTGTAGGATGTCTTTTAACACCTTTAAGAGACTGACCACCTCTTGTAGACAAGGCACCAATTGTAACTCCCTGGTATACCTTGACATGCTCTCCTATAATAGTTGTCTCTCCGACAACTATTCCTGTACCGTGATCAATAAAGAAATACTTACCTATCTGGGCTCCTGGATGAATATCAATACCTGTTTTGCTGTGAGCATATTCTGTCATCATACGGGGAATAAGTGGAACTCCTAATAAATGAAGCTCATGTGCAATACGGTTTGTTGTAATTGCAAGTAATCCCGGATAACATAAAATAATCTCATTATAATTGTATGCTGCTGGATCGCCATCGTAAAAGGCCTGTACATCAGTATCAACATACTCTCTGATTTTAGGAATCTTCTTGAAAAATTCCATGCAAATCTGGCTAGCCTCACAATCAAGCGTATCATGACACTTGCACTGATTATCCGGATTCTGTGGAAGAGCTAATGCAATCTGCTTGTTAAGATTATACATTACATCTTCAAGAAGTACCGTTGTTCTACTGCTTAAATTATAAAATTTGTAATTCTTATCATGATAAAATCCAGGATAAACAACCTTAATAAGCTTCTGAAGAATGTCGATTACAGCATCGGCATCAGGCTGTGTAAAAACCGCATCCTCATTAATAATCTTATCATCCTTGTAATCCTCTAAAATTGTTGCAACAATATCATCTATTGTGTTCTTAAATTCTGCTTCCATATTGTTCCCTCTATAAATACTATATAATAATATATTTTTCTTTACCAATTATGTGATTTTATGTTTTCAATACAATAATTTATAAATCCACCCAAAAAGACCATATACATACAACCATACAGCCAGACCATTATAAGCGCAATAGTTGTCATTGCTCCATAGAAAGATGCATAATTACTGTAATTATCCACATATATCGAAAAGAAATACGAAAAAAGTATCCAGGCCATAGTCGAAAAAAATGCTCCGGCAACCAGTCCTCTTACACTTTGCTTTTTATTTGGCAGGAAATAGAATAATAAGATAAAAAATAGAAATAACACAGATATACAGATTATCATCCTAAAATGAATAATCCTGTTTACAATTCTGTCAATTGCACCTAAATTTACTAAAAAAACTTCATGTATTCTATTTCCAAAAACCATAACTGCTAATACAGCAATTATCAGAAGAGCAAATAAAAGACTATATAATACAGCATAAATTCTTAATAAAATAAAATTACGATTCTCTTTTGACCTGTACATTGAATTAAGTCCCTGCTGTAATGAGACAAAAGCCTTCGAACTAAGCCATATCGCTGTAATTACAGTAAAAGAAATTCGTATACTGCTACTTCCCTGGTATATTTCCCTAATAAAGCTTTCCATCACCTCAGAAAATGAATCTGGAATAACAGGCAAAATCCAGTTTTGAAAATCACTTGCCGATAAAGGCAAAAAATTTAGCAAAACAAAAACCAGCATCATAAATGGAAAAAAGGACAACATTGTAAAAAATGCTGTCTGACCAGCATATATGGGAATTTCAGACTCCTTAAATTCATCTAAAATCTTTTTAACCCGTACCAAATCATACATGCTTATTTTTCTTATTTTCTTCATATTATTTTTTTAATTTCCCATCTGCCTTAGCCTGGAACTTATCTTCAAAAATAATAAATCTTTCATGTTCACCTTCTCCAATAAGACCAGCCTCATCAAAAGCCTTTACCTCAAAAGTAAGTGCTCTTCCATCAACCTTAATTAATTTGGTCTGGCATTTGACTTTCATTCCTACAGGAGTTGCGGCAACATGCTTAACATTAATCGCAGTGCCAACAGTTCCACATCCCTCATCAAGATATTCTGCTACACTTGTAAATGCAACATCCTCCATAAGAGAAATCATAGCAGGTGTGGCATATACATTAAGAGCTCCGCTTTTAAATGTCTTAGCAGTAAGTTCCTCTGTGACAGTAATTTCTTTTTGTCCGCAAATTCCAACTTCTATCATATAAATCTCCTTATCATTTCTATAATAAAATATATTTTTACCTTATCCAAAATCGTATCATTTTTGTATTAAAATGTCCAGTTTATAAACTTTTAATATTTTGCCAAATGTTGTATTTTCAATGGTTTTCGGTATTTATCAGCACTCGCAATGATAGAGTGCTAATTTTCTATTGACATTTCATTTTAACAGTTTTATCATCTTTATTAAGTTAAAAAGCAAAGGAGATATAATTATGGCAGAAAAACACGGAACACTTTCCATTGATAGTGATAACCTGTTTCCTATTATTAAGAAATGGTTATATTCAGACCACGACATTTTCTATCGTGAGTTAATCTCTAATGGATGTGATGCGATTACAAAATTAAAGAAACTCGATATGATGGGAGAATATTCTCTTCCAGCAGATTATAAAGCAAAGATTCAGGTAATCGTTAATCCTGAAGAAAAAACAATCAAGATTATTGATAACGGTCTTGGTATGACAGCTGAAGAAGTTGAGGAATATATTAACAGAATCGCTTTTTCAGGTGCTACAGATTTCATCGAGAAATATAAAGATAAATCAAACGACGACCAGATTATTGGTCACTTCGGTTTAGGCTTCTACTCAGCATTCATGGTTGCTGACGAAGTTACAATTGATACACTCTCATACAAAGAAGGTTCAACACCTGTTCACTGGTCATGTGATGGTGGAACAGAATTCGATATGATTGACGGAGATATGGATGAGGTTGGTACAGAGATTACTCTCTTCTTAAATGAAGACTGTCTTGAGTTTGCTAACGAGTATCGTGCAAGAGAAATCATTGAGAAGTACTGCTCTTTCATGCCTACTGAGATTTTCCTTTCAAAGGCAAATGCTCCTGAGGAATACGAGACAATCAACATCGAGGACAAGCTTGATACTGATGTCGTTGTTGAAGAGATTCATGAGGAAGCTAAGACTGAGGAAAAGGAAAATGAAGACGGAACAAAGGAGACTGTTGAAGTTTCTCCTGCTAAGGACCAGTATAAGATTGTTAAGCGTCCAGTTCCTCTTAATGATCCAAAACCACTTTGGACAAAGAATCCTAGTGAATGTACAGAGGATGAATACAAAGAGTTCTACCGTAAGGTATTTTTAGATTACAAGGAGCCACTCTTCTGGATTCACCTTAACATGGATTATCCATTCAATCTTAAGGGTATTCTTTACTTTCCTAAGATTAATACAGAATATGATTCCATTGAAGGAACAATCAAGCTTTACAACAACCAGGTATTTATCGCTGATAACATCAAGGAAGTTATTCCTGAGTTCTTAATGCTTCTTAAGGGTGTAATTGATTGTCCTGATCTTCCACTTAATGTATCCCGTTCTGCTCTTCAGAATGATGGATTTGTTAAGAAGATTGAAGAATACATCACAAAGAAGGTTGCTGATAAACTTATCGGAATGTGCAAGACAGAAAAAGAGTCTTATGAGAAATACTGGGATGATATCAGCCCATTTATCAAGTTTGGCTGCCTTAAGGATGTAAAATTCTGTGACAAGATGAATGACTATATCCTCTTTAAGGATATCAATGATAAATATCAGACTCTTCCAGAGCTTCTTGTTCCAGTTGAGAAGGATGAAAACGCTGATGAAAATTCTGGTGAAAACACCGTAGAAAATACTGATGAATCTACTGCTTCAGACTCAGCAGATGAGACAAAAGAGCCTGAGCGTAAGACAATATACTATGTAACAGATGTAAACCAGCAGGGACAGTACATTAACCTCTTCAAAGAGCAGGGAATGAACGCAGTTATCCTAGACCACAATATCGATACTTCTTTCATCTCACAGCTTGAACAGCGCAATGAAAATTATCAGTTCATGAGAATTGATGCTGACCTTACTGATTCTTTAAAATCAGAGGATTCAGGAGACCTTACAGAAGCTACAAATACTCTTACAGACGTATTTAATAAGGCTTTAAATAACGATAAGCTTACAATTAAGGTTGAGAATCTTAAGAACGCTGAAATCGCTTCTGTTCTTACTCTTTCTGAGCAGGGAAGACGTATGCAGGATATGATGAAGATGTACTCTATGGGAGGCATGGGCGGTATGGACCCTAACATGTTCGCAGCTGACCAGACTCTTACACTCAATGCCAATAATGAGCTTGTAAAATACATCTTGAATAACAAGGATTCTGAGAATGTTCCAATGTTTGCTGAGCAGCTTTATGATTTAGCTCTTATCAGCAATCAGTCACTTACAGTAGATCAGATGACAAAGTTTGTTAAGAGAAGCAACGATATAATGCTATTATTAACCAAATAATTTCTCTAATGAAAATGGCGGTCATTTCTGACCGCCATTCTTTTACTAATCTTGAGTCCATAATTGAACGTTTTCATTATTTTCAGTTGTTGAAATACTTTGTGTATCATATACAATATTTCCAGTTTGAAATTCGGCCATTTCTTGAACCAACAAATTAGCCATACCTTCAATTTCAGAACTCATCATCTCTGATTCACAATCAATTGATTCTGCCATATTACTCTCATCTACAATTTGTTCCTGTATGGTTGATTCAACGTCAATGTTAGTCAACGAATTCTCAGATATTACACACATTAACTCCATATTTTCAACAACTTGATTATAATTTACCTCATCACTTTCATATACACAACTTTTAATTAACTCTAGTTCTAATTTATCATAGTTCAAAATATATAAACCAGACTCAGTTAATTCAATGTTCTCTATCTGTGTCCTGTCATCTCCATAATAATACGCATCTTTTACAGTTACCTGATCTTTGTCACTGTATCTGATTATCAGATTATTTCCTGCTCGGTGCAGCTTTACATCCTCTTCTTTTATTCCTTCTCCAAATACAATCTTATCGGCTTTTCCTGATGTTGCACTGCTTTCATATTCACAAATGGTGTCTTGTCCATCTCCCAGATTGAATACATATGTATCA
>JAXJTU010000152.1:0-38571 GCA_036309425.1 Agathobacter sp.
GTATAGGCATGCAAGGCCGCTGTAATTTTTTTGGGGGGGATGGCATGGGGGCAGTGTACGTCAGGGGGGAAGATTGGATGGCGGTAAGGCGTTGGGGGAGTTGGGCATATAGGATATACTCTTCGGCTTAGATGCAAGGAGCGAGTAATTGCTAAGGTTTCATTGATTTAGGTTGTTTAGGTCCTGCGAGTCGGAGCTAAAGGTGCGTCCGTGCACCTTAGCTCCTGGATTTGCCGTCCAGGCAAATCTCCTCTGGTTTTTCGGTGTAATGAAACCTAACCAATTACGCGCTTCTTGCATAAGACGCCGAAGAGTATATCCTATATGCCCAACTCCCCCAACGCCTTACCGCCATCCAATCTTCCCCCCCTGATGTACACTGCCTCCCATGCCACCCTCCAAAAAAAATTACAGCGGCCTTGCATGCCTATACCGTCCTCGCCTTCTGCTGGCATACATAACTCAGGTAGTGCAGGGGAGTTGGGCATAATGTTTTATTTTGTAATGCAACAATTTGAAATAATAAGAAATAATACGAGATAATACGCGATAAGTTAATCAGGATATTTAGATTAATTTCTTTGAAAAAAACATTGATTGTATAAGGTTGAGATATGAGTGCAAATTTATTATAATCTATATGTTTAGAACATAAGAGAAGATAAGGAGATAACTATGTTTTGTGGAAAATGTGGAACACAAAATGATGATAATTCATCATTCTGTAAAAAATGTGGAACTAGTCTTGAAATTTATAAGCAACAAATAGCTCGAAGAAAGATGGCCGCAATGCAGCAACAAGCATCAGCGCAGCCGGTACAGCCAGCGCAGCCAGTGCAGCCGGTACAGCCAGCGCAACCAGTGCAGCCAGCGCAGCCGGTACAGCCAGCGCAGCCGGTACAGCCAGCGCAACCAGTGCAGCCAGCGCAGCCGGTACAGCCAGCGCAGCCAGTGCAGCCAGTGCAGCCAACCCAGCCAGTGAAGCCAACACCGCCGGCTAAGAAAAAGGGGAAGAAAATTTTCATAATTCTTGCATGTATCTTGATTGTGGTTTGTTTAGGTGCAGGTGCAGTGTTGTGGTATATTAAGTCAAACAATGATGATGATGATTCGGAAAAGAAATCTAATAAGGCAGATAACACAGAGAAAGAAGTTGTCGTTGACGATACAGAAATGACAGAGACAGAGGAAGAAACAGAAATTGTTAAGGAAACAGAGTCAGAGCCTGATATAGAGCTGACAATGACCGATTGCGAGACACTTTGTGAAAATTTAAATTCAGTAAAGCCTACAGTTATTACAGGAATGTACTATGAAAATATGTATTATATGATGGCGGATGTTGCTCTTTCTCTCGAATACATAAATGGAACAACAGGTGATGAGCAGAGACTATATTCTGAATTGAATAATGAAGAGCAAAAACAGTTAGATTATGAAATTGTAGCTGAACTAGGTGACAGACCAGAATTTGATAGAGAATATAATCTTTGGACTGAAAATGATTATAATGGAGTAATCAAAAAGGATGGGGCTGAGGAGCTGATCAAAGATTTTTATGGCAAAGAAGATGTTGATTGGGAAAAAGCAACAGGAATTGAAAAGAATGACACTAAAACTGTAAAATACGTTATGGCGGATGGTGAACCATGGTACAGAATAACAAGTTGTGAGATAAAAGAGACACAACAGTATGCTCTTTTAGAGGGAACTTGTTTTTACGAAGATAATTCAGGAGCAAGTAAATATTTGGGTAATGTAAAATATCTATTTGTAAAGAATCAGGAGAATAAACTTGGAGCAAGGCTTGTTTATTCTGAGTTTGTGGGAGATTCTAATGAAAATCTCGCATCCTATGCAACTGCCTCATCTACATTGTCAGGTCAGAATGGAAAGACCTATGACGCATCAAACCTTATTGATGGCAATTTAAATACAAGCTGGGTAGAAGGAGTAGAAGGCAACGGAGAAGGACAGACTATAGAAATAGGTTTAGGATTAACACAGACTGTACACGGAGTTATAATTTACAATGGATATCTGGAAAATAAATATTTATACCAGGTAAACGGAAAAGTAAACAAGTTAACAATTACTGGTGCGGATGGAACATCAAAAACACAAGATTTATATGTACCACAATTTGAGGCAGTAGAGCAGCCATTTTCAGAAACAGACTTAGTTTGTGATGGAACAGCTATACAATTTGATGCTCCAATACAGACAGATAAAATAACAATAACTATCCTTGGTGCAACACCAGGAGAAAAATATCAGGATACATGTATAAGTGAGATAAAGGTGTACTAGTTTTTGATATTAAAGCACTTAATCAAAAATGTAAAAAATTTCCACGGTGTGACTGTTGTGTGACCGTGACATGCTAATATTAAAGAGCTTCGATAGGAGTTTAGTTTAGTGTGAAAAATAAAGCCCAAATGAAGGAGAGGCAGGCTTCTTCATTTGGGCTTTATTGATTTGTGAAATTATTATTTTTATGGCGCTATTGCTCTATTGCAATAATAAGAAGCAAGTCTATATAATTCTCATGGTAAAAAAGAGATGTTCACCAATATGAGATGTTCATTTCAATAAAAAGAAAGGGATAAAAGAATGAAAAACAAAAGAATTATACTAATATTGTTAGTAATGATGAGCGTATTCGCATTAGTATGTGGATGTGGAGAAGTAAAAGAAGTAGAAGAAAAGAAAGATCAAAATGCATGGGCAAAAGAAGCTGCCAAAAACGTTCCAGAGGAAATAGATGTTGAAAACGGCGGTCAGATTTATATTAAAGACCATTTATATCAGTTCCCAATGAAAGCATCTGACTTTTTAGATAATGGTTGGCATTATTCAAAAAATTATGTTGATTTGGAAGGTTCGACAGTTGATCCAAAATATGAAGTTCAGGCATTTGAGCTTTTTCACGATGAGGATTCAGACGATTACATCCAGATTACTGTTTACAACCCAGGAGACGAAACTATTAGTATCGATGATGCATTAGTAACAGAAGTATATTGCGGTTCATGCAGCGAGGTTGCAGTTTCTGGTGGAATTTATGTTGACCAGCCTGAAAAGGATATGTTAAAGGTTGTAGAAGCATTAGGCGATGATGCATTTAAACAGGTAGATAAGGATCTACAGGATTCATATGATTATTACATTCCATTTAGGTCAGGTGATTATTCATGTGCAATTATTATTGGTGTTGTTACAGCAGGTGATCCATATGTATGTTCAGTTGATATGGCATTTTTAGATGATGACAATAATTTCTTCACAATCGAAGATAATGCAGATTATGTCAGAGCTTGCATGGAGAATGATTATCATAACGATTCTAACGATTTAGTAAACAAATATTATGTTGGTGTTTCTGATGCATCAGAGAGCCATAGATATACACAGGAGTATATTGCAGAGGCAATTTACCAGTATGCAGGATTAGAAGCAGAATCAGGAGAGCTTATAATTATGGAGGGAGTTGTAGCAACTTTACTCTCTGACGCAACATGGGATGTTCAGGAAGAAAATGGAGAAATTGTAATTAATATTACATATCCAAATACAGTTGATTTGATAACTGCAGCTTACGAGTCTGCATCTGCACAGGATGGAGATATGGCAACAAAATTCACAACTTATATGAAAGAGCATGCAGGCGACAGAACATATGGGAATACAACTACTGTAAGATATACAATCGATGAGGATTATGTAATCTCAGGCGATGATTCAGCAGAGCTTGCATTAATTGTTGCAGGATTAATCCAGCAGCAAAATTAATATTTAGAAATTTATAAAAATTGAGCCCGAATGAAGGAGAAAAGTTCTCTTTTCATTTGGGCTTTTTATTAGTTTATTATAATTGTAATGAAGTAGAAAAAAATCTAATTATATTAATAATAGAGATTTTTGTTGTGGCATATTATCGAAAGAATATTGGGAAATTTGGAACTTTAGTGATGCTTAATTTAGGTTTTGTTTCGGTGGTAACGACGGGATTGCAATACATAGTGAAATTGGGAAAGGAACCAGGGTTGTAATCCAGATACCCGGGAAGGAAATATAATGAGAATACTGGCAGTAGATGATGAAAAATTAATGTTAGAAAGACTAGTTAGATGTATAACAGAAGCAGCTCCTCAAGCGGAAGTGGTTTCTTTTCAGAAAGCGACAGAATGTCTGGCATATGCTAAGGAAGAGCAGGCGGATGTAGCATTTCTGGATATACGGATGCGAATGATGGATGGAATAGAACTGGCAAGACAGATAAAACTTCTGAAACCCCAAATGAATATCATCTTTACTACAGGATATAGCGATTACATCTATGATGCCGTGTCAGAGATACGATGTAGCGGATATGTTCTAAAACCAGTTACAACAGAGCAGATAGTAAGAGAGTTAGATAAGCTTCGACATCCCATAGAGCAACAGCCAGGGGGAAAGGTGCATATGCAGTGCTTTGGAAACTTCGAAGTATTTGTAGATGGCAAAGTACTCCCATTAAAGCCGGAAAAGATGAAGGAACTTCTGGCTTATCTGGTCGATCGCAAAGGTGCTTTGTGTAGCAATTCAGAGCTTATGACTGTATTGTGGGAGGATGGTGGATATCACTATGATTATTTGAAAAAATGTAAAAAAGCACTGATTGAAGCTTTGACTGAGGCTGGTTGCAAGGACGTGTTAGTCAGTAAATGGGGGAGCATAGGTGTTGACAGGGATGCCTTCTACTGTGATTATTACGATTGGATAGAAGGAAAACCAAGCGGAATCAATGCCTATCAAGGCCAGTATATGATGCAGTATAGCTGGGGTGAGATAACAAATGCATCTCTGACCAAAAATAATGCAAAATAGAAAAAATAAGCGATTATATTCTGCCCCATTTCGATTACCATATGTGAAGCTTTTTGTGTGAAACTGGTATTGAATATAGATGGCATATAGTATATATTTATTCTATCGCTTGGCAAATCATAGGCAAATCGCCAATTTTTCCCAAGAGTAAAACTTAATAGCATTGCATAACCACTTTTGTTTTATTATAATGAAGGAGTATAGTTATTGAAAAACAAAAAGACAAAAAGCTGGTTTAAAACAGTACGAAGGCTATGGCATCCGAATCGAAAATACAAGGACAGATTATTTCAAAGGGTGTTTAGAGACAAGGAGTATCTTCTTGAATTGTACAATGCAATAAATGGAACTGATTATGGTAATCCAGACGATTTGGAAATCACTACGCTAGAGGATGTCATTTTCATGTCGATGAAGAATGACAAGTCATTCATAATTTCATCAACCATGAATCTGTATGAACATCAATCTACAGCAAATCCCAATATGCCGATACGAGGATTACTGTATTTGGCACAACTGTATGACGAATACATAAAGCTTCATGACCTTGATGTATATGGTCGAAAACTTGTGAAGCTGCCAACACCACAGTACATCGTATTTTATAATGGTAAGGAAGAGATGCCGGATGATCAGACATTACTGTTGACAGATGCATTTGAATGTGATTCAAAAGTAGAAGACATGGAACCAGCATTAGAATGCAGAGCAAGAGTACTTAATGTAAATGATGGACATAATGCAGAACTGATGAATAAGTGTAAGAGGCTTATGCATTATGCACAGTTTATTGCAAGAATAAATCAGAATATAGAGGATGGTATGCTTCTACAGCATGCAATAGATGAGGCAATCAACTACTGCCTGGAGAATAACATACTTACAGATGTTCTGGTCAGGAATCGAAGTGAGGTGCGCCATATGCTTTTAACAGAGTTTAATGAAAAGAAATTTGCAAAGACAATGTGGGAAGAAGGACACGAATCAGGTTGCAACGAAATTTTAAAAGTTATGGATGAAATCAACAATGGAAACAATACGCTGGATAAGCTGATTGCGCTTGGATATGATGAAGAGCTTGTAAAACAGGTATTGGAGAAGAAGTAGTATATAGATAAGTGAATTATGCAATGTTATAAGGAAAGAGGCTGTGCACTGTGATGGTGGGCAGCTTTTGTTAGTATACTGACCAATTCCGATTACCTTGACAAGCCACAAATATTAGCATAATATTAATTTGTATATTTGCGTCCAAAAAAGGGCGCATTAAATAATAGAAATGAGGAGAAAAGAAATGGCTAAAGAAAAAAAATTAGTAGAAGCCATCACATCCATGGAAGAAGATTTCGCACAATGGTATACCGATGTGGTGATTAAAGCAGAACTTATTGACTATTCATCAGTAAAAGGATGCATGATAATTAAGCCCGCAGGTTATGCTATCTGGGAGAATATCCAGAGCGAATTAGATAGAAGATTTAAAGAGACAGGCGTAGAGAATGTATATATGCCGATGTTCATTCCGGAAAGCTTACTTCAGGTAGAGAAGGATCATGTAGAAGGATTTGCACCAGAAGTAGCATGGGTAACACACGGAGGACTTAACCAGCTTCAGGAAAGACTTTGTGTAAGACCAACATCAGAGACATTATTCTGTGATTTTTATAAGAATATAATTCATTCATACAGAGACCTTCCAAAGAACTACAACCAGTGGTGTTCAGTAGTAAGATGGGAGAAGGAGACAAGACCGTTCCTTCGTTCAAGAGAGTTCTTATGGCAGGAAGGACATACAGCACACGCAACAGCAGAGGAAGCTGAGGCAAGAACAGTACAGATGTTAAACCTTTATGCTGACTTCTGTGAGGAAGTACTTGCAATGCCTGTAGTTCGCGGTAGAAAGACAGAGAAAGAGAAATTTGCAGGAGCAGAGGCAACATATACAATCGAAGCTCTTATGCATGACGGAAAGGCGCTCCAGTCAGGAACAAGTCACAACTTTGGACAGAATTTCTCTAAACCATTTGAGATTCAGTACACAGACAAAGAAAACAAGCTTCAGTATGTATATCAGACATCATGGGGAATGACAACAAGACTTATCGGAGCCCTTATCATGGTTCATGGTGATGATTCAGGACTTGTACTTCCACCAAGAGTTGCTCCGGTTCAGGCAATGGTTATTCCAATCATGCAGAAGAAGGAAGGCGTACTTGAAAAGGCAGAAGAAGTAAGAGAGAGACTTGGAAAAGTATGCAGAGCCAAGCTTGATGATTCAGATAAGAGTCCGGGATGGAAATTCTCAGAAGCAGAGATGCGTGGAATTCCAGTAAGAATCGAACTTGGACCAAAGGATATTGAAGCAAACAAGTGTGTAATCGTAAGAAGAGACACAAGAGAGAAAATTGAAGTATCATTAGATGAAGTTGAGGTAAAGGTAACAGAAATCCTTGATACAATGCAAAGAGAAATGTTCGAAAGAGCAAAGGCGCATCGTGATGAGCATATCTGGGACGCTCATAACTACGATGAGTTTAAGGAAATTGCAGAGAATAAGCCAGGATTTATCCGTGCAATGTGGTGTGAGGATCAGGCATGTGAGGATAAGATTAAGGAAGACCTTGCAGTAACTTCACGTTGTATGCCATTTGAGGATCAGGAACAGATTTCAGATGTATGTGCATGTTGTGGCAAGCCTGCACATAAGCTCGTTTACTGGGGAAAAGCATACTAATTTTTGATTTAGTTGGGGAGAGAAACGTATGATTTCTAAATTTTTCGATGGTTTAATTGAACAGATACATGATAGTGTAAAAACATCGAATAATAATATTGCCATGGTCTGCTATAGCAATGACATGTCTATATTAGAACTTGATAGTATCAGGAATAGTTCAGAAAAAGATGATATTCTTTTGATAAGTCATGAGTTTGCATACGATGAGCTTACCAGTGCATATGAGCCATTTCTTGATATTATCTGCAATTTGCACCGTAAATATATTGGTGGAGATTTCGGAGAATTTTTGGAATCATGCGATGTTTATCCACTCCAGAAAGATATGCTTATTTCATATTACCAGGAGGGCATCTGTATCAGAAAAGAACCTGTCCTTCTTGATGAAGTATCATATGAGAGAAACCGGCTTGACAAAACCTTGTGTGGCATGATTGAAAAACTTGCCCAGGTAAAGCCATTTATCATTGTGATTAACAGATTTCAGAGGGCAAGTCGAAGCAGTGTGGAATTTGCAAGATACCTGACAGAGAAGCAGATTAAAAACTTTGGAATGATATTTGGAGTTAATGAAGGTCAGGTTACACATGGCGTTGGCATCAAGTATTGGGAAAAAATCAGGGAATCTCTCGATAATGTTAATATGGTCTACTATATCGGTAACACCGGAATCAGAAGACCTTCAATCCCTGAAGAAAAGAAGGATGAAGATCTTCAGGAAGTCTACAGAAATGCAGTTAACATTTTTGAATTGTTGGATTATGATACAGCTGATGAATATTTTAAACGTAAGAAATATTTGTGGAAAGAAAAACTCAATGATGAGGATTCTTTTATTTTAATCAAGATTATTTATAAGTATATCAATGCGCTCATTTTGAGTGGAAATATGCCAAGGGCTATTGAACTTATAAACATTATTTCAAAAAGGCTGCCAAAGGGACATGAGCATGAAGTTCTTTTCTGGGCGGCAAAAGAAACAGCAAGGAGCTACTCCTATCAGGGAAAGTTAGATAAGGCATTAGAGCAGGTAGAGATAGCAAAAAAGGAAGCAAAAGAAATTGGCGACGAGAAGCTGGTTTTTGAGGCCAATCTTTTAGAAATAGAAAGTAAGATGTCAGGCTGGCATAACTTATTATTTGTGGCTGAGGATATGCAGATAGATTCTGAGCTTATTGCACAAATGATGAAATATGGATATAGTAATTATCTTGCCCACATATATGTCTACTCATATGATAATGGTCCTGAGATGGTTGCAATGGCATATCGCTCAGAGGCATTCCTTAAGTATTTCAGCCAGGGAATTGCAATTGCAAAAGAGATAGATAATGAAGTTCTTTTATACAATGCATTCCAGAAGAATCTTATGATTGCAGCGACAAACGGAATGAGTGATATTGCACTTTTGTTTGATATTAGAATGTATCAGTCTGTAAAGAATAAGAAATCCTTAGAAGCTGCCCGTGTGCTAAGTTCAATTGGATACAATCTGAGTGCAATTGGATTTACACAAGAAGCATTTAATTTTTTTGACAGAGCAATTGAATTGTTGTATGAGCTTCAGGAAGGACCGGATATAGCTGAAGTACTCTATAATAAGGGTATAAACTATATGGCATGCAGGGAATATGAGAATGCAGAGCATTGTTTTCACATTGTATTAAAGATAATTGACAGACTTCATATGAATAGTATAAGAGTCTGTAATGTGTCAAAGCTTTATGCCTTAATGGCACTTGTTAGTATATTACAGAATAAGAAAATTAATTGCGAACGTTATCTTATCAGTTGTAAGCCGTTCTTAGATTATGTAATGGAAAAGGAAGGCTCAAAAGAGACAGTTATTGTTCTTCACGATTATCTTTTAGCTGATGACGATATGTTCCTTTATAATTTTGCATGCTCATACAAGGAATTTGTAGAAGGAAATTATGAGAAGGCTTTAGAGTACAATCAGCTTGCAAACATTCATTTTATGAAGTCTGAAGGAAATCAGTTTTATACAGTTGAACATTTCCGTGAGCAAAGACTTGAACTATTCAAAGTGCTTGGCAAAATGGATTTGTATAGGACAGAGGAAAGTATTACAAAGAAATATAAAGAGACCGTTGAAATTATTAAAAGTACAACATCTCTCGAATTACTAAAGGAAATAGACATCGATAATATTGATGCACCATGTAATGTAAGTGATAAGATGATAGCAGACTTTATCAGAAGGGTCGGTGCAGAGCTTGATTATAAAACTAACAAGCAGTATATTGCTTTTATTTCGCAATGGCAGAAATACCTTGATGATAAAGATAGCAACGTAGCAGATATTGTTGATTCATCAATGAAAAGCTTTCTTAATTATTTTAGAATTGATAAGGCTTTATATATCAGATGTTCAGATGAAGAAAATGTGGTATACTTTAACAATTCTGAAAAGGAATTTTCAGATAAAGAAATAAAAATAATAGTTGAAAGCATAAAAGAATGTCCGGAAGGATTTGTAACTTCAAAAATAGGAGATTCATTTTCTGAGCATTATGATTTGATTTCGATTTTTGGGGCAACTGATGTGTTTTCATTTGCAGGAATACCAATTTTTAACAATGACAAGTTAGAGGCGGTATTTATCACATATGTTCTTATGGTAGATAACTGGCATAATTCATTCAGCCGAAATATGTTTTCAGAGGATGAACTTAGTATATATACACTTTTGTTTAGAAATCTCGAGGACGGTATAAGTAAAATCGAGGCTAATATTAAGGTTTACCAGATGAACAAGCTGCTGGAGAAGAATTCGGTTACAGATATTCTTACGGGGCTTTATAATCGTTTTGGTTTATATCGGGAGGTTAATAAGCTTACCCAGAAAGATACAAGAACCAGGCTGTCAGTTATGTTTATCGATCTTGATAATTTCAAGCCATATAATGATACATATGGTCATGACATTGGTGATATTGTGCTTAAGAAGATGGCAAATATTTTCAACGTCGCCGGAAAAGGCGGAATAGTCTGCCGGTATGGTGGAGATGAATTCCTTATTATCCTAGAGGAAGCAGATAAAGAGGAACTTATCCAAAGAGCTGAAAAAATATATTCAATGATAGAAGAGGCCGATGGTTTTAGAACAGATATTCAGGAACTTCTTGGAAAGAGTCTTGATAAGAACGCTTGTAATATTGGCTGTTCTATTGGAATTGCTTCGGCAGAGATTCTGGTGGAGGAAGATATTGATAAGCTGATAAAAAATGCAGATGATACACTCTACAAAATTAAACTTAAAGACAAAGGAACATACGCATTTTTATGAAAATAATTTTACCGGAAAATGTGAAAAAAATAATTGCTACTTTATATGATAATGGTTTCGAGGCTTATGCTGTTGGTGGCTGTGTCAGGGATACCCTTCTTGGAAGAAATCCCCAGGACTGGGATATAACTACTTCAGCAAAGCCAGAGCAGGTAAAGACTCTTTTTGGCCATACTATTGATACGGGAATTGAACATGGGACAGTTACAATAATGCTTGACCATGTAGGGTATGAGGTTACTACTTATCGTATTGATGGTGAGTATGAGGATGCAAGACATCCCAAGGAAGTAACCTTTACTTCAAATCTGGTTGAAGACCTAAAACGCAGGGACTTTACAATTAATGCCATGGCATATAACGACCAGACAGGGCTAGTAGATGCTTTTGATGGAATAGCAGACCTTGAAAATAAGGTAATAAGATGCGTAGGCACAGCGACAGACAGATTTAGCGAGGATGCGCTAAGAATGCTTAGAGCCGTAAGATTTGCAGCACAGCTGGGGTTTGAAATTGAGGAAGAAACCTGTAAAGCAATCTCGCAGCTTAGCCATACAATTGAGAAAGTCAGTGCAGAGAGAATACAGGTAGAACTTGTTAAGCTTCTTGTATCAGACCATCCTGACCTGATTAGAAAAGCCTATGAGCTGGGACTTACAAAAGTTTTTCTGCCTGAGTTTGATGTCATGATGGAAAAGACACAGGCTTCAAAACATCATATGTACACGGTCGGTGAGCATACGATTCAAACGCTTCTTAACATTAAAGCAGATAAGGTACTCAGACTTACCATGCTGCTTCATGATGTTGGCAAGCCAAAGAGTAGTACAATTGATGAAGATGGTAAAGAGCACTTTAAGGGACATGAACCCCTTGGTGCGCAAATGGCAAAAGAAATACTAAAACGTTTGAAGTTTGACAATAAAACAATAGATAGTTGTGAGGCACTTATCAGACATCACGATGACAGACCTTCTATCACACAAAAGAGTGTCAGACGAGCCATGAACCGGATAGGTCTCGAACAGTTTCCACAGATATTTGATGTCAAAAGAGCTGACGTGCTTGGCCAGAGCATGTACCAAAGAGAAGAGAAACTTAAGTATGTTGATGATTTTGAACAGATGTATAATCTCATACTTCAAAATAGCCAGTGTGTCACAAAAAAAGACTTAAAGATTTCCGGAAGAGATCTCATTGCGCTTGGAATGAAACCTGGAAAGGAAATTGGAGATATTCTTGATAAAATATTTGAGATGGTTCTTGACGACCCTGAACTTAACACAGAGGACAAATTAAAAGAACTTGCTCATAAAATGGTTACCCCACTCATATGATGAATTGATATGTAAGTCATGTGAGGGGGTATTTTTTTGTATAATCAGCCAGAGGTGGCATTAATTAAATATGAGCTGGAAGTAAAATCCATTGTAAAAGGCAGAAATGCCTATATATGCGATACAGACAAAGGCCTGCGTCTTCTGTTACCATATAGCGGTTCGAATGAGAGGGTAGAATTGCTGTATGATATTTTAAAGGAAATACGAAACAAAGGTATGGAGATAGAGCAAATATACAAAACCATTGAGGGCGAGTTTAAATCCAGCGATGAAAGCGGGACAGAGTATATACTAAAAGATTGTTACCAGGGAGATGAATTCAGGGTAGGAAACATAAGCGATATGACAGCTGCCATGGAACTTATGGCCAGGTTTCACAACATAACAGAGCAGATAGATAAAAAATTCGAGGTCAAAGAAGAGGTATCCAATGAATACAGACGGCATTTCCGGGAATTAGTTAAAATCAGAAATTATATTCAGACAAAAAATAAGAAGAATGATTTTGAAAGAATTTTTTTAAGAGTACAAAAAGAATATATAGATATGGCAAAAGAGTCGGTAGATGCAATAAGCAATTATGACAACTATATTGGATGCCTCTGGTGTCATGGACAGTTTAACCACCACAATGTAATTGTAACAAGTCATGGGATGAGACTTATCAATTTTGAAAATATGTGTTATTGCACACCACTTTTAGATATCAGCAATTTTGTCAGAAAAATGATGGAGAAAAGTGATTGGAACATTGATGTATGGCGTTGCCTTATGACCTCGTATGAAATGTACAGACCGCTTAATGAATGTGATCATGAATTATTGTATTACATGATGAAATTTCCGGAGAAGTTCTGGAAAATATCAAACCATTACTATAATTCCAACAAAGCATGGGTATCAAGAAGGGACATTGATAAGCTAAATAAAATTATTGAACAGGAGACAAAACGTCTTAGCTTTTTGCAAAAGGCATTTTCATTTGACTAAGAATAAGTTATACTGTCGCTATGAGAAAAAATATTAAATTTACCAAAATTAACAACATATTGTTTATGACCACGATTTTAGTATCCGGTTTATTATTGTGTGGATGTGCTAACTCAAAGGATAATACTTCTAAGAGAATATACAATCATTCATTGCAGAAAGAGGCAACTGAAAAAGAGGAGAGTCTGGTCAATTCTGATCAGATAGATATAAACGAAGATTATCTTATTGTATCAATCAATAGTGCAGACGAGACAATGAGGGTATACAGATACGATAACAATCTTGAATATCAATACTATTATGGCTTAAACACGCGTTTTCTGGATAAGTACGGAAACTATACATCTGTCGCAAATTTTCAGGTGGGCGATATTATAAATATATCGGAGACAGATTTAAGTGGTAAAGTCACTGAAGTCAGAAAAGCTTCAGACGTATGGGTGTATGATGAAGTATCTAGATTTTCGATTAATGCACAAGAAGGTATCTTAGAAATTGCTGACAAAAATTACAGGATAGACAATGACACCTATATTTTTTCGGGAGGAGAACAGACTTCTGTTGAGACGATTACAGACCAGGATAAGTTGTCTGTCGTAGGGATAGATAAGAAAATTCTTTCGATTTCCGTTACAACAGGACATGGAACCTTGCAGCTTGCAAACACAGGGCTTTTCGAAGAAAGTTATCTTCAGCTGAATCGCAATATTTTTGCAATGATTACAGAAAATATGGAGATGGAGCTGCCGGAGGGCGTTTATACACTTGTTGTAGCTAATAATGGCTGGGGTGGAAGCAAGGAGATTGAGATAAAAAGAAACGAAACTACTCTTGTAAATCTTGAGGAAATTAAGGGTGAAGGTCCTTCTTACGGTGAAGTCATGTTTGTAGTAGATGTGGATGACGCACAGATTTTTATTGATGACGAACAGGTTGATATCTCGGCACCGGTTCAGCTTACATACGGTGCACATTCCTTTGAAATTGTTGCAGAAGGATATGATAAGTGGAAGAAGACTCTTTATGTTAATTCACCTGAAGCTACTATAGAGCTTACACTTGAGGATTCGGATAAGAGCAAGGCGGATGGCAGCAACACCAATAACGCAAGCCAGACCGATACAGGAAGCGGAGCTGGCACAGGAACTACAAACAACAGCAATAATGCAGGTGGCACAGGAACTACAAATAACAGCAATAACACAGCTGGCACAGGAACTACAAACACCGGAAATGCAAACAATGGAAATGCAGGCAATAGCAATAGCACAGGCGGCAATGGAACTGCAAATGATAATAATTTAAGATTGGATTCTATCTCTTCTGATGATTTAAAAGATTATCTTTCGACGCTTTCAAGCCTGCTTGACAGTCTCTAAACCTTATAAAATGGGCATTTTTTCTTGACAAATAGTAAAAAAACAAGTATATATATGAATGAACGATATATAAATTTGAAAATTCAGAGGAGGAATTTATATCATGAATAAGGCAGAATTAGTTGCAGCTATGGCTGAGAAGACTGGTTTATCAAAGAAAGATGCTGAGGCAGCATTAAAGGCTTTTACAGATATTGTTGCCGAAGAGTTAAAGAAGGGGGAGAAAATTCAGTTAGTAGGATTTGGAACATTTGAGGTTTCAGAGAGAGCTGCTCGTACAGGTCGTAACCCACAGACTGGAGAAGAGATGACAATCGCTGCTTCAAAATCTCCTAAGTTTAAGGCTGGAAAGGCATTAAAGGATTCCCTTAACTAATATAGAGCTAATAGAGGAATTTTTTGGTGGAACGTTAATTTGCGTTCCACCTTTTATTGTTTGAGGAGTAGCATAATGAGATTAGACAAATTTTTAAAGGTATCAAGATTAATAAAAAGACGTACAGTAGCAAACGAAGCCTGCGATGCAGGAAGAGTAATGGTCAATGGCAAGCAGGCTAAGGCTTCAGTTAATGTAAAAGTTGGAGACATAATCGAGATTGCTTTTGGTCAGAAGACGGTAAAAGTAAGGGTTCTTGATATTGTTGAAACAACTAAGAAAGAACAGGCAAAAGATTTATTTGAATATATAGCATAATTTTTTGAACTCTCTAATATATATTAATGTGGAGCAAAACCACAAAGTATTGCAGGGAGGAAAAAATAAGGTATGGAAGAAAAGACGATTTCAAAAAATCACAAAATTGTACTTAATAATCGTAGAACAGGAAGCTTTACCGGGATTTTGGATGTGCTATCCTTTGACCTGGGAGAGGTGCTATTAGAGACTGAAATGGGGATGTTACAAATAAAAGGTAAAGATCTTCATGTAAACAGACTAAACCTTGAGAAGGGAGAAGCCGATATAGATGGTGAGATAAGTGCCATGATCTATTCGGAAGTACCTGGAACAATAGGTAAAACATCTGGATTTTTAGGAAAAATATTCAGATGATTGTGCATGAGATATGTATTTGGATTAAGGCGTTTCTGATTGGGATTGGTTTTGCCACTCTAGATGGATTGTTAGTGCCATTTAGAAGATTATGCAGAAGACACTTGTGGATGATTGCAATATCAGATATTATATTCTGGTTGGCGCTTGGCATATGCATATTGGTTTTATTATATTTTGAGAATGATGGTAAGATAAGAGTATTCATATTCGTAAGCATGTGTGCAGGTGTATATGTTCAGAGAAAAATAAAGAGATATATTCATAAAGCCAGGATACGTTACAAAATCCGCAGGAGATATAAGGAGGATCTATGAAGTCACGTCGCAATAGAAGAAGTCATAAAGGAACAGTAAGTGTTTCCATAATAGTAGTTGCGTTTTTAATTATTATGTCAACACAGATATATAAATTGAAAGAAAAAGATGAAGCTTATGCAGTACAGTACGAGGAACTAAAGAAACAATACGATGCTGAGTCGGAGAGGGCTGAAGAAATCGAGGGGCTTGCAGAAGACATGCAGTCACAGGAATACATAGAGGATGTGGCAAAAAGTAAGCTTGGTCTTGTGTATGACAATGAGATAGTATTCAAGGAGAAAGAGGAATGACAATATTGTTATTCCTCTTTTTGTTACGTTATCTACAGCTTTCGTCAAAGCTTTCATTTTCAGACTCATATAATCTGAGTCACTTAGCAGGATATATGAAAATGGAGGCGGAAAATGAAAAAATCAGGTTTTTGGAATGTAATGCATTTAGTTATTGGGGCACTTACAGCGCAAGTAAGTATTATGGGCTGTTATCCATTCGTGCCGGCAGGCTGTGCCGCATATTGTCTTGAAAAAAAGAAGACATGGGCATTTTACATAGGAATTTTAATTGGCATGTCTTATGCCATGCCATTACAAACTATGGTTAAATATGCATTTATTGTTGCAATAATTTCAGTTGGGGTGAAATTTTATTTATGGGCAAATAGAACATGTGGTGGAATTGCAGCAGGAATTATAAGTGCAATAGCAGTTATTCTTATGAACCTTGCAGGAGGATGTCTTGTAAGACTTGACAAAACTGAACTTTTGCTTACTTTTGCAGAAGCAGCAATATGCCTTGGACTTACAGCAACAATGCACTATACGATTGAAATGCTAAGAAAGATGCCACAGGTGTCTTCGGACAAGCCTGTTGTATCGGTGCCCAAAAAGGAGACGGCACTCGTTAGTGCGGTATCAGGTTTGTCAGAGGCTTTTGTAACCATGAGTCGTGATACAGAGGTAGAAGAACCAAAGCAAATAGAAATATTAGAACGCGAGATAACAGGCAGGATGTGTGCAAGCTGCGATGGTTGTTGTACCTGCTGGAATGATAACAGACTAACTCTTTCAGATAGTATCAGGGATTTAATAACAGCTGTAACAGAGAGGATACCAAAATCAAAAATTCTTGAAGAAAATTATGTAGAGCAATGTCCAAAATATAATGGTATGGTCGAGGAGGCATTACAGGCATTTGGAAGGCTTGAACTAAATCAGGCATGGGCAAAACGACTGAAAGAAAATCGTTATGTAATTGCCCAACAGCTAGATGCAATGTCAAAGCTTGTGCAACAATGGGCAGAAAATGAGGTTTGTGTAAATGACAGAAACCGTATGAAAATAGCACGTATTGCATACGAGGCGGGAGAGAACGCGGTCTGTGCAGAGAATATCCGAATATATGAAAGAGAACACCGTCGTCTTTGTATTAAAGCGGATGTATCAGGAAGATGGGGAGGTGGCATACCGACTAAATATTATGTGTCTGCAGTGGAAAAGGCGATAGGAATACCACTTAGATTATCCAAAGAGGGTAAATCAATAATAACGATGGAGCCTCAGGAAATAATACTGTATGAGGATGTGTCATATTATATTTTGTCAGGAATTGCCACCAGAAAAAAGAATGATGCAGCGGTAAGCGGAGACAGTTTTTCCATGTTTTCCTTAGATAATGGAAGCTATAACATTTGTCTGTCAGATGGTATGGGGTCCGGACCTGCAGCAAGCAGAGAAAGCGAGATGGTCGTAGATTTAATGGAAAAATTTTTGGAAGCAGGTTTTAAGCAGGAACCTGCTATCAAAATGATGAATTCTGCAATGGTGTTAAAAGGCGAAAATGAATCATATTCAACGCTCGATTATGCCAGTATAGATTTGTACAGTGGTCAGCTTGAAATGATTAAAATCGGAGCAGCAGCGGCCTTTATTAAAAGGGGGGATGAGGTAGAGTGTATAATGCCGCAGACATTACCTGCAGGGGTAGAGTTTAATCAGGGGCTTGAGATAGTCAAAAAAACTTTGTACAAGGGTGATTTTCTTGTAATGGTAACGGATGGTGTGCTAGAATATTTGCATGTGAGCAATCCGGAAGAAAGGTTTGCAGATTTAATGAGAGCAATTGAGACGGAAAACGCCGGAGTACTGGCAAAAGGGCTTTTAGAGCAGGTACTGCATTTTACAGGAGGCTATGCCATGGATGACATGACTATTCTGGCGTTTGGTATTTGGGAGAAATAATGATACAAAGGATTAAACAATTCATATTACAGCATAATATGATTGAGCCCGCTGATCACCTTATTCTTGGTGTCTCAGGGGGCGCTGATTCCGTATGCCTTCTTAGAGTTATATGGGAGCTGAAAAAAGAAGCTATGATACAAGGCGACTGGGATTATGAAATTCTTCACGTGGAGCATGGAATCCGTGGTAAGGAGAGTGTGGACGATGCTAGATTTGTTCAGAAACTGGCAGAGTATATGGATGTTCCTGTGACGGTAGTTTCTGTTGATGTACCTAAATTTTCAAAGGAAAATAAACTTGGTGACGAAGAGGCTGCACGGATACTTAGATATCAGGCTTTTGAAGAAAGGGCCCGACTTACAAAGGGAAAGATTGTGCTTGCACACCACTTGGAGGACAACGCAGAGACTGTGATGTTTCAGATGCTGCGGGGGAGTGGTTTAAAAGGTTTATGTGGAATGATGCCGGTAAGAGTTGATGCAGGTGTAAACTATATAAGACCACTACTTTGCGTATCAAGGCAGGAAATTGAAGTATTTCTTGGCAATGAAGGTATAGACTATTGCACTGATTCAACCAATAATGAGCTTGTATATAGCAGAAACAGACTAAGAAATATTGTGTTTCCAGAGCTTAGAAAAATAAATAATCAAGCAGTGTTACACATTAATCAAAGCGCCGGGAAATTAAATGATATCTGGGATTTCCTATCAGATGAAGTTCAAAAACAGTATGACAGATGTGTTTTTAAGTCACAGGATGAATTATCTATAAAAATATCGGATATTAAAAAGCTTCATAAGGCAGTCAAATCAGAACTTATACTCATGCTTATTGCAGAGATTGCCGGCAAAAAGAAAGACATTGGACAGCAGCACATTGATGCAGTACTTGGATTAATTGAGCTTCAGTCAGGACGAGAAGTTATACTTCCCTATAATGTGACTGTGAGAAAAGAATTTGATAAAATACGACTTTTCAGGCGAGAAATAAAAGAGGAGAAAGTTGATGAAAATGTAAGTGAAATAGTGGTTAGAAAGTCTGATTTAAATCAGACTGACGGGCAAATGGAACTTTTGTTAGAAGGAGGCAGGAAGCTTTATTTTAAAATTATAAAATTTGATGGAAATATGTATAAAATTCCCCAAAAACCATATACTAAATGGTTTGATTATGATAAGATAAATAGTGATTTTCTGGTAAGAAAAAGGGCTTCGGGAGATTATTTTATCAATGATAGTTCGGGGCATAAGAAGAAACTTAAGCAGTATTTTACAGATGAGAAGATACCAGTATCTGAGAGGAATGATATATGGCTTATGGCGCAGGGGGCGCACGTGATTTGGATAATCGGAGGCAGAATAAGCCAGTATTATAAAGTTTCACAAGATACGAAAACTGTATTAGCGGTACATTATACTGGAGGAAAATAGTATGGATTTTTCAAAAGAATATAACATTTCAGTTCACATTACAGAAGACCAGCTTGAGAAAAGAATTGCAGAAATTGGAGAGCAGATAACACAAGAGTACGAGGGACAGTCGGTTTATCTGATTTGTATTTTAAAGGGTTCAATTTTCTTTACTACTGAGCTTGCTAAGAATATAAAGCTTCCAATGACAATCGATTTTATGTCTGTTTCAAGCTATGGTTCGGGAACGGAGTCATCGGGAGAGGTAAAGATTAAGAAGGATCTTGAGTGCTCTATCGAGGGAGAAAATGTTATTGTTGTAGAAGATATTATTGATTCTGGTAATACGCTTAGCAGACTGATAAAGCTGCTTAAGGCAAGAAAACCGAAGAATCTTACCATTTGTACTCTTCTTGACAAACCGGATCGTCGTGTTGTGGACGATATTGAGGTTGATTACACCGGATTTGTAATTCCGGATAAATTTGTGGTTGGATATGGTTTGGATTTCGACCAGAGATTTAGAAATCTTCCTTACATTGGTTTTATAGAAGATGAAATTTAGAAATTCCATAAAGGAGAACAGTTTTGAATACTAAAAAGACTAGCAATTTCAGGGGATTAGGTGCATATTTAACAATAATTGTAATTGTTGTTTTAATCTGGGCATGGCTAGGAAATAACACTACATCTAATTCCTACACTAAAAATGATTTTGAGAAAGCTCTCGCCGAGAATCAGGTGGTAAATGTAGAGGTGATCCAGAACAGAGAGATTCCTACTGGTAGCCTTGAGATAACACTCTCAAACGAGACTAAACAGAAGCTTTATGTGTCAGATGTAAATGAAATTCAGGCACTTATGGATGAAAATAATTTCACAAATTATTCTTGTGATGATGTTCCTGCTGAGAACTGGATTATGACTCTTTTGCCATATCTTCTCGTGTTTGGTGCAGTATTTATTCTATTTATGATTGCCAATAATAACGCTTCATCGCAAAGCGGTGGCGGCCGAATGATGAATTTCGGTAAGAACAGGGCAAAACTTACAACAGAAGATGAGAATACCACAAAATTTGATAATGTTGCAGGATTAAGAGAAGAAAAAGAAGAGCTTGAGGAAGTGGTTGATTTCTTAAAATCTCCACGCAAGTACACAAAGCTTGGAGCAAGAATTCCTAAGGGACTTTTACTTGTAGGACCTCCGGGAACAGGTAAGACATTACTTGCAAAGGCTGTTGCAGGAGAGGCAGGAGTTCCATTTTTCAGTATCTCCGGTTCTGATTTTGTAGAGATGTTCGTAGGTGTCGGTGCTTCACGAGTCAGAGATCTTTTTGAGGATGCCAAGAAGAACGCACCTTGTATCGTCTTTATTGATGAGATTGATGCGGTTGCCAGAAGAAGAGGTACTGGTATGGGTGGAGGCCATGATGAGCGTGAGCAGACACTTAACCAGATGCTTGTAGAGATGGATGGTTTTGGTGTTAATGAAGGAATTATAGTCATGGCAGCTACAAACCGTGTTGACATTCTCGACCCTGCTATTATGCGACCAGGCCGTTTTGACAGAAAGGTTGTAGTTGGTCGTCCGGATGTTGGAGGCAGAGAGGAAATCCTTGAAGTGCATGCCCGTAAGAAACCTCTTGCAGAAGATGTTGATCTTAAGCAGATAGCACAGACTACAGCAGGATTTACAGGAGCTGATCTTGAGAATCTTCTTAACGAAGCTGCAATCAGGGCGGCAAGAGAAGAAAGAGAATATATAACACAGGATGATATTAGAAAGTCATTCGTTAAGGTTGGAATTGGAGCTGAGAAAAAGAGTAAGATTATCTCTGATAAAGAGAAGAAAATCACAGCTTACCATGAAGCCGGCCACGCAATTCTTTTCCATCTTCTTCCAGATGTGGGACCTGTTTATACAGTTTCAATTATTCCTACAGGAGCTGGTGCAGCAGGCTATACAATGCCACTTCCAGAGAAGGATGAGATGTTTAACACCAAGGGTAGAATGCTTCAGGAGATTATAGTAGATCTTGGTGGAAGAGTTGCTGAGGAGCTTGTATTTGACGATATTACAACAGGCGCTTCACAGGATATTAAGCAGGCTACACAGATGGCACGTAGCATGGTAACAAAGTATGGAATGTCTGATAATGTCGGACTTATCTGTTATAACAATGATGATGAGGAAGTATTTATTGGTCGAGACCTTGCACATACAAGAAGCTACAGTGAGAGCGTTGCAGCACAGATTGATGCTGAGGTTAAGAAAATAATTGATGATGCATATGCAAAAGCAAGAAAGATGATTTCTGATAATAGAGCAGTGCTTGATAAGTGTGCTGACCTTCTTCTTGAGAAAGAGAAGATTAATCGCGAAGAGTTTGAGGCTTTATTTGATTAAAGAAAATATCATAAAAAATACCTTGAGAACTTATTAATTAAGTTCCCAAGGTAATTTTTTTGGCCAATTATATGTTTGAAATCCATCACGGATACATCTTGCATAGTAGTCGATTTTATTGTAATAAGGTGTTCCCTGTGAAAACTCTTCACCAGGCTGGCCTGAGTTTAACACATCGTCCATAATTCTTCCAAATATTTCAGCACGGTCTTCAGTGCTAAAGGTTGTACCGTATGCATCTATGAAATAGTTTGAATATTTATAGTAATCCGGGTTGTCTTCATAGTCAGTATACCTCTCAAGGTAGGCGAAATCGTCTGGATTATAAGAACTCCATTTCTTTTCAGAAAATAAGCAATTTTCTTCGTAGATGGAATAGAAATCCAGTCGTCGGTCAATCATATGCGAAATTTCATGATTGACGGTATATCCCCAATCCCAGCTGTATGTCAAATCAAGAACCATCACCACATAGGAATTTATATTGCTGACAAATCCGCTTGCCTCATCTATCATATCTTCTGAATCAGCAGAAATCTCGGCAGAAAGATATATTCTAATCCCCCTGTTATCGCCATAACACAGCTGAGTGAAGAAATCCTCAGGGTAACAGTTTAAAATGTGTTCTAGGGTATCTAGACCGTCTTGTATGGTGTCATAATCAGTTGTCCTTTTCAGATTAAAGCAGTCAATTGTTTCAGGAACTTCTTCTCCCATGAAAATTTCAATCGAATACTTGTCTTCAAGTTCGCTTGCCTGGTTGTTTAAGTCTTCGAGCTGTCCCCACCCATATTCATAAGAATCAGGAATCATCGTTATGGTATTTCCCAAAGGGGAGGCTATGGACATTTCCTCTTCACTTGAAAAACGGGTAAGAGAATCATAGTTTTCATTTGTATCATTATCAAGCTTCCAGACTAAGAGTTCTGGCATGCAGGACTGCGTATATGTAAGAAACATTACACTGTTGCAGTCTTTAAGATAGACATAATTGTTTGAAAGTAAATCAAAATCAGTTTCACTAATCTGACCGTAAGAATAAGAATTTGAAGATAAAATTTTACCTGTATCAGGATCAAGCTGAGTGAATTTTGTGACAAATTTATCTGTTGTGTCAGATGCAGAATCATTCTGTAAGAAAATTACAGAGCCATCATCAATTATTTTTGAATTCCAGATTCCTTCAATTGTATAATAAGAATCATCACCATCTTTTTGGTGATATACCCAGTAATTGTTTGTATAAGATGTCTGGGCGAAAAATCCGCTATTTGAAATACTGTTTGAACCATAAATATCGCCTGGTAAAACGGTATTGGATACAAAGGAAGTTGTTGAAATGACTTCAACAGAATTTTGCAGGGTGCTCTTATCAACGCCAGATATCAAAAGAGATTTACCATCTGGAGATATAGCATGAATATTAAAGTCATACAGGTTAAGAGGATGAGCAACATAATCAAAGCTATCACGTGAGATGCTAAGAATACAGTCGTGTACTGTGTCATATGTGTAAAACACGCTATTATCCAATCCAGAGTAAAATTTCATATCGCTAAGCTCGTAAAGACTTGAAATATCAAAAGTATCCTTTAGGTTTAGCTGGCTGTCGTATATGGTTACACTTTTTTCGTCATCATTAAAAAGAAACAGTTCATCTGCAAGAACTGTATATGAGTCACACTTTATATCGTCATGCTCTAAGGAAGCAGTGATGGTATTACTCCATGGACTATAAACATCAAATGAATACTTATAGTCCGTATCAGAGTTTTCCTCTGCCATATCATCAACATTAAAATAGCTGCCTTGTCCAATTAGAAGAAGGTTATCGCCTATTGCGGCAATGTCGTTGTATGGTTTTCCTTCAAATGCCACATTATGAACCTTGTAAAGGTTTGTGCTATCCTGGTATTTTGTAGCATCTTCCCAAAAGCGAGGTGATTCATGAAGTTTTTTTGCAAGCTCTGAACTGTCTTCAAAAATATCTGCTATATCATATGGTGAACATCCGCTTACTCCAAATACAAGCATACTGCAAATAAGAGCAATCGATATTCTTTTGTTAAAAGCAAATCTGCTTCCCATTAATTCCTCCCAGAAACACGAGCTGTTGATTCACGTTCGATAAGTCTTGGGCGAAGCTGGGTGCGGCTTATTGATATATGGTGAATAAGCGCATCTAAGGTTACATAGGCGCAACGTCCAAGTTCATTTCTATCCTGTCTGATTGTAGTAAGGGCTGGAGAAAGTGCACCAGCAATAGGAATATCATCAAATCCGACAACACTTATATCGCCAGGAACTGATAATCCTTTTGTTTTGCATACATCTATAACACCTTGTGCAATAAGGTCGTTTCCACATACAATTGCAGTTGCACCATTTTCAAGAAAATCCGGTACATGTCTCATTGCAGAAACAGAAGAGAATTCATCTCTGGCAAGAAGCTTATAATCAATATCAAGATTCATTGAATTCATTGCACTTTCGAATGCTTCCTGGCGCTGGTCTGCAACAAGCGAATAATTGATACCATTGAGGAAAGCAATTTTTTTGTGTCCTAGAAGATGAAGATGACGTACAGCCATCTCAATTCCCTCAATACTGTCGGTTCCCAGATATCCGACATTTAAATTGTTTGGAATAAAGTTATCTAATAAAACTGTTGGCATTGTAGTATTAAGTAATTGGTTCATCCATTCATCATGAAGCATGAAACCAAGAAGAAATGCCCCGCAATATCCATTCTTTAGAAGATAGGTATCATATTTTTCCTTTAATTGAAATTCCGGAGTGATTGGTTTGATATCAACCAACCATTTGTTTTTAAATGCGTTCTGTTTAAAACCGAGTACGATGTCGTAACCGAACTCATCAATGGCTTCGTATTTCATATTCTCGATGAAAATACAAAGCTTTCGGTTTTCTTCTTTTCTTGAACGTTTTGTTGAATATCCCATTTCGACAGCTGTATCAAGGACAAGCTGACGAAGTTCCTCGCTTATGTCACTTGCCCCATTTAATCCCTTAGAAACTGTGCTGACAGAAACTCCCAGTTTTGTTGCAATATCTTTAATTGTTGCCATATCCCTTGTAAATCCTTCCGTAGTTACTGTTTATTTGTGCTGTTCAATTAACATTTGTTCAATAGCATCATGACAGTAAGCCCCGATTTTCTTCTGCTGCTCTTTTGTAAAAGTTGCAGGATCAATTGGCGTGCCGTACTGGACAGTAACCCTGCCCTTGTGAATCCATGGTAAATGGGATTCAAAGATGTCAGAAGTTCCTGAGATTGCCATTGGAACAATTTTGCAACCGGTTTTGGTTGAAATTTTAAAAGTACCCTCCTTAAATTTAAGAACCGATGTTGGATCGGAATCGGTATTTCTTGTTCCTTCTGGAAAAACGCAGACAGAAACACCTTTTTTTACCAAGTCAATGGCATCTAAAATTACCTGGAGGCCTTGACGTATATCTGCTCTGTTAAGAAAAATACAATGAAGTCTCTTCATATAGGTGCTTAAAATAGGCACTTTTTTAATAACTTCTTTTGAGATGTATCCTGTAAGATTTGGACATCTTGAGTAAGTTGTAATTATATCAAAGAAACCTCTGTGATTACCGATGTAAAGAACTGCTTCATCCCTTGGAACATTCTCCTCGCCGATAATCTCAAGTTTAACACCCGAAATAAAGCAGATACATTTAAAAGCCCATTGCACAATACGAAGCTGTGTTATGTCTGCCCATGGTTGATTAAACTTGGAAATAATCCATTCAATTATTAGAATTGGAATACTTATGATAAAGAAAATTAATAAAAATAAAGCCACTAAAATGGTACGCATCTGTATACTCCTTACAAAATATTTTCGTTTAGATTATATACATTTTTGCATAAAAAATAAAGACTTTACTATATATATATTAACTATGATATCGGCAGAAATGTCAGAAAAGGAGAGAGGTAATGAGTAAATTTTTTATAAAAATTTTCGTTTTATTGACAATGATTGTTTTTTTGACTAATGTGCAGGGGTGTACAGGGGGATATGCTAGTACAGAAAATGGACAGTACATCGATTTTACCGTAATACGTGATGACGATATTCCGGAAAAATTAAGAGAACAGATAGAAGAATCAAAGGAAAAAGTATTTAAAATAACATACAAAGATGATGAATATTTATACATAGCAAACGGATATGGGAAACAAAAAAGTGGTGGCTACAGTGTTACTGTAAAAGAATTTTACAAACTGGATAATGCCATATATTTTAAATCTGAATTGATAGGACCAGGACAGCAGGAAAGGGTAAATAGCGAAGCAAGCTATCCTTATGTGGTTATAAAGACGGAAATCAGGGAGGAACCTGTCGTTTTCAGGTGAAATATTGTAAATTGTGTATATAAATTCAATAATTATGAAAAAAAGTACTAATATACTATTGAAAAACATCTTGTATGCTGATATACTGTAACTACTAGATGTAGTGGCATTCTAGTTATTGTATACCCAAAATGGAGGAGAGAGTAATGGAACAGGAAGAAATCAACAAGGTTAGGGCATCAGTTCATCAGCAGTGTGGAAGCAGGGTAAAGATTCAGCTTGATAGAGGAAGAAACAAGGTAGAAATTCAGGAAGGTGTAATCCAGGATGCTTATCCAAGTGTTTTTACAGTATTAGTTGATGATGAGAGGGAGAAGAATCCACCTCAGTTATTATCATTTAGCTACACAGACATAATTACAAAAGATATTAGAATGAAGCTTTGTTAATCATAATTATCCTTCACTTTGAATATGTATTTTAATACAAGATTTAAAGTGGAGGATTTTTTTTATGGATTTAAAAAAGCAGTCAGTTCGTCAAAACATAGAAAAAGCAAAAGAATTTCTACAGATTACGCTTGATGATGATTACATAATAAAAGATAACAAGCCAGATGCTCTTAAAATAATCTGCTGTCAGGGGAGTGCTGAGATTGAAGATAGAAGAATATCCGGAGAAAGTGTCTGGATAACGGGAAAGCTTGTATTTAGCGTCCTATACAGATGTGATGATTCAAACAGAAAACCGGAAGCCCTAAAGGCTGCTATACCTTTTCAGGAAAAAGTATATGTAGCAGGCATTGAGGAAAGTGACAGAATCAATATATGCTGTAAGGTAGAGGATTTGTCGGTCGGTCTTATTAATTCAAGAAAGATGTCAGTCAGGGCGCTCTTAAATATAGAAGTAATCGTTGACAGAATCGAAGAAATCGAAATGGCATCACAGGTCAGTGAAAAGTCTTTAGAGGTAGAAGAGCTTATCGAAGAAAAGGATATGCTTTGCCTTACAATGGCAAAAAAGGATGTTCTTAGAATAAGAAAAGAATTACAGCTTCCAAAATCAAAGCCAAATATTCTTAATATAATATACGACTACGGAGATTTGAGAAATATCGATTACGAGGAAAAAGAGGATAAGCTTTCAGTAACAGGGGAATTGCACATTTTTATTTTGTACGAGTCGGAAGAGGGTGAATGTGAATGGTATGAAACTGTTACAGATTTTTCGGGCAATATCAGTCTTGATGAGAGCGAGAGACCTGTCTGGTGGGTAAAGCTGGAGCCGACACAGATTCAGTTATGGGCGGAAACAGACTTTGATGGAGAACAAAGGCAAATAGGAATGGAGCTTGTTTTTGATGTGTCCATTAAGTGCTGGAAAGAGCAGCAAATTGCTATTTTAAAGGATGTTTATTCACTCAATGAAAATATTGAGCCTGTGTATAGAAAGGAAAAAACGTGGCAGCTTCTGATGAAAAATTTCGCTAAATGTTCAGTTAGTGAGCAGATAAAAATGACTGCAGGCGAAGAAAAAATTATGCAGATCTGTAGCAGTAAAAGCCAGGTTATGATTGAGCGGATGACACCGGTTGAAAGAGGGCTTGAGGTGGAAGGAGTTCTTTCGGTTGAGACACTTTATATAACAAGTGACGATGGTTTTCCAATGGTTCATCGAACAGACCAGCTGCCTTTTACACAGCTTATTGAAGCCCCGGGCTTAATGAAAGAGTGTTCTTATGATGTCACATCTTCAGTTGAAATCCTGCAGGTGAATTTGCTTGATAATACTGAATTTGAAATAAAGGCTACGATAAATACAATGCTTTTTGCCTTAAAGTCAGAAGAAATATTTGTAATTGATGGCATAAATGTTTGTGAAGCAAATGAGTCAGAAGACGATTTGCCTGGCATGACTGGCTATATGGTGACAGAGAAAGAGCGACTTTGGGACATTGCAAAGCAATATAAAACTACGGTGAAAAATATAATGGAGATTAATGAATTAGAGAGCGACGAGGTGCTTCCGGGGGATAAAATAATGATTGTAAAATCACCAATTAGGTGTTAATATCAAGAAATATATAGTACTAAGGAGTTTTTTATGGATAAACAGCAGTTTGATGAAGATAATTTTAATCAGGATTATTACCAGCAGGATTATTATGATGCTTCTCAATTTGTTTCAGATGAAGAGGAATCACAACAGTATAATCCATATGGTGGTTTTAATCCGTATGGACAATATTCGCAGAACGGCCAGTATGGAAAATATGACCAGTATCGAAACATTCAGCCGGAGAAAAAGAAATCATCTTTTTTCAAAAAATTTGGAAAAATTATGCTTGAGGCCAGTATAGCATCGGCTGCTTTTCTAGCTCTCTTTGGAATACTGGTAATGGGAATAGGCATAAAAGAAAACCTGTCAAAGGGTGAAGTTAATGAATATAAAGAAGACCCATATGTGGAGTACCGGGAGGGCTTATATTCATTTACTACTAATGATGTTAGTGTCACTTTTCCATGTGAATTTACTGATTTGCAGGAAAAATGGGAATTTGAATTAAATGACGATCCCAACGTGTACGTTATAAATGATGATGAGTCACAGTATTTTACAATGTACCGTGGAGATGAAAATATTGGTATGATTTGTGTCTATAACGACAAAGGTGAGCCGGTTACCATATCACAGTGTATGGTTGAGGGAGTTGTCTTTTATGTTAGAAATTATTCGGGAGAAAAAGTTGGCGAGTTTGAATATTTGGATGGACTAAATCAGGACTCAACTCTGGAGGATTTTGAGGAGGTCTTAGGTGACGTTGATAAAGAAACCTTATATGATGTAAACTGGGATACGGACGAAGGATGGATAACAGTTGAATTAAATGATGAGGGAGACGTTAAGTCAGTTGAGGTTTTAGTGTATAGGACAATTGAAGGATATAATGATTAGAGTAAAGCGGTGCAGGTATCTTGTACCGCTTTATTTATAAAAAATATTAAATCTTTGGAAAATCTAACCAAAGTTGAGAATTGGCTTGAAAAAATGAAAATATTATGTAAAACTATATACAAGTATGTCGTTTTACATAATACGGAGGTTTACATGAGAAAAAAACATAAAAGACTAATTAGTTGCCTTTTAATTTTTGCATTGGTGCTTTCGGTGCCTCTTATAGATGGAGTCGGCGGGACTTCAAATTTGTTTGGAACAATTAAGGTTATGGCGACCACAGCTAAAGAGAAGAAGAAGAAGGCTGAGGAGGACCTTAATAAGGTAAATAATCAGATTGATCAGCTTGAAAATGATGCTGCTGAAGTTAAGCAGGATCTTGATGCAAAAGGAAAAGAGTTAGACAGTCTTCTTGATGCACAGGAAAAGCTTAAGAATGATATTTCAAATAAGCAGGATGAAATAGATCAGTGTAGCAAAGATTTAGAGAATGCTAAGATTGTTGAGCAGAATCAGTATGATGCAATGAAGCTTCGTATCAAATATATGTACGAAAACAGTACAAGTGATTCTATATGGACAGCAATTGTCGAGGCAGATGGAATTGCAGACATGCTTAATAGAATTGAGTATGTATCGGATATTTATACATCAGATAGAAAGCTTATGGATGAGTATCAGGCAGCAGTAAAACAGGTTGAGGAACTTTCTGTTAAACTTGCAGATGATATGAATGAGCTTGTGGCTCTTCAGGATCAGTATGAGAGCCAGCAGGCAACACTTGAGGCAAAAATTATTGAACTTGAGGGACAAGCTGACCAGTATTCAGCACAGATTGCCCAGGCAGAGCAGCAGGCGGAGGAATATGAGAAAGTAATCAGTGAGCAGGCTGCAATTATAAGAGCACAGGAAGCAGCAGCTGCAGCAGCTGCCGCAAATACATACAATGGTGGTGGAACTAACGGTGGAAAGAGTGAAGCCGCACTTAGTGATGTTTCAAACAATCCAGCCCCAGTAACAGATGTATCAGGAGAGGCAATTGTAGCTTATGCCCTTCAGTTCGTAGGAAACCCTTATGTATGGGGAGGAAACAGTCTTACAGAAGGTTGTGACTGTTCTGGTTTCGTACACCTTGTATATCAGCATTTTGGAATTTCAACACCTAGATATTCACAGGCATTTTTAAATCAGGGTAATAAGGTTGCTTTAGCAAATGCACAGGCAGGAGATGTAGTAGTATATCCTGGACATGTTGCTATTTATATTGGAGATGGATGTATTGTTGAGGCTCAGTCTACAAAGGCGGGTATCACAAGATACAGATCAATTCAGTGTCATACAATTACAGGTATAAGAAGATATATTTAAATGGCAAATTTTTTTAAAAATAAAAAATTCAGACTTACAATAATATTGGGTATCCTGACAGTTATTACTGGAATTATATCATACAATTCAGGTCAGAGACGGCAGGACATTAATTATCCGAAAGAACTTGATTCCGTTATAGCGGAGGTAGAGGGCAAAGAGATAAGTCTTAGAGACTTTGCGTTCTATGCCGCATACGAGGAACAGGTTGTTGAGGAGGAGGCTTATGTCTATGAGCCAGGGAATACCTCAAAATACTGGAATCTTCACATTGATGGGGAATTTGTGCGAATCGCTGCAAGAAACAGTGCTGTTGATATGGCAATTCACGACGAGATTTTCTATTCTATGGCAGTGGAAGATGGCATAACATTAGATGAGGAGGAACAGGAATTTCTTGCAAACAGCCAGATGGATTTTTTGTCCGACCTCAGTGATTATGAGGGGTTAGAAAAGCTTGGCGTTGATGAAGAAACAATTTGCTCATCAATGGAGAAAGTAGCATTAGCACAGAAATATCAGGAAATATATGCTGAACTGAATAATAAAGATGTAAGTGATTACGATTTTAATGCTAAAGCCTACAAAGCGCTTTTGGCGGAAAAAGAATATAAAATAAATGAAGATGTTTTAAAGAGACTTGTGTTTGGAAACATAACTTTAGGGCACCGGAAAGAGGATAGAAATGGCAAATAAAATTGGTAGAAACGATCCATGCTGGTGTGGAAGTGGAAGAAAGTATAAGGCATGCCATGCGAGCTTTGATGACAAAATTGAAAAGCTAAGAGCTGAGCATCATAAGGTTCCATCACATGACATAATAAAGACTCCAGAACAAATAGAAGGAATTAAGGCAAGTGCGAAAATAAACATTGCAGTATTAGATTACCTTGAGAAAAATATCCATGAAGGAATGTGTCTTGCTGAAATTGACAAAATTGTATATGACATGACAACGGAGATGGGAGGAATCCCGGCACCACTTAATTATGATGGATATCCATATAGTGTATGTGTATCAGTAAATGATCAGGTATGTCATGGTTTTCCAAAGGAAGACGTATTTTTAAAGGATGGCGATATAGTAAATGTTGATTGTTCAACAATCTTAAACGGATATTTTTCTGATTCTTCAAGAATGTTCTGTATAGGAAATGTAAGTCCTGAGAAGAAAAAACTTGTAGAAGTGACAAAAGAATGTGTAGAAAAAGGTCTTGCCGAAGTTAAGCCATGGGGATTCCTAGGAGATATGGGGCAGGCAGTACACGACCACGCATATGCAAACGGCTACACAGTAGTCCGCGAAATTGGTGGACACGGAATCGGTTTAGCATTCCATGAGGATCCATGGGTAGGATACAACACAAAACGAGGAACCGATATGGTAATGGCTCCAGGAATGGTTTTTACAATTGAGCCAATGGTAAACATGGGTAAAGTAGATATCTATATCGACGAAGAAAACGACTGGGAAGTTTACACACAGGACGGGTTACCATCTGCACAGTGGGAAATTCAGGTGCTCGTAACAGAAGATGGATATGAAGTTCTTTGTTGGTAAATTGATACAAATATAATTATAGAAGATGTAGAGAAATAAAAAAGTTGCTCAGACCAGATGGTCTGGGCAACTTTTTTGTGTGCCAATTATACAAAAACAGGAAATGATTGGAATAGTTAAAGAATAAAAAGTACCATTGAAAAAAGCAAAAAAATTAGTTAAAATAATAACCAAACATGTATTCGATAAGACGAGGACTACTACACAACGTAAGGAATTTCGGTTCTGGGCGGATAGGGATACATATGTGTTAGCAGACCGTTGAACAACATCGGCACTTAATGAGCGCAATGCCATAGGCGTTGTGCGAATTTAGTACCGCTATGTTGTGATTGAGCGAGAGCGTGTCTGCAAACACATATATATCCCTATCCGCCCAGAACCGAAATTCCGTAGCCTCGAAACTGATGAAAGGAGCCCCCACCATGTCTGAAAAAGTATACATAGCCATAGATTTAAAATCATTCTATGCCTCAGTGGAATGCGTAGAGCGCAATCTCGATCCACTGACAACAAAATTGGTGGTGGCTGATCCAGAGAGAACTGAAAAGACAATATGTCTGGCAGTAACTCCAGCCCTCAAAGCTTATGGTTTGTCAGGTCGAAGTCGTCTTTTTGAGGTTGAACAGAAGATAAAAGAGGTAAAGAGTCAAACCGGCGAAAACATTGAATATATCACAGCGGTTCCAAGAATGGCACTCTATATAAAGTATTCAGCTGACATTTATAGTGTATATCTGAAATATTTTAGTAAAGATGATATCCAGGTATACAGTATCGATGAAGTATTTATTGATGCGACAAATTATATTGGTATGTACAAGATGTCTGCACCAGAGCTGGCTAGAAAAGTTGTCCGCGATGTGTATGAAACAACCGGAATTACAGCAACAGCAGGAATTGCACCAAATTTATTTTTGTGCAAGGTGGCCATGGATATAGTGGCAAAACATATTCCTTCTGACGAGTATGGTGTAAGAGTTGCACAGTTAAGTGTCATGGATTATAGAAGAAAGCTTTGGAACCACAGACCCCTTACTGATTTTTGGCGAACTGGGCCTGGAATTACAAAAAGGCTTGAGCAGAATGGAATGTTTACCATGGGTGACATTGCAAGGGCTTCCATAGACGGAGAAAAGTGGTTATATAAGATTTTCGGGATTGATGCGGAGATTATTATTGACCATGCATGGGGTTACGAGCCATGTACTATAAAAGATATAAAAGCTTATAAACCTAAGAAAAACAGTCTTAGTTCAGGACAGGTTCTTCACACGCCGTATGAATATGAAAAGGCTAAAATTGTAGTTAGGGAGATGGCGGAAACTCTTGTGCTGGATTTAGTCGACAAGGGGCTTGCAACAGATTCAATGACAGTAACAATTGGATATGACAGGGGGAATGTCGATACAGGCAACTATAGTGGAGAAATAAAAGTGGACAGATATGGCAGAGCAGTTCCAAAATCGGCTCATGGAACTGCTGATTTTGGCAGCCATACTTCGTCTACCAGGAAAATTGTTGAAGGAGTAGTTTCTCTTTTTGATAGAATTATTGATAAAAATCTGATGGTTCGAAGAATTACCATGAGTGCTAATAATGTGGTGGATGAGGCATATATGCAATATGATTTGTTTACTGACCCATCTGAACTTTTGAGAGAGAAAAAGATGCAAAAGGCTATGTTATCCATTCAGAAAAAATTTGGAAAGAATGCTATTTTGAAAGGAACCAATCTTGAGGAAGGTGCGACAACGATTGACAGAAATAAGCAGATTGGCGGGCACAGGGCATAGGAGATTTTTATGGGTAAATATGATGATATAATTGATATTGAATGGCCAATGCCAGGAAGACCCGGGCAAATGACCATGGTAGACAGAGCTAAGATTTTTCTTCCGTTTGCGGCACTTAAAGGGTATGAGGATGCTATTGAACAAAGACAGAAAATAACTGTTGCCCGGTATGATTTGTCAGATGATATGAAGGATGAACTCGATTTTCGCCTTGGAATATTAGAAAAAGAAATTAAGGATGGAAATAATCCCATAATTACCGTAATATATTTTGTGGAGACTTTGAATGAATCGCCTGAAGGAAGTAAACGTGATGGTATTGGCAAATCAGGTGAACAGGAGATTTACGAAAAAGGCGAATATATCAAAAAGACTGGAGTAGCGGTAAAGATTAATTACACAGATATGTATCTTCAGGTTGTTGACGAGAAGATATTATTAAAAAATATCTATTCCATAGAGGGAGAAATATTTGGAGAATATGCAATATAATTTTTTTAAGCTTGAAATATTTGTGCCAGAATCACATTTGGAAATTGTGCAAAAGGCATTACAGGAAGTGGATGCTGGACACATAGGAAAATATGACAGTTGTCTTTCTTATAGCAAGGTCATTAGTACATGGAGACCTTTGGATGGAACAATGCCGTATATAGGCGAGGTTGGAAAGCTTTGCAGGGAAAGTGAATATAAGGTTGAAGTAACATGTAAAGCAGAGAAACTGGATGAAACTTTATACTATATAAAAATGGTTCATCCATACGAAGAACCAGTTATAAATGTCATACCACTTTTGGCTGTTGGAATTAAAAAAGAAGAAGAAATTGGAGTGGCACACCAGCTTAGATTTGACGAAAATATGAACATTTTTTCAGAACCTAATGTGAGGGAGCTTAGTCCGATTGAAAGAGAAGAGTATGACCGTCTGACTAAGGATGCAAGCCAGATGACACTTGAAGATTGTTTTAAAAACATGGGACTTTAGTAATAGAAACGGTTAAAATCCGCTTTAAATAAAGCTTTTTTTCGTAATAAATGTTTACAAAATGTTCATTTTGTGATAAAAATACGTTTGTAACAAAATAGTTATAAATAAGGATGAGGTAAAGGTCAATGACTTACGAAGAATTAGTAGAAAAAGTAAATCAAGCATATGAGAATGCAGATGCAACAGGAATTAAAGAGCATGTTGCAGTTCAGTTCAATGTATACGGTGAGGGCGAAGGCGCTTTTTATGTAGAAGTAATTGATGGAAAAGTTGCAGTTGCACCATATGAGTATTATGATCATGACGCAATTGTTATTGCACCAGCAAACACAGTTGTAGATATGGTTGAAGGAAAAGTTTCAGTTGCTGATACATATGCACTTGAGCATGTTCAGGTTGTTGGTAATGTAGGAAAGGCTGCATTACTTGGAGAGATTAAGAAGGCAGCAGCAAAGGTTGCACAAGAGAAGACAACAAAGGTAGCAACAGAAGAGAAGCCAGCAGAAGAGAAGACAACAAAGACTGCAGCAAAGACAACAAAGACTACAGCAAAGAAGACAACAAAGACATCTACAAAGAAGGCAGCAAAAGCAGCAGCAAAGACAACAAAGGCAACAGCAGCAAAGACAACTACTGCAAAGACTGCTACAGCAAAGAAAGATGAGTCTTCACAGTTAAAGTTAGAGCTTTAATATTTATTTTTAATTTTTGTCAGAACGGTTACCCGTCACTTAGGTGGCGGGATTTTTTTTGCGGGATTAAAGAATGATAAAAAAATTTATTGGTTTAATGAAAAAAGATGCTGTACTAACTGCGTCGTGGATACTTGCAATAGTGTCTTCGGTGATTGTGCATCCTAGCGCAAAGTATATAGGTTATATTGATTTTAGAACACTTGGAATTTTATGGAGTCTGATGGTTATAATGGAAGTTATGAAACACGTCGGACTGTTTGAATATATAGGAATGAATCTTCTAAAGCTTACAAAGAAAATATGGCAGCTGGCAATGGTTCTTGTCCTTATGTGCTTTTTTGCCAGTATGTTTATTACAAACGATGTGGCACTTATAACGTTTGTTCCATTCTCAATTATGATGCTGGAAAAATGCAACAGAAAAGATATGCTTATTCCGCTTGTTGTATTGCAGACAATAGCCGCTAATTTAGGAAGTATGATGACACCAATTGGAAATCCGCAGAATCTGTATTTATATGGTATGACTCATATGGACCTTGGGGAATTTGTCAGATTGGTAATTCCTTTTTCGGGGCTTTCCTTAGTACTTTTGCTTATTCTGGTTTTGGGGCAAAAGGGCGGAAATGATAAGACAATAAGCCAGATTAAAATAAAGAAAATAAATTTTAATCCATTTGTTATTTTTGTTTATGGATTATTATTCTTAATGGCATTTCTGGTTGTATTAAGGCTGGTTCCATATGTATGGCTGGTATTGTTTGTTTTTGTCACAACAATAATTTTCTATAGAAAAATTCTTGTTTCTGTAGACTATGGACTATTGTTAACTTTTATTGGTTTTTTCATTTTTATTGGAAATATAGGAAACATTCCGGTCGTGGAGGAAACGCTTAAAAATCTTGTTGGAGGAAATGAGATTGCAACGTCTGTTGTTGCAAGCCAGTTTATTAGTAATGTTCCGGCGGCACTTCTTTTGTCTGGTTTTACAGAGGATTTGAATAAGCTTATTCTGGGTGTAAATTTTGGAGGTCTTGGAACTATTATTGCATCGATGGCCAGCCTTATTTCTTATAAGCAGTATGCAGGGCTTTCGTATGCGAAAAAGAGTGAATATTTTAAAATTTTTACAGTATATAATTTACTATTTTTGGTAGCTTTACTTTTGTTATATGCGGTTATATAATTAAACTATATTCTGACACTAAAACTTAGGTTGAGGTGAAAGATGTAGCTATATTTTGACGGTAAATTTATGGGAGTGCTATATCTATTTTCAGATATGGGACTCCCTTTTTGTTTAGGTCATAAGTGCAGACCTGGATTTGTAATTGGACTTGGAAATAGACTTAGAATTGGGAGATGACGTGTTAGAGATTAGAGATGTAGTAGATGAGATTGCAAGGGTAAACGATATAACATATGAGCAGTTAGAGTGTTTGCTTTCTTCAGATGATACAAAGGGGATTGAATATCTGCATTGTAAGGCAAGGGAAGTGGCAGATGAAATCTATGGTAAGGAAGTTTTTATCAGAGGACTTATTGAGTTTACCAATTATTGCAAAAATGATTGTCTTTATTGTGGTATTAGACATAGCAATCACAATGTGTCTAGATATCGTCTTACTAATGAACAGATTTTAAGTTGTTGTAAGAGTGGCTATGAACTGGGATTTAGAACTTTTGTGCTACAAGGTGGTGAGGATCCTTATTATACAGATGAAAGAATTTGTGAGCTGGTAAGCAAAATAAAAAAATTGTATCCGGATTGTGCAATTACTTTATCTATTGGTGAAAAAAGTAAAGAGAGCTATCAGAAATTTTTCGATGCAGGAGCTGACAGATATTTATTGAGACATGAGACTGCTAACGAAGACCATTATAAGAGCTTGCATCCTAAAGAAATGTCACTTGTTTCAAGAAAACAATGTCTTTTCGATTTGAAAGAGATTGGATATCAGGTAGGATGTGGATTTATGGTCGGCTCACCTAATCAGACTATAAAAACTCTTTATGAGGATTTAAAATTTATTAAAGAATTAAAGCCTCATATGGTTGGTATCGGGCCATTTATTTCACAGCATGATACGCCTTTTGCAGATAAGCCTTCGGGAAGTCTGGATGAGACACTTCGACTTCTTTCTATAATAAGATTGATTCATCCGAGGGTTTTACTGCCTTCAACGACTGCACTTGGAACAATTCATCCACGAGGAAGGGAGCTTGGAATCAAAGCTGGAGGAAATGTTGTAATGCCGAATTTATCACCAACGGATGTACGTGAAAAATACCAGTTATACGATAACAAAATATGTACAGGTGACGAAGCTGCGGAGTGCAAAAACTGCATGGCAGGTCGCATGAACTCTATCGGATATCATGTTGTTACTGCACGTGGTGACTCTAAGGTGTAGGCTGCTCCCCCCTTTTTGGGATTTTTGTAGTGAGTTGTCGGTCCTGCGAGTCGGCGCCAGACGGGGCATCCCTGCCCCCTGTCGCCTGGATTTGCCGTCCGGGCAAATCCCCTCTGGTTTTTCAGTGGAATGAAACCTAACCAATTGCACCCCTCCCTCATTAAACGTCGCCATATTATGCCATAGTCCCCCTGTCAGCAAACCGCCTGCAGCCCCGCCCCAGTCCCAATAAGCAAGCCATAGGTCACCTGCGCTGGAGATTATCTTAGGGGGAGCAAGGAGAGGATAGATAAAAGCTCCTACGTAGCCTGTTAGGGCTACATTAAATACAACTATTTTACATTATGGCTGGTGTGTGCATGTGGTGGCAGGATGGTTACACTGGGGGCGGCTGGCTA
>JAXJTU010000153.1:0-2230 GCA_036309425.1 Agathobacter sp.
TGTGACATATTTTTCCAAGGTAAAAGAGCCGGTGGAAATTGTTTTCTTTGGTGACCATCAGCCAGGATTGAATTCAAAGTTTATTACAATGTTAAACGGAAAGGGAACCGATGGTTTGACAATGGATGAACTTGAAGCCTTGTATACTGTTCCTTTTTTTATCTGGACCAATTATGATACAGAGGAGAAAACGGTAGAAAGATGCAGCTTAAATTTTCTTTCGACATTAACTTTAGAAAGAGCTAATATTAAGCTTCCTCCATACAATATGTTCTTGAGTGAGATAATGGAAGAAATTCCTGCAATGAATAGTCAGGGATACTATTCAAAAGAAAATGGAAAGTATATTCATTATAATGAGGCAAAAGGAGAAGAGGCCGAGTGGTTAAACAAGTATAAGATACTTCAATATAATGCATTGTTTGATGAGGATGCTAAAAGTGAGGTTTTCTTCCCATATCTAAAATGATATTTGCATTGGCAGGAAAGAGAGAAATATGATGAAAGCAATTATTTTTGATTTAGATGGAACACTTCTTGATACGTTAGAGGATTTGAAGAATGCTGTTAATGCTGCGTTAGAGCATTGTGGAATGCCGCTTCGTTCTCTGGATGAAGTCAGGTGTTTTGTAGGGAATGGATTGAGAAATTTAATGATAAGGGCAGTGCCGGATGGTGAAGAAAATCCTAAATTTGAGGATGCACTTTCTTATCTTAAAGATTACTATGCAATTCATTGTAAAGACAATACTGGCCCATATCCTGGAATAATGGAGTTGTTAGATGAACTTAAAGAACGAGGCATTACAATGGCTATTGTGTCAAACAAAATCGATTCGGCAGTGAAAGAACTAGACAAGGAATACTTTGATGGTTACATGAGTGCAGCTATTGGAGAGATGGAAGGTATAGCCAGAAAACCTGCACCGGATACAGTATTAAAAGCATTGGAAGAATGTGATTTAAAGCCTGAAGATGCAATTTATGTAGGAGATTCAGATGTAGACATAGCAACTGCCAAAAACACTGGCATTCCATGCATCTCAGTATCCTGGGGCTTCAGGGATACAGCTTTCCTAAAAGAACATGGTGCCACACAGATAATCGACAACCCGGCAGAACTATTGGAGCTTGTATAGGGAATTATGTATATCATTATTGAGATTGGCTAATGTAAGGGATATAATAACACGTAAAGTCTTGGTAATTGATTGTGGTGGACACCATAATCAAAGGCGAAGGAATCAACATAAATAAAGGAGAACTACACATGGGAAATAACGTTACAGGAAAGACACAGTTATTAGCATTATTCGGATCGCCGGTATCACACTCAGGATCACCAGCTATGTATAACTATAGCTATGATAAGCTCGGATTAGATTACATATATGTAACAATTGATGTAAAAGAGGATCAGATGGAAGAAGCCCTCTCGGCAATGAAGCTCTACAATATGAAGGGTGGCAATGTAACAATGCCATGCAAAAATATTGCGGCAAAGCTTATGGATGAACTCTCGCCAGCAGCAGAGCTTATGGGAGCTGTAAACACAATTGTAAATGAAAACGGAAAATTAATCGGTCACAACACAGACGGAATCGGTTTTGTAGATAATTTACGCGACCACGGAGTAGAGGTAAAAGGAAAGAAGATAACAATAGCCGGCGGCGGTGGAGCTGCAACTGCAATCCAGACTCAGTGTGCACTTGATGGCGCAAAAGAGATTACGATTTTTAATAAGAAGGATGCTTTTTTTGAAAGAACATTACAGACAGCAGAAAAGTTAAAAAATGCTGTAAAGGGACTTGTTGTAAATGTATATGATATAGATGATACAGCAAAAATGACAGAAGAGATTAATTCAAGTGATATTTTTGTAAATGCAACAATTGTTGGAATGAAGCCAATGGATGACCAGAGTGTTGTAAAGGATACATCAGCATTCAGACCAGAACTTGTAGTATGTGATGTTGTATACAATCCAATAGAGACAAAACTTTTAAAGGAAGCAAAGGCAGCAGGATGTAAGTGTATCGGTGGAAAAGGAATGTTACTATGGCAGGGAGTTGCTGCATTCAAGCTTCATACAGGATGCGATATGCCTGTAGAAGAAGTGAAAGAGAAGTTCTTTTCGTAAGGAGAATAAAATGAATAAATTAGATTTTAACATTTTTTTAATTGGATTTATGGGTTCAGGAAAAAGCACAATTGCAAAACAGCTTAAGAA
>JAXJTU010000154.1:0-2069 GCA_036309425.1 Agathobacter sp.
GTTCCTTTCGTTCTCGCTTTACGGGAGAAGTCCGATAGGGAATTGACCTTTGATTCGTCGGATTTCAACGTCCCGTCAACCAGGAGGTGATGGTCCATTGATACAGCAGCTGCACGGTTCTGCATGAACCTTACGATCCGGGAGACTGTTTTCCCCAGATCGTTCAGAAACGTGGATACCGTATTTTTTGAAAGAGCGGCACCGGGATACAGTTCTGATAAGAATCCGGTCTCATAAGCTTCTTTCAACTCATAGTTCTTTATGCCCGGCTCACAGACCCTGAGGATCGAAATACAGTAAATTTTCATTGTATCAGCCGGGTTGTAGACTGCAGCAAGCTCCTGTTTGATATCGCCAAAGAGACGGTCACAAAGTACGATGTTTGCCCAGTCTTTAAGGTCAATGGGCGAAACTGATATGCCGGGCAGTGCATCGGCATCATTGGGCACATAAACCCCATCGATGATGTGGCCGATTGTCGGGCCATTGATCGGAAGGTTGCGTCCATTCTCACGTCTGCAGCCAACCCGTTGACGGACAGCATACAGACTTTTGTCTTTGCCGTAGGCAATGACGATTGAGTTCTTTGGTCTTGGTACAGACAATATATCCTGTGGTATCGGCATATGAGGACCTCCATATATAGTCTAATTATATCATTTAATTAGGCTATATTCAAGGAAAATCACATCAAATATGTCGACGTTTTTCGATATCCAAATGGCCGGGAGACAGGGAAATCCGCTATTTTCGCGGAAAACTATCATGATCTTGACATAGAAAACGCCTTAACCCGAGTTGATATAGGCTTTTATATAGTCTTACTGGTTGGGCAAGTTATATTTGAATGATTAATATTTTAAAGCGCATTTATTTCTAGATTGTTTGGATTGGTTTATATAGAAAAGGATGGATTAGAAAAATCTTATGACGACTTATTATTTATCACCTAAATCAAACTATTATTTTGAGGATGAAAAGTACTATAAGAATGGAGCAGAACTTAAAGATGAGAAGGATCAGCAATTTACTGATGTGATGTTTAAGTCTGCAATAAGAAAAGACAATTCCTCATTTATTCATCGCGCATATAATAACATAATAGTTCTAATTGGTGCCGGAGCATCGGTGAGGTGTGAAGCTGGTTCTATTGATGCAAGATTTGGTAAAACAGTATTTATGCTTGCTGAGGAAATAAATGAAGCATTAAAGCAGGATGAAACCCTTTTTACACTTCAGGAATTAGCTGACTTATGTAAATATTCTGTTCGTGTTGAACTTGAAGATGGCCAGGGATTAAATAGAGAGTTTAATCTTGAGGATTTTTTGTCGGATTTGATTGCTTTCAAGAAATATGTTCCACAAGGAGTTGCTGATAAGTATGAATTATCAGAGAACGAGATATTTAGATTGATTATTGCTAACACTAGTTATGAATATGATAAGAATATTTTAAAACATGCAACCTTTATAAATACAGTATCACATTTGGTTAAGAGCCCGAGTAAGCTTACGATAGTTACTACAAATTATGATACTCTCATTGAAGATGCAGCTGACGAGATGGGATATACAGTAATGGATGGATTTACTTTTTCACATCGTCCATATTTTGATAGTGACATGTTTGAGTGGAATCTTGTTAAAGACATTGAAATTATAAAAACAAATGAACTTGAATACAAAAAGAACATGATCAATTTGTTAAAGCTACACGGATCTTTAACATGGGAAAGAGACGACAAAGGAATTAGAAGAAAAGAAAAAAATGAAGTTAGTAAGCCTATAATGATTTTCCCTAGTTCCAATAAGTATATGCAAAGCTATCAGGAACCTTATTTTGAATTATTTACCAAATTTCAGGAATTACTTAAGAGACCGAATACGCTGTTTATAACGTCAGGATTTAGTTTCGCAGATAATCATATTTCTCAGATGATTTATCAGGCTGTTTTACATAATAAGAGTCTTGGAGTATTAATTACTGATTATGAAGTTAATCAGAACAATGAAAATTGGAATAAAATGAAAAATCTTATGAATCAGAATTATCAAGTTGCATTTCTGAA
>JAXJTU010000155.1:0-134661 GCA_036309425.1 Agathobacter sp.
CAGATGCACAGTTCGCAGGATCTTCATCAGTTCCAGCTCACGTAGAGATGATGGGTCTTATCGGAGCAGGAAACAACCCAATGGTTGGTATGACAGTAGCGGTAGCCGTTTCTGTTGAAGAAGCAGCTAAGGCTGGTAAGTTCTAAGAATTTTAGAAAGTTGAATTATGAGTGGACACGTAATGAGTGATATTCGTTGCGTGTCTATTTTTGTTATATAGAAAAGTTCAATGTCTTTGTGCCATGAAAATGCTGTTTTGTATATAAAAATGTATGTTGATACGCTTTCTTTTTTTATTAATAACCATTAGCCATATTAGGAGGATATTATGAAAAAGAAAATTGTATTTGTATTATTGTTAAAACAGAATAACTTTTGCAATACTTGGAAGAAGATGGTATACTCAATTTTTAAAAGATGTTATGGAGGAAATGTTTATGAAACACATAGGACAATTTTTTGCAGGTCTTGCAATATTAATAATTGCAGCTGTGATTTTTTTGCAGAATACTACAGTTGGTAGTCTTTCGTTGTTCTATAGAATTAACGGAGTAGGTGTTGGCCCGATTTTACTTATTATTATTGCAATTACTTTTGTGGCAATGCTTTTCAAGGCAAACTGGTTTACAATTGGTCTGTTCTGCCTTGAATGGATAGCGTTCTTTGTATTTTTGATTATTAGTATTGATATTCACATCAACAGAATGTCCGGACTTCAGTTAGTTCTAGAGATTGGACTTCTCTGTGTGGGTGCAGTAACGATGATTAAAGGAATGATAGGTATTAATTCGACTAAACAAAAATAACAGTTTATTGTATCCCTTTATTATAATCGAAAGATTTACAGAGTTATTAATTGTATAACAAAAAGTTATAATAACATTATTGCTTGACAAACTTTGATTATAGTACTATGATTTCACTAGTGGGTGAACAAATTAAAAAATTACGAGGTATTTTTCATATGAGAAAACAGACATATTCCCTTTTAGTTGAAAATAATCCTGGTGTGACAAGTCGAATATCAGGACTGTTTAGCAGAAGAGGATTTAATATGGAAAGTATTTCTGCAGGTGGTACTGCAGATGAGAGATATTCAAGAGTAACAGTAGTTGCAAGTGGCGACGAGCAGAGCCTTGAGCAGATTGAGAAACAGCTTGCTAAGCTTGAGGATGTGGTAGATATAAAGATACTTGAGCCAGGTGCATCAGTTACAAGAGAGCTCATCTTAGTTAAGATAAGAGCAAAGGATACAGAACGTCAGCCTATTATGAATGTTACTGAGATTTTCCATGGAAAGGTTGTAGATGTAACTATTGATTCTATGGTAATCGAGCTTACAGGGCATCAGGGTAAGCTGGAAGCATTTTTAAATCTGCTTCAGGGTTATGAAATCCTTGAGCTTGCAAGAACAGGTATTACTGGTCTTTCAAGAGGAACAGCAGATGTAGTAATGCTGTAATAATTTTAAATTAGTTTTCAATCCACATTATGTGGTGAATTAATATGAACACAATTTTAGGAGGAACATAAAATGTCACAGGAAGCAAAAATTTATTATCAGGAAGATTGTAACCTTGCAGCTTTAGAGGGAAAGACAATTGCAGTTATCGGATACGGTAGCCAGGGTCATGCTCATGCATTAAATGCTAAGGAGTCTGGATGCAACGTTATCATCGGTCTCTATGAGGGAAGCAAGTCATGGGCTAAGGCTGAGAAGCAGGGATTTGAAGTATATACAACAGCAGAAGCTGCTAAGAAGGCTGATATCATCATGATTCTTATCAATGATGAGAAGCAGGCTGATATGTATAAGAACGATATCGAGCCAAACCTTGAGCCAGGTAACATGTTAATGTTTGCACACGGATTTAACATTCACTTTGGATGCATTAAGCCACCAGCAGATGTTGATGTTACAATGATCGCTCCAAAGGGACCAGGACATACAGTACGTTCTGAGTACCAGGCTGGAAAGGGTGTTCCATGTTTAGTAGCTGTTGAGCAGGATGCTACAGGTAAGGCATTAGAGACAGCACTTGCATACGCTTTAGCAATCGGTGGAGCAAGAGCCGGAGTATTAGAGACAACATTTAGAACAGAGACAGAGACAGACCTTTTCGGTGAGCAGGCTGTTCTTTGTGGTGGTGTATGTGCACTTATGCAGGCTGGTTTTGAGACACTTGTTGAGGCTGGATATGATCCAAGAAATGCATACTTTGAGTGTATCCATGAGATGAAGCTCATCGTTGACCTTATTTACCAGTCAGGATTCGCTGGAATGAGATACTCAATCTCTAACACAGCTGAGTATGGTGATTACATAACAGGACCAAAGATCATCACAGAAGAGACAAAGAAGGCTATGAAGAAGGTTCTTTCTGATATCCAGGACGGATCATTTGCTAAGGAGTTCTTACTTGACATGTCAGATGCTGGACGTCAGGTTCACTTCCAGGCAATGAGAAAGCTTGCAGCTGAGCATCCATCAGAGAAGGTTGGAGAGGAAATTCGTAAGCTTTACAGCTGGAACAATGAAGAAGACAAGTTTATCAACAACTAATTTGTTTTATGAAGTATCAGGAGTGCAGAAATGCACTCCTTTTTTTTCCAAATTTGAGATTTATTTCGTTAAAAAAATCACAAAATAATATTGATTTTACTATAGGATTGAGATATCATTATTTTGGTAAAGTTTTAAAACCTATTCATAGGATTTAATATAATACGAAAAGTGAGGTAAATGAGATGGCAACAATCGATTTAACAAAGTACGGAATCACAGGAACTACTGAGATAGTTTACAATCCTTCTTTCGAGCAGTTATTCGAGGAAGAGACAAAGCCAGGTCTTGAGGGCTTTGAAGTAGGTCAGGAGACAGAGCTTGGAACAGTTAACGTTATGACTGGTATCTATACAGGACGTTCGCCTAAGGATAAATATATCGTTATGGATGAGAATTCTAAGGATACAGTATGGTGGAATTCAGAGGAATATCCAAACGATAACCACCCAATGACAGAGGAGACATGGGCAACAGTTAAGGATCTTGCAAAGAAAGAGCTTTCTAACAAGAGACTTTTTGTAGTAGATGCATTCTGTGGAGCTAACAAGGATACACGTATGGCTGTACGTTTTATCGTAGAGGTAGCTTGGCAGGCACACTTTGTTAAGAACATGTTCATCATTCCTTCAGAGGATGAACTTAAGGATTTCGAGCCTGATTTCATCGTATACAATGCTTCAAAGGCTAAAGTTGAGAACTTCGCTGAGTTAGGACTTAACTCTGAGACATGTGTTGCATTCAACATCACAAGCCGTGAGCAGGTAATTCTTAACACATGGTACGGCGGAGAGATGAAGAAGGGTATGTTCTCTATGATGAACTACTACCTTCCACTTAAGGGAATTGCTTCAATGCACTGTTCAGCAAACACAGATATGAATGGTGAGAATACAGCAATCTTCTTCGGACTTTCAGGAACAGGTAAGACAACACTTTCTACAGATCCAAAGCGTCTTCTTATCGGTGATGATGAGCACGGTTGGGATGACAACGGCGTATTCAACTTCGAGGGTGGATGTTATGCAAAGGTTATCGGACTTGACAAAGAGTCTGAGCCAGATATCTTCAACGCTATCAAGAGAAATGCTCTTCTTGAGAACGTAACAGTAGATGCTAACGGAAAGATTGATTTTGACGACAAGAGTGTTACAGAGAATACTCGTGTATCTTACCCAATCAACCACATTAACAATATCGTTAAGCCAGTATCTGCAGCACCTGCAGCAAAGAACGTAATCTTCCTTTCAGCAGATGCATTTGGAGTACTTCCTCCAGTATCTATCCTTACACCAGAGCAGACACAGTACTACTTCCTTTCAGGATTTACTGCTAAGCTTGCTGGTACAGAGCGTGGAATTACAGAACCAACACCAACATTCTCTGCATGTTTCGGACAGGCATTCTTAGAGCTTCACCCAACAAAGTATGCTGAGGAGCTCGTTAAGAAGATGGAGAAGAGCGGAGCTAAGGCTTACCTTGTAAATACAGGATGGAATGGAACAGGAAAGAGAATCACAATTAAGGATACAAGAGGAATTATCGATGCTATCCTTTCAGGAGATATCTTAAAGGCTCCAACAAAGAACATCCCAATGTTCAACTTTGAAGTTCCAACAGAGCTTCCAGGAGTAGACCCAACAATCCTTGACCCACGTGACACATATGCAGATGCTTCTGAGTGGGAGACAAAGGCTAAGGATCTTGCTGAGAGATTCAACAAGAACTTCGTTAAGTACACAACAAACGATGCTGGTAAGGCACTTGTTTCAGCTGGACCACAGTTATAATTTGAAAATAAAACTGTATTAATATTAATATAGAATTAAAAAAAGAGGGCAGAAAATCTGCTCTCTTTTTAATTAGTTGACAAAATGCGCCTGCAAGTATAATATTTTTATTAATAGTGTTAAATTCCGCCAAGGAGTTCCTGCGCAGGCAGATATATAAACTCATGCGCAAGAATGTACACCCGGAATTAAATTAAAATGAAATGAGAGGCAAAAGAAATGTCAGAAGCTTATAATCACAAAGCCATAGAGGCAAAATGGCAGAAATATTGGGAAGAGAACGAGACATTCAAGACAGATGTCTGGGATTTTTCCAAGCCAAAATACTATGCACTTGATATGTTTCCATATCCATCAGGAGTAGGTCTTCACGCAGGACATCCAGAAGGATATACAGCAACAGATATTATGTCACGTATGAAGAGAATGCAGGGATACAATGTGTTACATCCAATGGGATATGATTCATTTGGACTTCCAGCAGAGCAGTATGCTGTCAGTACAGGAAATCACCCAAATGGATTTACTCAGGAGAATATTAAGACATTCTCTAAGCAGTTAAAAGAACTTGGTTTTGACTATGACTGGAGCAAGATGATTGCGACAAGTGATCCTGAGTTCTATAAGTGGACACAGTGGATTTTTAAACAGTTATATGAAGCTGGATATGCAAAGCATATCGATATGCCGGTAAACTGGTGTGAGGAGCTTGGAACAGTTCTTTCAAATGACGAGGTTATTGATGGAAAGTCTGAGCGTGGTGGATATCCGGTAATCAGAAAAAATATGCCACAGTGGGTAATTGACCAGCCTGCATTTGCAGAGAAACTTCTCGAAGGACTCGAGGAGATTGACTGGCCTGAGTCTACAAAAGAAATGCAGAGAAACTGGATTGGTAAGAGTACTGGTGTAGAGGTTGAGTTTGAAATCGTAGGTGGTGGAAAGTTCTCTATCTTTACTACATGTATTGAGACAATCTATGGTATTACATTCATGGTTCTTGCTCCAGACGGAGAAATTGTAAAAGGACTCATGGACAGAGTAGAGAATAAAGAAGAAGTTCAGGCTTATATTGATGAGACAATAAAGAAGAGCGATATGGACAGAACAGAACTTAATAAGACAAAGTCTGGATGCGAGCTTAAGGGTCTTAAATGTATCAACCCTGTAAATGGCAAGGAAGTTCGTATGTTTATTGGTGACTTCGTACTTGCAAGCTATGGTACAGGTGCAGTTATGGCTGTTCCTTCACATGACCAGAGGGACTTTGAGTATGCAATTGCTCATAACATCGATATGATTCAGGTAATTGAAGGAAGAGATGTGTCTGAGAGTGCATTTGAGAAACAGGATTATCTTGGAAAAGGCTGTAAACTTATCAACTCAGAAGAGTTTACAGGAATGACTGTTGAGGAGGCAAAAGAGGCCATCACAGTCAAACTTGAGAATATGGGTGTTGCAAAGAGAACTGTAAACTACAGATTCCGTGAGTGGATTTTTGCACGTCAGAGATACTGGGGAGAGCCGGTTCCATGTGTATATAAGGAAGATGGCGAGATTTACTTCCTTCCTGATGAGGAGCTTCCGCTTGTTTTACCAGAGCTTGAAGATTACAAGGGTAAGAATGGTAAGGCTCCACTTGAGAATGCTACAGAGTGGAAGCAGTACGATGCTAACGGCGTAAAGGGTATCAGAGAGACATCTACAATGCCAGGTTCAGCAGGATCTTCATGGTATTATATGAGATATATCGATCCACACAATGATAAAGAGTTTGCTAATCAGGAGCTCTTAAAGCACTGGCTTCCAGTTGACTTATACGTAGGTGGACCAGAGCATGCGGTAGGTCATCTTATGTATTCAAGAATCTGGAACAGATTCTTATATGATAAGGGCTTATCACCAGTAAAGGAGCCATTTAAGAAGCTTGTACATCAGGGTATGATTCTTGGTTCAAACGGAATTAAGATGGGTAAGAGATTCCCAGAATTTGTTGTAAACCCAAGTGATGTAGTAGAAGAGTACGGTGCAGATACATTAAGATTATATGAGATGTTCATGGGACCACTTGAGGTATCTAAGCCATGGAATGATAACAATGTTCAGGGCGCAAAGCGTTTCATAACAAGAGTATGGAATTTCTTCACTGTACCAGAGAATATTACAGAGGAAACTGGGGGAGAATTAGAAAAGGTTTACCACCAGACTGTTAAGAAGGTAACAAATGACTTTGAAGCATTAGGATACAATACAGCTATAAGTCAGATGATGATTTTCGTGAACGAAGTATATAAGGTTGGCAAGTGCCCAAGAGAGTATGCAGAAGGTCTTATCAAGATGCTTTCATGTGTCTGCCCTCATGTTGGAGAAGAAATCTGGCAGAAGTTAGGCCATGACAACACAATTGCATACGAAAGCTGGCCAACATACGATGAGGCAAAAACTGTAGATAACACTGTTGAAATTGCAATTCAGATCAATGGAAAGACAAAGGGAACTCTTGCAATTGCAAAGGATGAGCCAAAGGATGAAGTTCTTGCAAAAGCAAAAGAAGTAATCGCAGACAAGCTTACTGGAAATGTAGTAAAAGAGATTTACGTACCTGGAAGAATTGCAAACTTTGTTATGAAATAAAATGGCAAAAAAGCTATGAAGACGATGATATGCAAATCAAAAATCTTCATAGCTTTTAATTTTAAAAATATTTATTTCTTAATCTTATGGAATTCTTTTGAAGGATCCTGACCACGAAGCTTCTGCATTCCGCGCTGAATAGCATCCTTTGAGTCTTTCCAGTCAGCATCTTTATTTTTGTAATCGTATTTTTCTATAAACCAGGCAATATCCTCGTAAACACGACTGAAGTTTTCTTTCATGAGTGGAAGAACCATATCATAGAATTCTTTTCGTTCTTTATCATTTAACATTGTATCTGCACCATTTAAAAGAACTTTAAAATGGTTAAGACAAAATCCTTTTGTTTCGGCAACCTGTTTTCTAAAACTGGCATCCTTTTTGTACATGTCAAAGAAAGTTTTCATGTAGGCATTAAATGTATTCTCAACGCTTGAACAGATAAAACAGGTGGATTCTCTTTTATTAATCCAGTCAATGATGGAATTTGAACCTGTTTCCTTTTTGAAAATACCTTTTTTACCACACGAATCAGGCTTGAAATTCTTAAATTCTTTATCCATTTCCTCAAGATGTCTTAGGAACATTGTTTTTAATATCCAGGCATTTCCTAATGAGTTGCCATATTCAAACATTTTCTTAAAATGTGAACGACAAAAGCCTTCTTTATCTGTCATTTCTCTAATATCAGATTCCATATATGAGGCTCCATGACCAAGTACAAAATCCATCATGTGGTCTTCAGTTCTTCTTTCAATGTAGCAGAATGGGCATTCGCCTGCATTTTCCATTGCATCGGATATTGGTATTGTATGAATCTGTTCTTTCATTATGTTTCCTCCGGGGTAAAATTTTCATAAAAATTAATAAATGCAGATAGTGAAGGAGAGATTGAAATATTATCTTTGTATGCAAATCCAACTTCACGCTTGTGAATAGGTAAACCTAGAGGAATCTCAATTAATTTTCCTTCTGCAAGTTCTTTCTTAACAAAACTTTTTATTACGCAGGCAACTCCAACACCGATTTTAGCAAAGTCAATAAGAAGATCCATATTGGAAATGTCAATTGACTCAGCAACAGTTATCTGGTTCTCTTGTAAGTAATCGTCAATGTACTGACGAGTCATATTGTTTTTATCGAGAAGCATAAGTGTGGAATTTTGAAGTATTTCGTTTTTCTTGATTCCACGTGCACTTAAGTTTCGAATATAATCTTTGGTTGATACAAAAATATCTTCTATATTTTCAAGAAAATAAAAGTTTAAATTTTTAAGAGATGTTGGTTTACCGATAAGTCCAATGTCAATTTTGTTGTCATCTAAAAGTTTTAAAGTTTCGTTTGTTGATTGACAATTTATGGAAATACTTATATGAGGATTATGCTTGATAAATTCCTGTAGATAGGGAAGAAGCATATATTTACATAGGGTTGAACTTACTCCAATTTTTAAATGGCCTACTCCTAGTTCAATTGAACGTTTAAGCTTTTCTTCGCCTGTACCTAAGGTTTCAAAAGCTTCCTTGACATGGCCGTATAGCAGGTTTCCTTCTGGGGTTAATATTACACCTCTCGAACTGCGGGAAAAGAGTTTACAATTCAAACTGTCTTCGAGTTTTTGGATAGACTTACTTATAGCAGGCTGACTAATATATAATTCTTTTGCAGCCTTAGAGATGTTGCCTGCATTAGCAACAGTATAAAATATCCAATATGATGATAGATTCTGGTTCATATTTGTATCTCCTTTCCGGTTATCATATATGTATTTTATCATAAAACGTAGTTATGGTAAATATGTTTATTATGTATTTTTATTATATATTTACTTATGTTATCATCAGTTATGACTTAGTAATCACATACGTTCACTCACCAATATGTGGTTATAGAATTAGGAGGAAAAAAGCATGGGAATGACAATGACACAGAAGATTCTTGCTGCACACGCAGGTCTTGATTATGTAAGTGCAGGACAGCTTATTGAGGCAGATCTTGATCTTGTGCTTGGAAATGATATTACTTCACCAGTAGCAATTCACGAGATTGAAAAGATGAAGGTAGATGGAGTGTTCCACAAGGATAAAATTGCTCTTGTAATGGATCACTTTGCACCAAATAAAGATATTAAATCAGCTCAGCATTGTAAATGCGTTCGCGAGTTTGCATGCAAGAATGATATTACAAACTACTTTGATGTAGGAGAGATGGGTATTGAGCATGCACTTTTACCAGAGCAGGGACTTACAGTTGCAGGAGATGTTATCATCGGAGCTGACTCGCATACATGTACATACGGAGCTTTAGGAGCTTTCTCTACAGGTGTAGGAAGTACAGATATGGCTGCCGGAATGGCAACAGGTAAGGCATGGTTTAAGGTGCCATCAGCAATTAAGTTTAACATTGTAGGAAAGCCTGCAAAATGGGTAAGTGGTAAGGATGTAATCCTTCACATTATCGGAATGATAGGTGTTGATGGAGCTTTATACAAATCAATGGAATTCGTTGGAGAGGGAATTAAATACCTTTCAATGGATGACCGTTTTACAATTGCAAATATGGCAATTGAGGCTGGTGGAAAGAATGGTATCTTCCCAGTAGATGATCTTACAAGAGAATACATGAAAGAGCATTCTAAGAGACCATTCGTTGAGTATACTGCTGATGAAGATGCAGAATATGATGAGGAATACACAATTGATCTTAGCACACTTAAGTCAACAGTTGCATTCCCACATCTTCCAGAGAATACAAGAACAATCGACGAAGTAGGCGATGTAAAGATTGACCAGGTTGTAATCGGTTCATGTACAAACGGTAGAATGGATGACCTTAGAGTAGCAGCTGAGATTCTTAAGGGTAAGAAGGTTGCAAAGGGAATTCGTGTAATTGTTATTCCTGCAACACAGAAGATTTATCTTCAGGCTATGGAGGAAGGTCTTCTTAAGACATTTATCGAGGCTGGTGCTATTGTAAGCACACCAACCTGTGGTCCATGTCTTGGTGGATACATGGGTGTTATGGCTGAAGGTGAGCGTTGTGTTTCAACAACAAACCGTAACTTCGTAGGTAGAATGGGTCATGTAGAGTCTGAGGTATACCTTGCAAGTCCTGCTGTAGCAGCTGCAAGTGCAATTACTGGTAAGATTTCCGGACCTGAAGAAGTAATGTAAGGATTGGAGGTAAGAAAATGAAAGCAGCACATGGTCGTGTATTTAAATATGGAGATAATGTAGATACAGACGTTATTATTCCTGCAAGATATCTTAATTCTTCTGATCCAAAGGAACTTGCTACACATTGTATGGAAGATATAGATAAGGATTTTGTTAATAACGTAAAAGATGGAGATATAATCGTAGCTAATAAGAATTTCGGATGTGGATCATCAAGAGAGCATGCTCCATTAGCAATCAAAGCTTCTAATGTAAGCTGTGTAATTGCTGAGACATTTGCCAGAATCTTTTATAGAAATTCAATCAATATTGGACTTCCGATTATTGAGTGTCCTGAAGCAGCTATAGCAATTTCGGCAGGAGATGAAGTTGAGGTTGATTTCGATACAGGTGTTATCACAGATATCACAACTGGTCAGAAATTCCAGGGACAGGCATTCCCACCATTCATGCAGAAAATTATAGATTGTGAAGGTCTGGTAAATTACATTAACCAGAAATAAAACTGAGGGACCACCATTTTGGTGAGTCCCTCTTATGTTTTGCAAATTAAGATATACTATTTAGATAATCAATATATTTCTGAGAAATTTTAATTTGACGATAAATATCAGCATATTGAGAACCGGAATATTCTTCGATGTAGTTTTCGGGAAAGTTTTTTTCTATGCCAGCTGAATGGGCAAGATCAATAGCTTTATTATAAGCCACAGCAGCTTTGTTCTCGTCGCGGTAGGTTCCGATTGTATAATTACCATTGATGTGAATTTTAACGCGGTAATAAGGAATTCCGGATTTCTCAATTCTGCTTACACCATAATATCGATTTATAATCTGGATATTTGAATAACGGTAATCAGTAGAATCTCCATTTACAAAAATATAGTCGCGTTCTAAAACTGCATGACTTTTAATACCATAACGTGATAAAATTGTAACCTGCATGCCATAGTCATTTACAAATAAATGACCCTGTCGCTGCATGATTTTATGGCTGGAATAGTAAAACAGATCATCGATATCAAATTTTAAAACCTGATTGATACTAAGATAGTAACTGAAATAATTTTTCCGCAAATATATTGGAGTAGAGATATACATATTGTTATCTCTGAAGTTTATGAGTGTTACAATTTTCTCAAAAGGCAGAGCGTATGTCTGATAGAAGGAGTCTTCTATAGAGTCGTGGCTTTTCAATATAGAAGTAGCGACTCGGTAAGCCTGATGAGCAGCTTCTTCTGATTCGAAGCTTCCAAGACTGATATGTTTGTTTTTATATGTAATATTTGAACGGTAATAGACACTGCCGTCTTTGCGGGTGGCTAAATAAGCTCCTGCTAACATAAGGACTCCTTTTGATTTTTTCTATAATATGAAATATATTGTAGCATTTTTTGTCATGTTTTGGTATAGTAATTAAAAATATGTTTATTAAAGAAATGAGGTAAAGAAATGAGTGTTATGTATTCAAGCACAAGAAATGGCGATGTTAAGTTAACAGCATCACAAGCTATTTTAAAAGGACTTGCTGATGATGGAGGATTATTTGTACCAGACAGCATTCCTACACTTGATGTTACAATTGATGAACTTGCAAAAATGTCTTATCAGGAGACTGCATATGCAGTAATGAAGCAGTTCTTATCAGATTTTACAGAGGAAGAGTTAAAGAACTGTATTAACAAGGCTTATGACAGTAAATTTGATACTCCGGAAATCGCACCATTAGTAGAGGCAGACGGTGCATATTATCTTGAGTTATTCCATGGCTCAACTATTGCGTTTAAGGATATGGCCCTTTCAATTCTTCCTCATTTACTTATTACTTCTGCTAGAAAGAATAATGTAACTAATGATATTGTTATACTTACAGCTACATCCGGGGACACAGGTAAGGCTGCTTTAGCAGGATTTGCAGATGTTGAAGGAACAAAGATTGTAGTATTCTATCCAAAGAATGGTGTAAGCCCAATTCAGGAGAAGCAGATGGTTACCCAGAAGGGTGCTAATACACATGTTGTTGGAATTAATGGTAACTTTGACCAGGCTCAGAGTGGTGTTAAGGCAATGTTCAATGATAAGGAGCTTGCAAAGCAGATGAACGATGCCGGATATCAGTTCTCATCAGCCAATTCAATTAACATTGGTCGTCTTGTTCCACAGATTGTTTATTATGTATATTCATATGCTAAGCTTTATGCTAACGGAGCTATTGCAAAGGACGAGGAAATTAACGTTGTAGTTCCAACTGGAAACTTTGGAAACATTCTCGCAGCCTTCTTTGCAAAGAATATGGGTATTCCGATTGCAAAATTAATCTGTGCATCAAATGAGAACAAAGTATTATATGATTTCTTCAGCACAGGTACATATGATAAGAACAGAGATTTCATTCTTACAAATTCTCCATCTATGGATATTCTTATCTCTTCAAATCTTGAGCGATTAATCTATAGAATTGCTGGAAATGATGCATCTAAGAACAGTGAGCTTATGAAGGCGTTGGCAACTGATGGAAAATATGAAATTACACCTGAGATGAAAGAGCAGCTTAAAGATTTCTACGGAAATTACACAAGTGAGCAGGAGACAGCATCTGTTATCAAGAAGCTTTATGAAGATACAGGATATATTATTGATACACATACTGCTGTTGCAGCTGGTGTATATGCAAAATACGTTAAGGATACAAACGATATAGATACAAAGACTGTTATTGCTTCAACAGCTAGTCCATTCAAGTTCACAAGAAGTGTAATGAATGCTATCGACAGCAAGTATGACAGCATGGGAGATTTTGAGCTTGTAGATGAGCTTTCTAAGCTTGGAAATGTTGAAGTTCCACAGGCAATCGAGGAAATCAGAAGTGCAGAGGTTCTTCATGATACAGTATGTGAAGTTGATGAGATGGTTTCTGTAGTTAAGAAATTCCTTGGAATGTAATTTGTGAAGTCATTTATTTAAAACAATAACTTAAATAATAAAATAAAAAGGATGTTCATGCGAACATCCTTTTTTAAACAAAAATTATATTTCGTATAATTTTTTGATTTGTAAAATAAAATGTACTGTTCCAAAAGAATACATAATTGGAATATGATATGCATTGTCCTCAAAATATAAGATTGGCTCAGTCTGATGTTCTGGAGCTGAAATTGATAATTCCAAAGAATAATCATTAGAGCAGTTTACAATGAAAAGTCCATTATGAAGATTAAGGAAATCTTCTAAAGAAGCTTTAACATACTCATCATACTCAAAGAACTGATCTCCAACATATCTAGATGCAAATTCAACGGCAGTAGCCTCGTCCATACTTATATAAGCAGCAAGTGCATAATCTCCGAGAACCTCCTGAAGAACACAACAATCTGTAGGAAATTCTGTACACGGCTCAACAGAAAGAGGAGTGAAGTCTTCTCCAACAAATCTTATGTAATTATTAAAAAGAAGTTCTAAATACATTCTTCCGAGTTCGGAAATCTGTGTCTCTGAAGCAATAAAGAATTTTTCAAAAAGTCTTTTGATATCATCTTTTGTTTCAACAGACATATCCAAATCGAGCATTTCGTTTTCTGAACGATAGTCAGTTATGATGTTTTCTAAATCAGTATTTGTAATAACACCATCATCCACTAATATCTGTCCCAAAAGAAGGTAATCTGGACTTTGTGTCTTTAATAGATTAATAACTTGCTCGTTAGTAAGATATCCGAGTTCGATTGCTAATTCACCAAATTTTTTATCTACATGTGTCTGTTCAATAACTATGCTATCAACTTCTGAGGCTGCCATTAATCCAGCGTGAATTGCAAGAGTACCTAGCTTCATATGCTGAGTTGATTTCTTCTGCATAGCTTCAAAAAGCTGCTCACGTGTTACATAACCACGAGAGAGCAGATAATTACCAAAAAATTGAGTATACATAATTATCTCCCTTCGGCTACTTTTGTTAAAATGTCAATAACCTGTTGCTTGTCCAGTGGCTTTTGTATAAAATCTTTAGCTCCAGCCTGTAAAGCACATTTAAGCTGGGACTGAGTACCAACTGATGATGCTATGATTATTGTAGCCTCAGGGTCATATGTCATAATTTCCTGAATAGCAATGTTTCCATCTTTTTTAGGCATTACTATGTCAAGAAATACTAAATCAGGTGTACATTCTTTATATTTGTCAATGGCACCTTGACCATCAGTTGCTTCAATAAAAGTTGGAGTTCCTAATGTTGTTATAATATCTTTTAACTGTTTGCGAGCAAGGATTGAATCGTCGCAAATTAAAATCTTCATGTCATTAATGTTCATTATTTGTAACCCCTTTATATATTTTATAACAATTTTACTATAAAAGAGCAAAATAATCAATGATTTTTATTACCATTTTACTATTTTAATATATATTTGTTACACTATAATAGTAGATATATACAAAATAAAGGAGTAATTATTTATGCCTATTGAGATAATAATAGATGCTGTTATATTCTTTTTTGGTTTTTATGTTGCTTATCTGGGAATAAGTATGCACAAAAGTGGTAAGATAAGTGATTCAATAATGGTAGAAGAAGAAAAGAAGAAAATAAAAGATTCAAAAGGTTTCATTTCGTATATATATCCGCGTTTTGTTTTCTTTGGATTATCCGTTTCGTTGATAAGTGTTGTAAGCTTTATATCAGATATGCTATATAAGATACCTTATTGGACTTTCGTACAAATGGTGTTATTTATTTTATTATTGTTGTTTTTTAGTCAACAGTTTAAATATGCAAAATCTACATATTCTAAAATGTGGCATAAGTAAAAATTGCCAGTACAAAAACAGAATTATTGATTGAAATACTGCGCATAGTAAAGTATAATAAAAGCAACAAGAAGCCTGGGGTGTTCGATACTCCTGTGTATTTAGAACCTACATTTACTTTTACGGGATTCCTAAATGATTTGAATGATGTCAGGCCACATCGATGCGTACGACGTGCTGCCATGCATTCTGCGTGGATTAACAGCCAGTGGAAGACAGAAGACAAACTGCGGTTACCCACCTAGCATTAGCTAGGAGTCTAAATTACAGGAAACGGCATTTTGGGTTATTTACAGAAGAAAAATTGTAAATGTACAGAAGATTTTTTTAAGTACAGAAGAATTTTTAAGTACTAAAGAATAAAGTATAAAATACTAAAGAATACTAATATACAAAAGATATGGGAGGCTGCTTTTAGAGCAGCTTCCTTTTTTGTGAATAAGAGTATTTTTGGACGGAGAATAACATGAAAAAAACTACTATTGCGATTGGAGTTGCGATTATAATATCGTTGCTTGCAACCGGTATAATAATTTTTACTGGAATCGGAAAGAAACCAAGTGTAAATGCAGTTGCAGAAAATATGGTATATGAGAATGCGTATGTCATAAGTTGTGAGGCAGGAAGAATACGTTTTGTCTGTGAAGAGACTGAATATGAAGTAAAAGGTGTACCAGAAGAAGAGGTAGTAGAAGTAGCTGACATTGTCATAGAAAATGGAGAAGTAGCATTAATTCGTGACAAAGAAAATATTGCATCCGGAAGACTTTTGAGTTATGGAGCTGATTATTTTGAAGTTGAAAACTATGGTCGAATACAAAGAGATAATAATCCTCCGATATATAAAATGACAGATAATGGAATAGTTGAGGATAAACTGGAAAATGTTATTGTGGGAGCATCTACTTTTGATTATGTCTGTGAAAATGGTGTTGTATGTGCGCTTATTCAAAAAATGCAGCCAAATTATGACAATATTAGAGTGCTTATTTTAAATCACGACCAAACATATTATGAAAATCTTTGGATAAAATCGGATAGTAAATTAAATATTGATGGACAGCAGATAGAGGATGCTGTGGTTTCTGCAAATGATTATCTTGCGGCAAACAATATGTCTGAAATGATAATTATGCCGACAGAAGGAAAACTATATTTTTCTAGAGATGGGGAAACTTATCTGAAAAATGGTTATGAAGGAAGCTTTACTATAAAAAAATTTAATGAGGGTTTGGTGCTTATTAATGAACTGGGAATAGAAGATTATGTTAGATATGTTTTACCATCAGAGATGCCTGTCAATTTCTCATATGAAGCTTTAAAAGCACAAGCTGTTTGTGCAAGAACTTTTGCATATGCCCAGATGAAGAATAATAATTATAGTGCATTAGGGGCTAATCTTGATGATTCTACAGCATATCAGGTATACAATTACAAAGGAAATTATGATATTACGGATAAAGCAGTCATAGAAACTGCTGGAAAGGTTATTACGCAGGATAATAATCTTATAACCTGTTATTATTTTTCAACTTGCAGTGGAATGACCGAGACTATGGAGGTCTGGGATAGTATAACACCAAATTATATTAAGTCTGTTGAGTCAAAAGACGAATCTTCTGTTTTTTATAGTTGGAATACAAAACTTGATTTGTCAGGATATAGTGATTCGGAGTTGGGAAAAATACAAACAGTCAAGATTAAGAAAAAATCTAATGCCGGATATGTTCTTGATTTGGAATTACAGTTTGAAAAAGGAAAAAGAAATTACACCACTGAAAATGATATAAGAAAATTTATGGGAACTGTAATTGGTGATATTACATTAAATGATGGAAGTGTAAGAGATGATTTGTCAATGCTGCCAAGTGCATGTTTTTCAATTGCAGATGATGGAGTTACTATAAATGGTGGCGGATTTGGACATGGCATAGGATTAAGTCAGTATGGTGCCAACGAGCTTGCAACAGAGGGCTTTAATTTCTCTGATATAATTAATTATTACTATAATTCAGTTCAGATAAAAGATATTGCGCAAACAGCATATTAGATTTATACTTTTGAAGATAAATGTGATGAGGTGGATAAGAATGGCATTACCTGTTGAATTCGAAAATAAAATGAAGCTCATGTTAGGTAAAGAGTGGGATGATTTTCTTAGTAGCTACGATAATAACAGATATCAGGCACTAAGATTTAATACTTTAAAAAAAGGAATTGATGTATCAAAATATTCTGAGTATCTGAAAAATGCAGATATTGATGAAGCAGAAGAAGTTTCATGGGCAAAAAATGCATTTTATTATGGAGAAGAGTCAAGACCGGGAAAGCATCCTTATCACGAGGCAGGATTATATTATATTCAGGAGCCAAGTGCAATGTCACCTGCAGCACTTCTTGCTCCGGAAACAGGAATGAGAGTTCTGGATTTATGTGCAGCCCCGGGTGGCAAGAGTACACAGCTTGCAAGTTATTTAGATGGAACAGGTCTTTTGATATCTAATGAAATTAATTCTGCAAGAAGCAGGATATTATCATCAAATATTGAAAGAATGGGTGCTGTAAATGTAATAGTAACGAACGAAGACAGTTCAAAACTTGCTACAAAATTTCCATCTTATTTTCATGCCATTCAGGTAGATGCACCTTGTTCCGGGGAGGGAATGTTTAGAAAGCTGCCGGAAGCGATGGAACAGTGGAGCCCCAAGCAGGTGTTGGTGTGTGCAAGTCGTCAGCTTGAGATTCTCAATAATGCAGCAGTCATGTTAATGCCAGGAGGAAGGATTGTATATTCTACATGTACATTTTCAAGAGAAGAGAATGAGGATGTAATAGAAGAATTCTTGAGTAAGCATCCAGAATTTTCTGTTGGAAAGATGGAGCGGTTCTGGCCACATATCCAAAAGGGTGAGGGCCATTTTGTTGCTGAACTTTTTAAGACAGGAAAATTGCCTGCTTATGAGACACAGAGTAATTTAAAAGATAATAATTCAAAGAATAAAAACTTAAAGAAAGATAAAACAGTAAAGCTTACAAAGGAACAGATGAAACAGCTTGATGAATTTCTTGATACAGCAGTTTCGTCTGAAATAAAAGAATGGATATTATTGGGAGAACTTAAATTATTTAAGGACCAGCTATACAGACTTCCCGATAATGCGCCTGCTTTAGACGGTATTCGTGTATTAAGAGCAGGACTACATATTGGAGAGTACAGGAAGAACAGATTTGAACCTGCTTTTGCACTTGCCCTTTCATTAGGTATAGAAGATGTGAAGAGTAAAATAAATCTGGCTTATGATGATATAAGAGTGAAAGCTTATTACAGGGGAGAATCAGTCATGCTTAATGATGAGGAAACTGATAAGAATATAAAGGGCTGGACCCTTCTATGCATAGATGGATTTTCTGCAGGCTGGTGTAAAGCAAACGGTTGTCAGCTCAAGAACCATTACCCTAAAGGACTTCGCAAGGAACTCTGAGAATCTGAAGCTTGAGAACTGAGAATATCAAATTTACCTGAGAGCTTAGAACTTGGAATATGAAATTTAGCTTGATGTTTGCTGGTTGCTGTGGTAAAATGTCAGAGATATTTGTGAGAAAAGCTATGAATGTGTTAAGTAGATTACAGTACAGCTATCAGAGAGAGATTGTCATCGGCTGCAAGCAATCTTAAGAATTGACTGTAATTGAATTTCCCACAGGAGCTGTGTGAATGAAGAATATATTATAATTTGTGTAGTTCACATCGTAGGTTGCACGTTACGCAGACAATGAGAGCCTGTTTATTATACATTAGACAGGAATCAGGGTGGTATCGCGGAATTATGGTTTCGTCCCTATTTTAGGGATGGAACCTTTTTTTTGACCAAAATCATATTATTTTAAATGAGGTGAAAAAATAATGAAAGAAAAATTACAAAAAATCAGAGAGGATGCAATAGCTCAGATTGAGAATTCAAACGGACTAGAGATGCTTAATGATGTTCGTAACACAATTCTCGGAAAAAAGGGGGAGCTTTCTTTAGTACTTAGAGGTATGAAAGATGTTTCTCCAGAAGACAGACCAAAGGTTGGTCAGTGGGTAAATGAGACAAAGGAAGCTATTGAGAGAGTATTAGAGGAGAAGAAGGCCAGGTTTGAGGCAGAGGCACTTCGACTGAGATATGAGTCAGAGAAGATTGATGTTACAATGCCAGCTGAGAAGCAGGAGTACGGAAATCTTCATCCTGTGACAACTGTTCGTAACCAGCTTACAGATATCTTTGCTTCTATGGGATTTGAGATTTATGAAGGAACAGAGATAGAAACAGATTACTATAACTTTACAGCATTAAATACACCAGATGATCATCCGGCAAGAGACATGCAGGATACATTTTATTTAACACCAGAGTTCTTACTTCGTACACAGACATCTGCAGGACAGATTCATGTAATGGAAGCTAAGAAGCCACCTATTAAGGTTGTATCTCCTGGTAAGGTATTCCGTTCAGATGATGATGCTACACATTCACCAATGTTTACACAGATGGAAGGTCTGGTAGTAGATAAGGGAATTACTCTTTGCGACCTTAAGGGAATGTTAGATGAGTTCGTACAGAAGATTTTCGGAAAGGGAACAAAGACAAGACTCCGTCCTTCATACTTCCCATTCACAGAGCCATCAGTAGAGGTTGACGTAAGCTGCTTCCAGTGTGGCGGAAAGGGCTGCAAGCTCTGTAAGGGTACAGGATGGATTGAAGTACTTGGAGCAGGTGTTGTAAACAAGAAGGTATTAGAGGGCTGTGGAGTAGACACAGAAGAGTACAGCGGTTTTGCTTTCGGTATCGGTATTGAGAGAATTGCAATGCTTAAGTATGGAATCAATAATATCAAATTGTTATTCGAGTCTGATATGCGTGTATTAAAGCAGATCGACGATTAATTTATGGATAAAGGAGGCATATTTAGATGTTAGCACCGCTTAGTTGGTTAAAAGAATATGTAGATATAGATGTAACTCCAAAGGAGTTAGAAGAGAAATTATTTTCCTGTGGATTCGAGGTTGAGGAGCTTATCGAGGTAGGAAAAGATATTAGCAATGTAGTAGTAGGACTTGTAGAAGAATGTGAGCCAATTCCTGATACACACCTTAGTCTTTGCAAGGTTAATGCAGGAACACATGGAACATTCCAGATTTGTTGTGGAGCAGACAATGTATGTGCAGGTGGAAAATTCCCACTCGCGCTTATCGGAGCAACTGTTTATGCAACTGCAAAGGATCACGTTACAATCGAAGGTGTAATGGAGATTAAGCAGGGTAAGCTTAGAGGTTATGATTCATTCGGTATGCTTTGTTCTGGAACAGAGCTTGGTCTTAATGAGGACCTTTACCCGGGTGCCGGATATAATGGTCTTTTAGTTCTTCCAGAGGATGCAGAGGTTGGAGCAGATGTTAAACCTATTCTTGGAATGGATGAATGGATTTTTGACATTGCAATTACAGCAAATAGACCGGACTGCCAGAGTATTTTCGGTATCGCAAGAGAAGTTGCAGCAGTACTTGGCAAAGAGTTAAAGGAGCCTGCACTTGACTATACAGAGACTGGGGTTACTAAGAACTTTGAGGTAACTGTTGATGCTACAGATATCTGTCCAAGATACATTGCCCATTATGTACATGATGTAAAAATTGGACAGTCACCGGCATGGATGAGAAGAAGACTTGCCTTAGTTGGAATTGGATCAATTTCTAATGTAGTAGATATTACAAATTATGTATTAAAAGAGCTTGGACAGCCAATGCATGCATTTGATTACTCTTATCTTGAAGGCGATAAGATCAATGTAAGACGTGCTGGAAATGGCGAGAAGATTGTAACTCTTGATGAAAAGGAATTCGAGCTTGATGATCAGAATCTTGTAATCTGTGACGGTGTTAAGCCAGTTGCTCTTGCAGGTATTATGGGTGGATTAAATTCAGAAATCCAGGATACAACTACAGAGGTAATGTTTGAGGCTGCTAAGTTCGCAAGAGATAATATCAGAAAGAGTTCAAGAGCATTAGGTCAGTCTTCTGATTCAAGTGCTTTATATTCTAAGGGCGTATACGAGTACACAACAGTAATGGCAATGAAGAGAGCACTTCATCTTATGGAGGAGTTAGAGTGTGGTAAGGTTTCATCTACTCATATCGAGGTTAACACTGGTAACTCTATCGAGCCAAAGGAGATGAAGGTAAGTGTTAACAGAGTAAACGGAGTACTTGGTGTAAAGGTTCCTGATGAGGATATCATAAGAATCTTAACTAACCTAAACTTTGCTCCTGTAATTAATGGAGATGAGCTTACACTTCAGATTCCGGCATACAGAGAGGATATGGAGGATTATCCTGATGTTGCTGAGGAAGTTATCAGAATGTATGGATATGACCATGTTATTTCAACATTCATGCCAACAGCACAGGTAACATTAGGAGGACTTAATTTAAGACAGAAGTCAGAGCTTAAGCTTAAGAGAGCACTCTGTGCAGCAGGTGCATACGAAGGAATTCATTATTCATTCTTCTCACCTTCTGACCTTGATATGTTAAGACTTCCTGAGGATGCAAAGGAGAGACAGGCAATCAGCCTTATCAATCCAATTAATATAGACCTTTCTCTTATGAGAACAACACTTGCGCCACAGATGATTCATGCAATTGCAAGAAATCAGAAGAGAGGAACTCTTGAAGGAAAGATTTTCGAGCTTGGAAATATCTTTATTCCAAAGTCACTTCCTCTTTCAGAGTATCCGGATGAGAGAGAGACTCTCTGTGTAGGTTTATTTGGAGAGAATGAATCATTCTTTACATTAAAGGGATTTGCTGAGACTGTAGCAGATACATTTGAGCTTGAATTTACTTATGAGCCAGCAACTAAGACTTTCTTACATCCATACAGAACAGCTGCAATTTTCTGTCAGGGACAGGAGATAGGATACCTTGGACAGCTTTCATATGAGATTTATGATGAGCTTAATATGAGGGTTCCTGCATTTATTATGGAGCTTGATGTGCGTGTATTATCACAGTGGTATGGAAATGCTAAGGAATATGTTCCACTTCCAAAGTATGATATCGAGAAGAGAGACTTCGCATTCGTAGTTGATAAGTCAGTTACATGTGCATCTATTGAAAATGGCATCAGGGAAGCCTGCGAGTATGTAACAGAGGTTAAGCTTTTCGATGTTTATGAGGGAGTTCAGCTTCCTGCTGATAAGAAGAGTATGGCATTCTCTGTAGTGTTTACTCCAAAGGATGAGGAGCTTAAGGCAAAGGTAGTAGAAGGCTTTGTACAGGATATATTGGATAACCTTGAGAATAAGCTTGGAATTACATTACGTAAATAGTTAGGAATATTTATGGACGTTAAAGATTTTGATTACGAACTTCCGGAAGAACTTATAGCACAGGATCCTCTAGAGGACAGATCAAGTTCACGACTTATGGTTCTTGATAAAAATTCCGGAGAATTTGAACACAGGATTTTCAAAGATATAATTGATTACTTAAATCCAGGAGACTGTCTGGTTTTAAACAATACCAAGGTTATCCCTGCAAGACTCTACGGAGTCAAGGAGGGAACCCTTGCCAATATCGAATTGCTTCTTCTAAAGAGAAGAGAAAATGATATCTGGGAGACTCTTGTAAAGCCGGGGAAAAAAGCAAAACCAGGTACAAGAATAATTTTTGGAGATGGTCTTTTAGTTGGTGAAATCATTGACATCGTAGAAGAAGGAAACCGACTTATCCAGTTTTCATATGATGGAATTTTTGAAGAAATATTAGACCAGTTAGGCCAGATGCCATTACCACCATATATAACACATACATTAAAAGATAAGAATCGTTATCAGACTGTATATGCCAAGTATGATGGCTCGGCAGCAGCTCCAACTGCAGGACTTCACTTTACGAAGGAATTGCTTGAAAAAGTAAAGCACAAGGGTGTAAAAATTGCAGAAGTTACACTTCATGTTGGACTTGGAACCTTCAGACCTGTAAAAGTTGATAATATTTTAGAGCATCACATGCATTCAGAATTCTATATGGTGTCACAGGAGGCGGCTGACATTATTAATTCCACAAAGGATAATGGCGGCAGGGTAATATCAGTAGGAACTACCAGTACAAGAACTCTTGAGTCGGCAGCAGATGAGAATGGAAGACTCAGGGAGTGCAGCGGATGGACAGAGATATTTATTTATCCTGGCTATAAGTTTAAGGTTATTGACTGCCTTATTACTAATTTTCATTTGCCACAGTCTACTCTTGTTATGTTAGTTTCAGCCCTGGCAGGAAGAGAGGCAGTTCTAAATGCATACAAGAACGCGGTAGAGGAGAAATACAGATTTTTCAGCTTTGGTGATGCAATGTTCATCACAGATAAATTGATGAAGTAATACTTGTAAAAAAGTCATTTTTATAATAATATATACATGTATTTAGTGTAACTATTTGTCAGTTTGATAGGAGTTAAACATGGAAGAGAAGAGAAAACATAAGAGACTTGATCTTGACGTATCTATTCAGCTTGAGCGTCTTGATGAAGAAGGAGTTACAACACTTAAGTATATTCACGTTGACGTAACAGATATTTCTAGAAGTGGTATTGGTTTTAAGGCTACTCAGGAGCTTGAGACAGGAACATACTACGATACAAAGATTCAGATCTGGACTAAGGAAGTCGTAGATGCTGTTATCGAGATTGTACGTCGCAAGGATGAAGAAGGAGCATATCAGTATGGTGCTGTATTTATCGGTATGACAGATACAGATGCACTTAAGATTGATATATATCAGATTTTCAATGATTTATAAGATTAGACCTGTAGAGAATCCACATCCAATCAGGGTGTCGGTTCCTGGATCTAAGAGCATAACAAACAGAGCCCTTCTGATTGCTGCATTAGCTAATGGCCGCAGCATTTTGGAAGGGGTTCTTTTTAGTGATGACTCACGTCATTTTATAGATGCTCTTATACGTCTTGGATTTCCTGTTGATGTGGACGAAGAGAATAAAAAAGTAGCAATTACCGGTTTTGGTGGTAAGGTTCCATGTGACGATAAGACAGTAGATGTAGGAAGTGCGGGTACTGCAGCACGTTTTCTGACTGCATATCTTGGTTTGTCCGAAGGAAAATATCACATGGTATCTTCAGAACAGATGAAGAAGAGACCTATGCAGGAATTGCTCGAAGCGCTTAGCCTGTTAGGCGCTAAGATTAAATACGATGAGAAAGAATTTCATTTCCCATTTACAATATCTAATCCTAAGATTTTAGGAAATGAAGTGACAATAGATGTAGATAAAAGCAGTCAGTTTCTCAGTGCACTTCTTATATCATCAGTTTTATTCGAAAATGGGCTTACTATCAATGTGGTAGGAAGCCATGGAATGGCATATGTCCACATGACGATTAAGATGATGGAGACATTTGGAGTGAGAGTTGATTATCTTTCGTGTGAGGATACTGATTATACAGGCAGATTCTATATCCAGGGTGGACAGCATTATAATGCATTAGATTATAAGATTGAGCCGGATTTATCAGCGGCCTGCTATTTCTATGCCATGAGTCCGCTTCTTAAAGTTCCAGTAGTAGTAAATGGAGTATATAAGCCTTCGCTTCAGGGAGATATAGCATTTCTTGATGTATTATCAGACATGGGGTGTGCCATTTATGAAGGAGATGATATTACAGTAATTCCACCGGAGGATGGCATAATAAAAGGTGGAAGATGGGATTTGTCGTCATTTTCAGACCAGACACTTACCTTAGCTGCTATAGCACCATTTGCTGACAGCAAGGTTGAGATAACAAATGTAGGACATATAAGACTTCAGGAATGTGACAGAATAAACGCCATTATTGGCAATCTGTCAGGTATGGGAATTGAAGCATTTGAGAAGGATGGAAATATTACAATACTTCCGGGAAATCCAAAGGCAGCAGAGATAGAGACATATGATGATCATAGAGTGTCAATGTCGTTTTCACTTCCGGGATTAATATGTGATGGAATTGTGATAAAAGATCCATATTGCTGTAGAAAGACATTTGAAAATTATTATGAAGTATTAGAAAAAGCTGTGTATTAAACACAGCTTTTTTAGATATTTATAATATTTTAAATTGTACTATCTGGTATGTATAGTGTAATTGTGCTTTAAGAGAGTCTGAGTTGCCTCTTCCTTATCATTTTTATCATAGAATTCGATATGTAAAATTCCCTCTTCAAATTCGCGGTTATTAATAATTCCAATATTTTTAATGTTGATTCCTTTAAATGCAAGAAGACTTGAAATTATTGCAATAGCACCAGCCTCGTCAGGAAGGTCGACATAAATCTCAAAATACTGGGAGCGAACATTACTTCCATGAATTGTGATGGACTCTCTGTATTCCTTAGCCTCACCAAAATATTCAAGCAGCTCATCTTTATTGTCTGATGCAATATCATCTCTTAAATTAGAAATCTCATCGATATATTTATCCATTAAATCAAGCAGCTTTTCTTTGTTTGAACTACATATATTCTGCCACATAACAGGGGATGAAGCAGCAATTCTTGTGACATCCCTGAAACCACCGGCAGCAATTGTTTTCATTGTTTCCTGGGGAGAATCGATATCATGTACCAGATTAACAAGAGAATATGCAAGCATATGTGGTAAATGACTAACCGCGGCTGTAGCATAATCATGCTCGTTATAATCCAATATTAATGAAAGCGAACCAAGAGAGGAAACAAACTCTTTAAACTGGGCTAAATTCTCATCAGTAGTTTTGGCTGTAGGAGTAATAATATAATAAGCATTCTCAAGCAAAAGCTCATCAGCAAACTCAAGCCCTGTCTTCTCAGAACCTGTCATAGGGTGTCCACCGATAAAATTATCCTCAAGACCAAGCTCAATAACTTTATTATGAATTTCTGCCTTTGTACTACCAACATCGGTAATAATGCAATTTGAACTGATAATATTCTTTAATTTAGCCAGGTACTCTAAATTCATCTGAACAGGAGCACAAAGAAAAATCAAATCACATTTTGCAAAATCCTCAAGCATCATAAAAGAATCATTCTCAATAAGTCCCATAGAATGGGCAAGAGTAATAGTTTCAATATGTCTTGCTGAACCATAGATTTTAGTTTCAGGACTATTTATTTTTATTTTTTTTGCAATTGATCCCCCAATTAAACCAAGACCAATAAAACCTATATTATTGAATTTCATTTTGACCTCCATATTGTAAATATTTTACTATATTTCAATATTCAAGGCTAGTACTTTCTGTTAAATGGACTTTCTGCTTGTTTTGTTGCTAATTATTTTATAAAGGGATTATTTTCAATAGGAGCAACTGTGGTCAACAAATTGCATAAAAGTATTGTAAAAGAAGCGTGAAATTAGTACAATATAAACATATAATGTATGTTTGGGAGGTACTAAAATGAATGTTTACACAACGGATAAGATTCGAAATGTTGTCCTGCTAGGACATGGCGGATGCGGAAAAACTTCACTTGTTGAAGCAATGGCATATCTTTCAGGTATGACAAACCGCATGGGAACAGTTACAGATGGTAATACTATAAGTGATTACGACAAGGAAGAGATTAAGCGTCAGTTTTCTATACACACTTCGCTGATTCCTATTGAATGGGGAGATGTTAAGGTTAATATTTTAGATACTCCCGGTTATTTTGATTTTGTTGGAGAGGTTGAACAGGCAATATCTGTTGCAGATGCAGCAATTATTGTAGTATCCGGTAAAGCCGGAATTGAGACAGGTACAAAGAGAGCATGGGAATTATGTGAGAAGTATAAGCTCCCAAGAATGTTCTTTGTTACAGAGATGGATATTGATAATGCCAGCTACAGACAGGTAGTGGAAGATTTACAGGCATTATACGGCAAGAAGATTGCACCATTCCATCTTCCAATCAGAGAGAATGAGCAGTTTGTTGGATATGTAAATGTTGTTCAGCAGAAAGCAAAAAGATGGACAGATAAGGGAACAATTGAGAAATTTGATGTTCCTGATTATTCAAAAGATAATCTTGCTATTTGCCGTGATGCCTTACTTGAGGCAGTTGCTGAGACAAGTGAAGAATTCATGGACAGATATTTTAATGGGGATGAGTTTTCAGAGGATGAAATCCGTCAGGCACTTCGTGTAAATGTAATTGACGGTTCAATAGTTCCGGTTCTTATGGGATCAAACACAATGGCAAGAGGAATGTATACATTAATGGCTGATATTGTTAAGTACTTCCCAAGTCCCGATAAGAGAGAATGCGCAGGAATTAACACGCAGACTAATGAGGTTTATCCTGCAAATTATGATTTCTCGAAAGCAAAGTCAGCTTATGTATTTAAGTCAATTGTTGACCCATATATTGGAAAGTATTCACTAATTAAGGTATGCTCAGGCGTAATCAAAGCAGATGATGTTTTATACAACTATCATAGAGACTGCGATGAAAAGCTTGGACATTTATATGTGTTAAAGGGTAACAAGACAGAAGAAGTACCAGAGCTCCATGCCGGAGATATTGGTGCATTAGCAAAGTTATCTAATACACTTACAACAGATTCACTTTCAACAAGAAATACACCAATTGCCTATATCAGGGCAAGTATTTCCAAGCCTTATGTATCCAAGAGATACAAGGCAAAAAACAAGGGCGATGAGGATAAGATTTCACAGGCATTACAGAAGCTCCTTATGGAAGACCCAACACTTCTTCATGTAAATGACAGTGAGAATGGTCAGACATTATTATATGGAATGGGTGACCAGCATCTTGAGGTTGTGGCAAGTGTACTTCTTGAAAAATACAAAGTTGAAATTGAACTTAAACGTCCTAAGGTAGCATTTAAAGAGACACTTAGAAAGAAAGTGGATGTAGAGTATAAGTACAAGAAGCAGTCAGGTGGACATGGTCAGTATGGTCATGTAAAGATGACATTTGAGCCATCCGGAGATTTAGAGACACCATATACTTTTGAGCAGTGTGTAGTTGGTGGTGCGGTTCCAAAGAACTTCTTCCCTGCAGTTGAGAAGGGTATTTCTGAATCAGTAAAGAAGGGACCACTTGCCGCATATCCTGTAACAGGAGTTAAGGCTGTATTATACGATGGATCATATCATCCGGTTGATTCATCTGAGATGGCATTTAAGGTTGCAGCAGCGCAGGCATTTAAGAAAGGATTTATGGATGCAAATCCGGTACTTTTAGAGCCAATTGCAACACTTAAGGTTTTAGCTCCGGAAGAGTATACTGGAGATATCATGGGAGATTTGAATAAGAGAAGAGGAAGAGTAATGGGAATGAATCCTGCAGACAATGGATATCAGGAAATTGTTGCAGATATTCCATATCTTGAACTTTACGGATATAATACCCAGTTGCGTTCTATGACAAGTGGAAGCGGAACATTCTCTTATGATTTTGCCCGTTATGAGCAGGCTCCTGATGATGTGGCTAAGAAAGAAATTGAAGAGAGGGCAAGCAAGCTTGTTGACATTGAAGAATAGATTGACCGATAAGTTAATAGTCTGTTTAGTTTTTTTATCTGTTCTTATAGGATTATTTTATAATAGTGAAAAAACAATGGTATCGGCTGGGGTATATTATACCCCAACTGATACTTTTTTGTCTTTGGGACAGTTCTATGAACAATTATCGAAAGAACATGATGTATCATACATCTTATACAATTTGGACGGAGGAAGTAATAGTTTGTTCAATCCTAAGTTCGTAAGTAGAGATGATAAAACGGTAGTACTCCGTACACCACATAAATTTGGATATAATTTCCTAGGATGGTATATTGACCCGGAATTTAGATATAAAGTAGATTATGTTGAATTTCAACAAGGCAAAGCAATTACTCTATTTGCAAAATGGTCCAGGCGAATAAATAATGAATACAGTGTAAATAATTATGAATATATATCACGAGGAACTAAATTAAAAGATTGCACTTATGATTTTATTGAGTCGATTAGTATTCCAGGAATGCCAGATACAAAGGAAGATGATTTGATAAATAATATTATTTACAGCGAATCACAATATCCTCAGGGGCTTTGTATAACAGATGATTTTGTAATAATGACATCATATACCGATGAGGCTGATTGTCTTGGTTCGCTGGTTGTTTTCAGCAGGGAAACAGGAGACTATTTAATAACACTTGGAATGGATCCGGAAAGTCATCTTGGCGGAATTGCATTTGATGGGGTAAATGTCTGGGTTTGTAATTCCAATGATAAAACTGTTGAGAGAATATCCTATGATTTTATTCAGTTAATGGCTTATGAAAATACTCATCAAATGGTTGATGCAACAGATGTGGTAGATATTTATCCAGTAAAAAATATACCATCATGTATAACATATTATGATGGAAGATTATGGGTTGCAACTCACAGTATTCTATGGAATTCGAGAATGAAAGCGTATTGTTATGATAGTACAAAAGATGAGCTGTCAGTATTGAGTGATTATGATATACCATCCCAGGTACAGGGAATTGCATTTGATAATTCAGGAAAAGTATATTTAAGCACTTCTTATGGACGTAATATGTCATCTTATATTAAGAGGTATTCATCAGTTGTTGAGTTATCGTCAAAACCGAACCAGCCGGAGAAGAAGATAGAACTTCCGCCTGGTTCTGAAGAAGTGGATATAGCAAATAACAGTCTGTTCGTCCTTTTTGAGAGCGCAGGAGAAAAATATTTGGAAGGAACTGATGGAAAGGGGTATTGTTATTTTCCAATTGATAAAATTCTTCGAATAGATATCACTTCTTTTTAAAGTTTTAAAATCTGCATAGCTTTTTGAATCTGCCGCTTGTCGTTTGGCGGCAGATCTTTACATAAAGAATCACTGATTTGTTTTATTTCTTCTTTAGTAAAAATAATATTATTTTCGTGAGCTTCCTTGATGTATTTAAGAAGAAAAGGAATTGCTTTATCTGTAGATGTGGGTTTTGGACAATTCATGAACTGTCTAATAAATTCATCTTTATTCATACAGATACCTCATTAAATTTGATTATTCATAATACTTAATACATTAATTATATTATCGATGGTGTCCTGATCTTTTGGAGTGCAAAATCTTTTTATTGCACTAAGCATTGCAACTCTATTGTCGGTCTCTTCTGGGATATCCTGAGCAGCTAAGAGGTTATTTGCTGAATCTAAATAATTTAATGTACTTTGCATTTGTAACATTTCTATCACAAGGACTAATTGTCGTTGTTTAGCAAGTGGTACATATGGCAGAATTGTTTTAAGCATCTGTAATTCTCTGGAATTTATTGCCTCATCAAATGGGGTTATCATTTCATTTTTATCCATACAAAATCCTTTTTTATTTAATTCTATGCACTACTTTTTTCATTATGCTATTTTAGGTACATAATCAGCAAATTTAACTATAATAAAAATAAAAAGGATATTTTTATATGGGATACCTGGTGTTTGATGGGAATGCTTTTTATGAAATTGATGAGGAATGTGTTCATAATAAAAAAGTTAGTGAGGAATGTGAAATAAAGAAATATCTAGAGAAAGAAGAGACTAAAAATGTAGGGAGAAAAGAGGATAATCATAACAAAAATTTTGATTGAATATATACAGATAGATTAAAAAAACGGGATCGATTTGATCCCGTTTGGATATGGTTTTTTAGATATTTTACCACATGTTTCCGTTGCAACCACCACAGAGTAAGAGAAGGATAATCCAGATACAGCTGTTATTGTTGTTGCCGCAACCGCCACAACCACCATTATTAAAGAAAGAAGAGCCTCCGCCATTACAACAGCATGAAAGTAGTAAAATTATCCAGATAATAGAACTACAGTTATTTCCTTCGTTACATCCACAATTTGTTGCTGCTAAATCACTCATATGTGACCTCCAATTTTTTAATACAATATAAGATATGAGTTAAAAATATTAAGTGTTACAAAAATTTAATTGACTTAAAAAATTTATTTGTTTAAAATGATTGAGACGTAACCGACTAAGGGAATATGTTCTGTATTAGATGCGAAAAGGAGAAATCGTATGGAAAAAATTAAAATGATAACACCATTAGTTGAGATGGATGGAGATGAAATGACAAGAATTCTCTGGAAGATGATAAAGGATGAGTTACTTACTCCTTTTATTGATTTAAAGACAGAGTATTATGATCTTGGACTTGAAGAGCGTAACCGTACTAATGACCAGGTTACAGTTGATTCGGCTAATGCTACTAAGAAATACGGAGTAGCTGTTAAGTGTGCAACAATTACACCTAATGCTGCAAGAATGACAGAATATAATCTTAAAGAGATGTGGAAGAGTCCTAATGGAACAATTCGTGCTATGTTAGACGGTACGGTATTCCGTGCTCCAATCGTTGTAAATGGAATCGAGCCAAATGTTAAGACATGGAAGAAACCAATTACAATTGCAAGACATGCATATGGTGATGTTTATAAGGCAACTGAGATGAAGGTTCCGGCTGCTGGAAAGGCTGAACTTGTATATACTGCAGAGGATGGAACAGAAGTCAGAGAGCTCATTCATAACTTTACAGGAGCAGGAGTACTTCAGGGACAGCACAACCTTGATGATTCTATTGAGAGCTTTGCTCACAGCTGTTTTAAATATGCATTAGATACAAAGCAGGATTTATGGTTTGCAACAAAGGATACAATCTCTAAGAAATATGACCATACATTTAAGGACATTTTCCAGGAAATATTTGATGCTAATTATAAGAATGCATTTGAAGAGGCTGGAATTACATATTTCTACACATTAATTGATGACGCTGTAGCTAGAGTTATGAAATCAGAAGGTGGATATATCTGGGCTTGCAAGAACTATGATGGAGATGTAATGAGTGATATGATAAGCTCAGCATTTGGATCTCTTGCAATGATGACATCTGTGCTTGTATCACCAAATGGTTATTATGAGTATGAGGCTGCTCATGGAACAGTACAGAGACATTACTATAAACACTTAAAGGGTGAGGAGACATCTACAAACTCTGTAGCAACAATCTTTGCATGGACAGGAGCATTAAGAAAGAGAGGAGAGCTTGATAATATTTCAGAGCTTTCTACATTCGCTGATAAGCTTGAGGCTGCATGCCTTAAGACAATTGAGTCTGGCAAAATGACAAAGGATCTTGCTCTTATTACAACAATCGAGAATCCAACAGTATTAAATAGTGAAGGATTTATCAAGGCAATCAGAGAAGAACTTGAGAAAAGCTTATAATTAAAATTCTAATATCCTAAGAAATTATAGAAATCGTGAAATTTTTAACACATTGACAGCTAAAGGTCAAAAAACTATAATCTTCTTAGGATATTTTTTATTTTTATAAAGGGAGGCTTAACAAAGTGGAAAAGGAAATTTCGCAAGCCGTAATTCGACGAATGCCAAGATACTATAGATATTTAGGTGAATTACTGGAGATGGGTGTAGAAAGAATTTCTTCTAATGATCTTAGCAATAATATGAATGTTACAGCATCTCAGATAAGACAGGATTTAAATAATTTTGGCGGATTTGGACAACAGGGTTATGGATATAATGTTAAGTATTTATATGATGAAATTGGGAAAATTTTAGGATTGGATCAGACACATAACATAATTGTAATTGGAGCAGGAAATTTAGGTTTAGCGCTTGCTAATTATGTGAAATTCGAAAAATTGGGTTTTAGGATAATTGCCCTTTTTGATGTTGATCCAGCATTGAAGGGAAAAGAGGTTAGAGGCATACCAATTCTCATGCATGAGGAATTAGAAGATTTCTGTAAGAATAATAAGGTTGATATTGCTGCTCTTACAATGCCAAAATCAAAAGCTGATGCAACAGCACAATATGTTGTTGACCTTGGAATTAAGGCTATTTGGAATTTTGCTCATGTTGATCTTGATATTCACAATGATGATGTTGTGGTAGAAAGTGTTCATCTTTCAGACAGTCTTATGCAGCTTAGTTATAATATTGTTCGTAATTCTAAAAAGTAGTTTATGGGGGGATTTTGTGAGAACAGAAGAGGAATTTAAGCAGGCTTTGCATGAAAAGAAAGTTCCACTTTTAGTGTTAGATCAAAAGTGGCATAGATTATTTGCTATCCATGGGAAGACTGATGAGATAAAAGAAACAGAAGAGGAACTTAATGGCTTGCTTGCCAGACAGGGAAAACTCAATTCAGAAGTAAAAGATCTTAAGAAACTTAAGAATACACTTATGAATAATATAATGGAAAATATGGACGATTCAATTTCCGAAGCAGAGCGCAATCAAAGAGAAAAAAAATTAGAAGAAGATAAAAGACTTATTGAAGAAATTAATGAGAAAATTTCCAATGCTGAGGATGAGCTTTTAGATTTACCCAATATTATAAAAGAATGTAATGAAGAGCTTATGCTTCTTAGTATGGATTATTTTTATTCGAAGCTTAGAGTAAATCAGCAGGAAGCAAAAGAGATTGAAGATTGGATTACACAGGTAAGGATTGATTTAAAAAAGAACATTATAAAGAAGCAAAACAGAGAGATAAATAACAGAGAGATATATGCATATTTGCATGATATTTTGGGAAATGAAGTTATTGATATCTTTGATATTCAATATGATGATTCTACGCTTGGAGAAAAAGAAAGTTAGGGGCGATTCTTTGAAATATATTGTTACTGGTAAAGAAATGAAGATTCTAGATCAGAATACATCAGAACATTTTCAACTACCAACAGTTGTTCTGATGGAACAAGCTGCGACTTCTTTTGTTCAAAACATGATTGGTCTTATACAGGAAACGGCCAAGATTTTAGTTATTTGCGGAAGTGGAAATAATGGAGCAGATGGAATTGCAGTTGCAAGACTTCTTAATCAAAGAGGGTATAATGCAAGTGTTCTTTTTCTAAAAGAAGAAGGTTCTGAATTATTTAATCTTCAAAAGAAGATATATGAAAAATATGGCTATAGTATAACCAAAAGTATAATAGATGGTTTTGATGTCTACGTTGATGCAATATTTGGCATTGGTTTGTCACGTGTAATTTCAGGCGAGTTTGCAGAAGTGATTAACTGTTTGAATAAAAAGCAGAATGCTATAAGGATTGCTTTGGACATACCATCAGGAATTAGTGCTGATGATGGCCAGGTTTTAGGGATAGCTTTTAAGTCTGACTTTACAATAACTTTTTCATTTGCAAAAACAGGATTGCTTTTATGGCCAGGAACGGATTACTGTGGAAAAGTTATTGTTGCAGATATGGGAATAACAGCAGATAGTTTTTTGGATAATAAGCCAAGATTTGCAAGTATTACCAAAGAAGATAAAAAGAAACTATTACCTCAAAGACCTGAACATTCAAATAAAGGAACATTTGGTAAATTACTAATTATTGCTGGTAGTCATAATATGGCTGGTGCTGCATGTTTTGCTGCTAAGGCTGCATATAGAAGTGGTGTAGGCCTTGTAAAAGTTATTACAAGTGAAAGTAATAGAATTATTATACAAGGTCAGGTGCCAGAAGTTGTTTTACAGACATATGATAAATTAATTGATGATAAAATGGTAATTCAGTCGCTTCAGTGGGCTGATGCTGTTGTGATTGGACCAGGAATTGGCATCAATTCTTTGGCAAGGGAATTAGTTGATATAGTTTTAAAAAATATTAAAGTGCCTTTGGTATTAGATGCAGATGCACTGAATATAATTTCAGATAATACAGATAGGTTGCTTAATACTAATCTTGAAATTATTGTTACTCCACATCTTGGAGAAATGTCAAGACTTACTAAAGATGCAGTTTCTTTAATTCAGTCAAGGTTACTTAAAACCGCAATAGATTTTTCGGAAAAGTATGAATTGATTTGTGTTTTAAAAGATTTTCATACAATTACATCAGTACAAAATGGAATGACATATATTAATCAAACTGGCAATAATGGAATGGCTACAGCAGGAAGTGGAGATGTGTTATGTGGTATAATAGGAGCACTTTTAGCTCAAGGAGTTATGCCAGAATATGCAGCTGCACTTGGTGTATATATTCATGGTGAAGCTGGCGATAATGTATTTAATAAAACTGGTTCATATGGTATGATGGCTAGTGATATAATAGAAGGAATTAAGGTGATATAAATGAAGTCAGGCAGAGTGCATGCAGAGATTGATCTGAATGCAATTTTGTATAATATGGATTCTATGCATAAGAATCTAAAACCAGGAACAAAGATGGCTGCAGTAATAAAAACAAATGCATATGGCCATGGTGCAAAGGAGATATCAGAGATACTTGAGCCTCTTGATTATCTTTGGGGATATGCAGTTGCTACAGTCGATGAGGCAATTGATTTAATAAATGCTGGACGCAAAAAGCCATTTCTTATTCTAGGATTAGCTTTTGAAGAACAGTATGAGGATATTGTAAAAAATGATATAAGACCAGCAGTATGTAGATATGATATGGCAAAGCAGTTATCTGATATAGCTGTAGAGCAAAATAAGATTTGTTATATACATATTAAAATTGATACTGGAATGAGCAGAATTGGTTATAAAGTCTGTCAGGAAAGTGCAGATGAAATTGCACGGATAAGTAAATTGCCGAATATCATAATAGAAGGAATGTTTACACATTTTGCAAGGGCTGATGAGCTTGATAAATCACCAGCATACGACCAGTTAGAGAAGTATAAGAAAATGCTTACAATGGTTGAATCGTTAGGCGTAAATATTGCAATAAAGCATTGCTCGAATAGTGCAGGTATTGTAGAGATATCAGATGCAAATATGGATATGGTAAGAGCTGGAATAACGCTTTATGGGCTCTGGCCATCAGGAGAAGTAAAAAAAGATATTGTCGACTTAAAGCCTGTAATGTCAATTAAAAGTCGAATTGCATATATCAAGACACTTGAAAAAGGATGCAGTATTAGTTATGGAGGTACTTTTACTGCGGATAAAGATATGATTGTTGCAACAATTCCGGTTGGATATGGCGATGGATATTCAAGGGGACTGTCAAATAAGGGATATGTTCTTATTCATGGTCAAAGAGCTCCAATTTGCGGAAGAGTCTGCATGGATCAGTTTATGGTAGATGTAAGTAATATTTCTGATGTTAGAGAAGGTGATAAAGTTACACTTTTAGGAAAAGACCATGATGAAGTTATTACAATGGAGGAACTTGGAGATATTTCTGGCAGATTTAATTATGAATTTGCCTGTCTTATCACAGATAGAGTTCCAAGAGAATATTTAAGATAATAAAAATCAGAATACACTCGCAAAAAATGGAAATACTTTTTGTATACCGAAATGGAGAGTGTATAATATGGTTGTTCAAAGAGGAGATATTTATTACGCAGACTTAAGACCAGTTGTTGGTTCAGAACAGGGAGGAATCAGGCCTGTATTAATTATTCAAAATGATGTTGGAAATAAGCACAGTCCAACAGTGATTTGTGCTGCAATAACTTCGCAAATTCATAAGGCAAAATTGCCTACTCATGTCGAATTAAATTGTAGTGAATATGATTTGGCAAAAGATTCAGTTGTTTTATTAGAGCAACTTCGTACAATTGATAAAAAAAGATTAAAAGACAAAGTGTGCCATCTGGATAATCAGATATTAGATAAGATTGATAAGGCACTTGGGATAAGTTTAGAATTATATACATAAGAGAGGAATAGAAAGATGGATGAAGGGGCGAAACCCTATATTATTTTTATAGTAGCATTAGTGATTTTAGTATTAATACTTGCAATTGCAGTTTTGTATCTGGTGCGTATTTTAAGGGAAGGCAAGGATGCAAATTCGAAAGTTCAGGCTTCACTTTTTGGCAATGACGAGGTAACAGAAGAAGAAATAATTTCAATGGTAAATGAGGGGCAAAAGAGTGGAGTAATTCAGGATTCTGAGTTCGAGATGATTCATAATATTTTTGAATTTGACGAGAAAGATGTAAAAGATATTATGACGCATAGAAGCAATATGATTGGGCTTGATGGTGAATTGTCGTTTATTGATGCTGTATCAGAAATTGTTTTAAATGGTAAATCTCGTTTTCCTGTGTACATTGGAGACACCGATCACATTATTGGAGTTCTTCATATTAAGGATGCATTTTCTTTTTTTCAAAAGAACGAATATTATCGTACATCGATAAAAGATATTCCTGGACTTGTGCGCGAAGTAGAATTTGTGCCTGAGACAGTAAGTATAAGTGATTTGTTTAAAAAAATGCAGTCTCAGAAAAGTCATATGGTTATTGTAGTTGATGAGTATGGTCAGGTTGGAGGCCTGGTTGCCCTAGAAGATATTTTGGAAGAAATTGTTGGAAATATCGAGGATGAGCATGATGAGGAAGAAGAGACCATACATAAGGAGACTGATGGAACATACTACATGGATGGTCTTACAAGTTTTGCTGACATGCTTGAGACTTTAAAACTTCCTTTAGAAGATGGAGAATACGAAACATTAAACGGTTTTTTAGTAAATTTATTAGAAAAGATTCCAGGAGAAGATGAAAGACCAAAGATTAATGCTTATGGGTATTGCTTTGAAGTCGAATCAGTTGAAAATAACATTATTGGAAGAGTTAAGATATCTAGGGCCAACTCTTGCACCGAAAACTAAATGATGTTAGAATAAAGTGAATATATTTAGAAAAGAGGATACAGATTATGTCAGGACATTCCAAATTTGCGAATATCAAGCATAAGAAAGAGAAGAATGATGCTGCTAAGGGAAAAATTTTCACAATGATAGGACGTGAAATCGCAGTAGCAGTTAAGGAAGGTGGACCAGATCCAGCAAACAACTTTAAGCTTGCACAGGTAATTGCAAAAGCTAAGGCAAGCAACATGCCAAATGATACAATTGAAAGAGGAATTAAGAAAGCTGCAGGAGATGGAAATAATGTCAATTATGAGTCAGCTACATATGAAGGATATGGACCATCAGGAACAGCGATAATTGTAAAGTGTTTAACTGACAATAAGAATCGTACAGCAGCAAATGTACGTAATTGTTTTACAAAAGGACAGGGAAGCATTGGAACTCAGGGTTGTGTTTCTTATATGTTCGATGAGAAGGGACAGATTATTATAGACAAAGAAGAGTGTGATATGGATGCTGATGATTTAATGATGTTAGCACTTGATGCGGGCGCAGAGGATTTTGCTGATGAAGAAGATAGCTATGAAATTACAACTGCACCATCAGATTTTGATGCAGTTCATAAAGCTATTGAGGACGCAGGAATTTCCATGGTATCTGCAGAAGTAAGCATGATTCCACAGACATATGTTACACTTACTGATGAAGCAGACATCACAAATATCGGAAGAATTTTAGATTTATTAGATGATGATGATGATGTTCAGGAAGTTTATCATAATTGGGACGAATAAAAAATATTAGTTTGTAAATTAATTGGAGGATCGGAATGAAGAAAATACTTTTTGTTGCATCTGAATGTGTACCATTTATTAAAACTGGTGGACTTGCTGATGTGTGTGGAGCACTTCCAAAGGAATTTGACAAGGAATATTGGGATGTTAGAGTGGTAATTCCAAACTACACATGTATTCCTTGGGAATATCGTAGTCAATTTGAGTATGTAACTCATTTTTATATGACTGCGGGTAATTACATAAGAGATAAGTATGTTGGAGTCTTATCATACAAATTAGACGGAATAACATATTACTTCATTGATAACGAGGAGTATTTTAACTGCTTTACACCATATGGAGATATCAGATATGATATTGAGAAGTTCGTATTCTTTGATAAGGCAGTACTTTCAATGCTTCCACTTATTGATTTCAGACCTGATATTATTCATTGTCATGACTGGGAGACTGGATTTGTTCCTGTATACCTTAGAAATGAATTCCAGGCTAATTCTTTCTTCTGGGGAATTAAGTCTATTATGACAATCCATAATCTTAAGTTTCAGGGAATTTGGGATACAAAGACCATGCAGGGGCTTACAGGATTTTCTGCAAGTCTTTTCACACCAGATAAGCTTGAGTTTAAGAAAGATGCAAATATGCTAAAAGGTGGTCTCGTATATGCAGACTATATCACTACTGTTAGTGATACATATGCAAATGAGATTCAGACAATGTATTATGGAGAAGGACTTGAAGGTCTTTTATCCGCAAGACACTTTGATATGCAGGGTATTGTTAATGGTATTGATTATGGTGTATATAATCCTGCAACAGATAAGAAGATTTATACAAACTATGATCAGACAAACTTCCGCAAGAAGAAATATATTAACAAAGAGAAACTTCAGCAAGATCTTGGTCTTACAGTTGATAAGTCAAAGTTTATGATAGGTCTTATTTCACGACTTACAGATCAGAAGGGTCTTGATTTGATTAATTATGCTATGGATAGAATCGTTGATGATTACACACAGCTTGTTGTAATTGGAACAGGAGATCCACAGTATGAGAATATGTTTAGACATTATGCATGGAAATATCCTGATAAGGTTTCAGCAAATATTTGCTATTCAGATGATCTTGCACATAAACTTTATGCTGCAGCTGATGCATTCTTAGTTCCGTCAAGATTTGAGCCATGTGGATTAACACAGATGATTTCATTTAGATATGGAACTGTTCCAATTGTTAGAGAAACAGGAGGACTTAAAGATACTGTTGAGCCATACAATGAGTATGATAATGTTGGAGATGGATTCTCATTTACAAACTATAATGGTGATGAGCTTCTTGGAGTAATTAATTATTCTAAACATATTTTCTATGATAGAAAGAAAGAATGGAATCAGATGATTGACAGAGGAATGGTAAAAGATTTCTCATGGAATTCATCAAAATTCAGATACGAAGGATTATATAATTATCTTATCGGAGAATAAAATTTTAATAATGATAAATAATAAGTACAGGTATAGATTTTTCTATACCTGTATTTTTTATATATGGAGAATGAGCATGAAATCAGATAATAATAATTGTAATGAAAAAATAAAGGAAAAAGAACTTCAAGATAAAGAAATTATAGATTTAGGAAAGGTTGTTGTAGATAAAAACAAAAATGATTACAGAATCTATCTTTTATCTATTATTGGAGAAATAGAAGGTCATGAATGTCTCCCTTCATCTGCAAAAACAACAAAATATGAGCATGTATTACCTGAATTGGCAGTAATAGAAGATGATAAAAATATTGATGGAGTTTTACTGCTTTTGAATACTGTGGGTGGTGATGTCGAAAGTGGTTTAGCTATTGCAGAAATGGTAGCATCATTAAGCAAACCAACTGTATCTTTAGTTCTTGGTGGAAGTCATTCTATAGGAGTGCCTCTTGCTGTTGCAACAGATTATTCAATGATAGTTCCATCAGGAACAATGGTAATTCATCCGGTTAGACTGAGTGGTACAGTTATTGGTGCTCCGGCAACATATGATTATTTTAAACAGATGGAGAAAAGAATAATAAAATTTATTACAGATCACTGTAAAGCAAAGTCTGAAAGAATCGAGCAAATGATGATGAATACAAAAATGCTCACAAAAGATCTGGGAACAGTATTAGTAGGAGAAGATGCAGTAAAAGAGGGAATAATTGACGAAATCGGAGGAATTTCTCAAGCTTTTAAAAAAATATATAGTTTAATAGATGAAAGAAGACACTAAATATGGTATAATTAATCCAAATGCATGCAAATGGAGGTTTTATATAAATGGCAACGAGGAAAAATTCCTCAACTGGAAGAAAAACAAAAAAAGAACAAATGCAGGAAATAGAGCGCGCTGAAGCATTGCAAAGAGAGATTGCATTGTGGGGAATTGTAGCAGTTTCACTTTTGCTATTTATTAGTAATTTGGGATTTGGAGGTGCTGTTGGAGGCGCTGTAAGCGGAGTGTTATTTGGAATATTTGGAATGGTTGCATATATTTTCCCAATTTTATTACTTGTTGGAAGTTTTTTTGCAATCTCAAACAGAGGTAACAGTATTGCAATTATTAAGCTTTTTGCAGTGAGTTTTTTTGCAATTTTTATTTGTGTATTTTTATCATTGGCTGTGTATGGCGATAATGTAGCTACACCACTTAAAGCATTTTCTGATAGTATGTCAAGAAAATCTGGTGGCGGAATAATTGGAGGCTCAATAGGATATTTTCTGGTAAAAGGATTTGGAATAATTGGGGCATATATTATTGATGTAATTATGCTTATTGTGTCTTTGGTTGTTATTACAGGTAAGTCTGCTATGAAAGGTATGAAGAAACAAGGGCAGAAGATGTATGCAACTGCAAAAGAAAATAATGTTAAAGTTCAGGAATATAGGGTAAATAAATCAAAAGAGCGTGCGGCGCGAAGAATGGATAAGAAGGTTAAAGGCGTTTCTCTTGATACAAAGATTGTTGACAAGGCATCGGCTATTAACACAGACGAGATGGGAGAAATCCATATAGAAAATTATCCGCCACAGGATGAACTCTTTCCGATTGACAATCAGTCAAGTGAAGTTTTACCAAATGATAACGTGAAAGAAATAAGTCAGGCAGAAGATTCATTTATTAATAAATTATTCAAAGAGGCACAATTTGTAGGGGATTCAGGCACAGATACCAAACTGCCAATAGAAGAAGAAAAAGTTGTGGCTGAAATCATAAAGGATAATCAGCCTCAAACAGATATGACAGAAATATTTGATACTCAGCCCAAAATTGAACGTGAATCTAAAAAGAAGATATCTGTTGAAGAAAAACAGAGTCAGGTGGATAGTGTTGAGCGTCAGATTAAAGAAACAAATAGTAAACAAAAGTCTACATATATTCCACCTTCAATTGATATTTTACATAAAGGTGAGCCTGGTGCAGTAGGAAATACAAAGCAACAGCTTGCTGAGACAGCAGCGAAGCTTGAACAGACCATGAATATTTTTGGAGTTAATGCAAGAGTTACAGATTATAGTTGTGGACCGACTGTTACACGCTTTGAGGTTCAGCCGGAACTTGGAGTAAAAGTTAGCAAAATTGTTAATTTGACGGATGATATAAAGTTTTCACTTGCAGCAACTGATGTTAGAATTGAAGCTCCTATTCCTGGCAAATCAGCAGTAGGAATTGAAATTCCCAATGCCCAGAATGTGGCTGTTCCGTTTAGAGATTTAGTTGAATCAAAGGAGTTTAAAGAAGCTAAATCGCCAATTACTTTTGCACTTGGACGAGATATTTCAGGAGCGGTTAAAATTGCAGATTTAGCTAAGATGCCACATCTTATGATTGCAGGTTCTACAGGATCTGGTAAATCAGTATGTATAAATACAATCATAACAAGTATTTTATATAAAGCAGGACCAGAAGACGTAAAGCTTATTATGATTGATCCAAAAGTTGTTGAATTAAGTGTATATAATGGAATACCACATTTATTAATACCAGTAGTAACTGACCCAAAGAAAGCAGCTGGAGCACTAAACTGGGCAGTTAAAGAAATGACTGACAGATATCAGAAGTTTGCTGAGACTGGCGTAAGAGAAATAAACGGTTATAACGAAAAAGTTGATTTGATAGAAGTTCCAGAAGGTCAAGAAAGGCCTAAGAAAATGGAAAGGATTGTAGTAATTGTAGATGAGCTTGCAGACCTTATGATGGTAGCGGCAAAAGATGTTGAAGAGGCTATTTGCAGACTTGCCCAGCTTGCACGTGCAGCAGGTATCCATCTCATAATTGCAACGCAAAGACCATCTGCTGATGTAATCACTGGAATTATTCGTGCGAATATGCCTAGTAGAATCGCTTTTGCGGTTTCGTCTGCAATTGACAGCCGAATTATTCTTGACCAAGCCGGAGCCGAAAGGTTATTGGGTAAGGGAGATATGCTTTTTAATCCACAAGGAGCTACGAATCCAATGCGAATTCAGGGAGCTTTCATTACAGATAATGAAATATCACAGATAATCGATGATGTAAAAGCGAAAAATGGAGAGGCTCAGGCTGATTCGGAAATTGAAAATCAGGTTTCCAATATGCAGACATCATCAAATATGGTAGCAATATCAGATGGTGAAAATGATGATGGACGTGATAATTATTTTATGGAAGCTGCAAGTATTATTGTAGATAAGGAAAAAGCTTCTATTGGAATGTTACAACGATATTTAAAAGTTGGTTTTAATAGAGCTGCAAGGATTATGGATCAGCTTGAAGAAGCAGGCATTGTTGGTCCGGAAGAAGGAACAAAACCAAGAAAAGTTTTGATGAGCCAAGAAGAATTTGATTCTTTTGTTGACGAAAACTCGTAAACATGTAATTATGAGTTATATACAAATCGAGATAAAATAGTGGAGGTATTATATAAATGAAAACAGATATTCAGATTGCACAGGAGGCTCAAATGCTTCCAATAAAAGATGTGGCAGCAACAATTGGGATTAATGAGGATGATCTTGAATTATACGGAAAGTATAAGGCAAAGATTTCAGATGATTTAATTGAACGTTCTAAGAATAACCCGGATGGAAAGCTTATTTTAGTAACTGCAATTAATCCAACACCAGCAGGTGAAGGAAAGACTACAACCAGTGTTGGTCTTGGACAGGCTTTTGGTAAATTAGGAAAGAAAGCACTTATTGCATTGCGTGAGCCATCACTTGGACCATGTTTTGGAATTAAAGGTGGTGCTGCAGGTGGCGGTTATGCTCAGGTTGTGCCAATGGAAGACTTAAATCTTCATTTTACAGGAGATTTCCATGCAATTACTTCTGCAAATAACCTTCTTGCAGCTTTACTTGATAATCATATTCAGCAGGGAAATGAACTTGGTATTGATCCAAGACAGATTGTCTGGAAGCGTTGTATGGACATGAATGACAGAGTGCTTCGTAACATCGTTGTTGGCCTTGGAAATAAGATGGATGGTGTTGTAAGAGAAGATCATTTTGTGATTACAGTTGCATCTGAGATAATGGCTATTCTTTGTCTTGCTGATGATATGGCAGATTTGAAGAAACGATTAGGAAAAATTATTGTTGCGTATTCGTATGAAGGAAAACCTGTTACAGCAGATGATCTTCAGGCAACTGGTGCTATGGCAGCACTTCTTAAGGATGCATTAAAGCCAAATCTTATCCAGACATTAGAGCATACACCAGCAATTGTACATGGTGGACCATTTGCAAATATTGCTCATGGATGTAACTCTGTAAGAGCTACAAAAACTGCGCTTAAGCTTGCAGATTATGTAATCACAGAGGCTGGATTTGGAGCAGATCTTGGAGCAGAGAAATTTTTTGATATCAAGTGCCGTAAAGCAGGACTTTCTCCAGATGCAGTTGTACTTGTTGCAACAGTCCGTGCTCTTAAGTATAACGGAGGAGTTCCAAAGGAGCAGCTTTCAGAAGAAAATCTCGATGCATTAAAGAAGGGTATTGTAAATCTTGAGAAACATATTGAGAATATTCAGAAATATGGAGTTCCTGTAGTTGTAACACTTAATTCATTTATTACAGATACTAAAGCCGAGACAGATTTTATTGAGCAGTTTTGTAAAGAAAGAGATTGTGAGTTTGCACTTTCAAAAGTTTGGGAGAACGGTGGAGAAGGTGGAATTGATTTAGCTAAGAAGGTATTAGAGACACTTGAAAACAAAGAGAGTAATTTTAAGGTTCTTTATGATGATAGTCTCTCTCTTAAGGATAAGATTGAAACAGTAGCAAAAGAAATTTATGGAGCTGATGGAGTTACATACACAGCAGCTGCTGAGAAGGAATTAAAGAGAATAACAGACCTTGGTATGGGAGATTTACCAGTTTGTATGGCCAAGACACAGTATTCACTTTCAGATGATGCAAAGAAGCTTGGAAGACCAAGTGGATTTACAATTAATGTTAGAGAGGTATATGTATCTGCAGGTGCAGGATTTGTAGTAGCAATAAATGGTTCTATTATGACAATGCCAGGTTTATCAAAGAAGCCTGCTGCATACGGAATTGACGTTGATGATAATGGAGTAATTACAGGATTGTTCTAGGAGGAAAAATGGCTAACTTAATTGACGGAAAAAAGATTTCTCAGGATATAAAGGACGAATTAAAAGCAAAGGTTGAAAAGCTTAAGAGCGAGGGAACTGTATGTTCCCTTGCTGTTATTCAAGTTGGAAATGATCCGGCTTCTAGTGTTTATGTAAATAATAAAAAGAAAGCATGTGCATATATCGGAATAGAATCTGTTGCATACGAGCTTCCGGAAGAGACAACAGAGGCTGAGTTGCTTGGTATTATTGAAAAGCTTAACAATGATTCAAAAATAAATGGAATACTTTGTCAGTTACCTTTACCAAAGCATATTGATGAGGATAAGGTTATTAATGCGATTTCACCAAAGAAGGATGTTGATGGTTTTCATCCGCAGAGTGTTGGTTCTCTTGTAATAGGACAGCCAGGTTTTGTTTCATGCACACCAGCAGGAATTATAGAGCTTTTGAAGAGAAGCAATGTTGAAATAGAAGGAAAGCATTGCGTTGTAATCGGTAGAAGCAACATAGTAGGAAAGCCAATGGCTTTACTAATGTTGAGGGAGAACGCAACTGTTACTGTATGTCATTCAAGAACAAAGGATATAAAATCCATTTGCAAACAGGCTGATATTCTCATTGTTGCAGTTGGAAAGAAAGAATTTGTTACAGCTGATTTTGTAAAAGAAGGTGCAGTTGTAATCGATGTAGGTATTCACAGAGATGAGAATAATAAGTTAAAGGGAGATGTTCTTTTTGATGAAGTGAAAGATGTTGCATCATATATCACACCTGTACCAGGTGGAGTTGGCCCTATGACTATTGCAATGTTGATGAATAACTGTGTTGAGGCATTATCATTATGAGATGCATTTATTGTGAATCTGACATATTAGATGGAGATTTATTTTGTCAAAAATGCGGAAAAGCAGTTCAGATGGTTCCAGATTATAATGAATTTGAAGAAGATTATATTCATGGATTAATCGGTGATACTTCGAAAGAAAAGGCAAGACGTAAAAAAGCAAAACAAAAAGAGTTAGCAAAACAGAAAAAAATTCAAGAGATTGTTGAAAAACAAAAAAAGCAAAAAAAGATTCTTATAGCTTTGCTTTCAACAGTTGTTATTGCACTAATAGTAATGGTTTTTATTTTTGCAGAAAATATAAGGATTAAAAATAATAATTCTATTGATTATCAGCTTTCAAAGGCTCATGAAGCTGTTGATGCAGGAAATATAGATAAAGCCATTGATTACTATGAACAGGCAATAAAGTTAGATAACGAAAATAATACTATTAAGATGGAACTTGCAAAGCTTTTAGAAGAAAACGGTAATGATTCAGGTGCCATAATTCTTTATAAAGAAATAATTGAACTTGATTTTATGAACAAAGATGCATATACTGCGTTGATTAAATATTATGAAGAAAAGAAAGATTATGATTCAATTATTGAATTAAGTAAAGGAGTAAAAAATCCTAAAATAAAAAAGCTTTTTGATTCATATATTGTCACCCCACCTATTTTTAATGTTGAAGGTGGGGAATATGAGGAGTCATTAAAACTTAAACTTTCTTCAACATCTTTGTCAGATATATATTATTCATTTGACGATGATGATCCATATAAGAATGGTGAAAAATTCAGCAAAGAAATTGTTTTTGATGAAGAGGGCGAATATAAGATTACCGCTGTATGTATAAACTCAAAAGGAATTATGAGTGATACTGTAACAGAGGAGTATACAATTATTTCATCAGCACCAGATATGCCTTGCGTAACACCTGACGGAGGAAGTTTCATTTCAGATACAAAAGCATATGTGGATGTTCCGGAAAACTGTAATGCATACTATACATGGAATGGCGCAGATCCTACAATTGAATCAGAGTTGTATGTGGATGGAATTGATATACCTGAAGGAAATAATGTTTTGTCAGTAATTCTTGTAAATGAAAAAGGTAAAGAAAGCGAAGTATATAAAAATCGTTTTGAATATTATAAGCCTGAATAATCAGGAAAATTTCTTGCATTTTGCAGAATATAGTGATATTATATATTTGAAACATGGTAACTATTGGTTGAGAGAGAGCGAAAGTTCTCTCTCAATTTATGTTTAAAGATAATTCGAAAAGAGGTGTTTTAATTGTCAAAAGCAAGTAGCTATGAAATGAAGACAGAGAACCTCATTACCCCAATTCTTGAAAGAATGAATTTTGAACTTGTGGATGTGGAGTATGTAAAAGAAGGTGGAATCTGGTATTTAAGAGCTTATATTGATAAAGAAGGCGGAATCACGGTTAATGATTGTGAGGCTGTAGCAAGAGAAATGAATGAAATTTTGGATGTAGAAGATTTTATTCCAGATTCATATACTTTTGAAGTGAGTTCTCCAGGACTTGGAAGACCACTCAAAAAGGAAAAAGATTATGTACGCAATATGGGGAAAGAAGTGGAAATCAGAACCTATAGAGCAATTAATAAGAGTAAAGAATTCTATGGAATTTTGAAGGCTTATGATAAGGATTCAGTCACAATAATAAATGACGAAGATGAAACAGTTGAATTTGCAAAAAGTGATATAGCACTGATTCGTCAGGCTGTTCATTTTTAAAATAAGTAAAGAGCGCACGATAACACAAATAGGAGGAAAATAATAATGAATAATGAGTTATTAGAAGCGTTAAATATATTAGAACAGGAAAAGAACATTAGCAAGGAAACTCTTTTAGAGGCTATTGAGAATTCTCTTGTAACAGCATGTAAGAATCATTTTGGAAAATCTGATAATGTAAAAGTTGAAATTGACCCGGAAACATGTCAGTTCTCATGTTATCAGGAGAAGAAAGTAGTAGAAGATGTTGTTGATCCTGTAGAAGAAATTTCACTTGTAAATGCGCAGATGATAGATACAAAGTATGAAATTGGTGATATTGTAAGAATCGAAGTAAAATCAAAAGAATTTGGACGTATTGCAACACAGAATGCAAAGAATGTTATTTTGCAGAAGATTCGTGAGGAAGAAAGAAAAGTAATTTATAACGAGTACAATGGAAAAGAGAAGGATGTTGTTACTGGTGTTGTTCAAAGATATGTAGGTAAGAATGTAAGTATTAACCTTGGTAAAGCGGATGCACTTCTTACAGAAACAGAACAGATTAAGGGTGAAACATTCCAACCAACAGAGAGAATAAAAGTATATATCCTTGAAGTTAAATCTACATCAAAGGGACCCAAAATTCTTGTTTCAAGAACTCATCCAGAACTTGTAAAGAGACTTTTTGAGTCAGAGGTTACAGAAGTGAAGGAAGGAATTGTTGAAATTAAGTCGATTTCACGTGAAGCAGGAAGTAGAACAAAGATTGCTGTTTGGTCAAATGATCCAGATGTAGATCCAGTTGGAGCATGTGTAGGTATGAGTGGTGCCAGAGTAAATGCAATTGTTAACGAATTAAGAGGTGAAAAAATAGATATTATTGAATGGAATGAGAATCCTGCTCTCTTAATTCAGAATGCACTTAGTCCTGCAAATGTTATATTTGTTGGAGCAGATCCAGAAGAAAAAACTGCAAAGGTAGTAGTTCCAGATTATCAGCTTTCACTTGCTATTGGTAAGGAAGGTCAGAATGCAAGACTTGCAGCAAGACTTACAGGATACAAGATTGATATTAAAAGTGAGTCGCAGGCAAGAGAGTCAGGAGAGTTCGATGAAATTGGACTTTTTGATGATGTTCCGGCAACAGAAGAGATGTACGAGGAATAATTGATGATTAATAAGAAAATACCTTTACGTAAATGTGTAGGTTGCAATGAGATGAAGGAAAAGCAGGAACTTATACGAGTAATAAAAACTCCGGAAGGTGAAATTGTACTAGACACAACTGGAAAAAGAAATGGTCGAGGTGCATATATATGTATGAATCCAGAGTGTTTGAAACTTGCACAGAAAAATAAAGGACTTGAACGTTCCTTAAAGCAAAGCGTTCCTGAGACAATGTTTGAAAATCTTTATAAGGAGATGGATATAATTGGTAGATAGAGTTTTATCGATGTTGGGAATAGCAGCAAAATCGGGAAAAGTAGTTAGTGGTGAATTTTCTACAGAGAAAGCAATTAAAACAGGTAAGGCTTATATTGCAATTGTATCAGTTGAAGCATCTGATAATACTAAGAAGATGTTTGAAAACATGACAGAATTTTATGAAGTTCCATTATATTACTATGGAACAAAAGAAGAACTCGGAAGAGCCATTGGAAAAGAATTTCGAGCTTCTGTCGCAGTATGTGATGAAAGTCTTGCAGATGCAGTGGAAAAGAAACTACAGCTGAGTAAAACTGAATAATGGAGGAAACAAAATATATGGCAAAAGTTAGAGTTTACGAACTTGCAAAAGAATTAGATATAAAATCGCAGGAAATAATAGATGTATTAAGCAATACAGAGCATGCAGTAAAATCCGCACAGAGTGGATTAGAGGAAGAAGCAGTTGCGTTTATAAAAAATAAATTTGCTAAGAGTGGGGATACTGTAAGTGTACCAGCTGCTGAGGCTGAAAAAAATGATGATGCACCAAAGAAGAAATCAAGCGTTATCACAGTTTTTAATGCCCAGTATAGTAAAAACTCAAGACGTTCATCAAATGGTGGACAGAAGAATAATAGCAATAGTAATAATAGCAATAAAAATAACGAAAAGAATAATGATAGAGGTCCAAAGCGTGATAATACTTATGCTGCAAGACCAGAAACAAAAATTATTCGTCCAAGACCTGTTGGTGAGCGTGCGATGCGTCCGATAAGTGAACGTACTGCAAATAATAAGGATGATTTTAGTGATATTCGTCCAAATAAGCCGCAGAATGAAGAAAAAACTGTTAGAAATGAACGTCAGGGAAATGGTTCTTCAGAGCGTAAAGAAGGACAAAAAAATAATAATCGTGGCAACGACAGACCAAATAGAAATAATGACAAAAACAACGACAGAAATAGTGAACGTATGAATAGTCGTCCAGGCAGAAATAATGAGCGACCAAATAGAAATAATGAACGACCAAATGACAGAAATAATGACAGAAATAATTCAAGAGGTCGTTTTGATAAAGATAATAAGTTCAGTAAAGAAAGCGTTGTAAGTGCTCCGGACGATGTTAGGGGCAAGGAGAGCAGAGAGAGAAATAATAATGACAGACGTAATAATAACAAGCGTTCTCAGGATAGAGATAAGCTTGGAAAACGTCAGGAGAACTATATCAATCTTGAGAAGCATGGTGGAAAGAAAAAACCACAGCAGCAGCCACAGCAACCTAAGGAAGATCCAAACGAAATCAAAACAATTACAATTCCTGAGAAGATGACTATTAAGGAATTAGCAGATAAGATGAAACTTCAGCCATCTGCAATTATCAAGAAGCTTTTCCTTAAGGGACAGATGGTTACAATGAACTCAGATATTACATTTGAAGATGCAGAAGAAATTGCATTAGAGTTTAACTACATTTGTGAGCAGGAAGAAAAGGTTGATGTTATTGCTGAACTTCTTAAGGAAGACGATGAGAATGAAGCAGATATGATTCCAAGATCTCCTGTAGTCTGTGTAATGGGACACGTAGATCATGGTAAGACATCACTTCTTGATGCAATCAGATCAACAAGAGTAACAGACAGAGAAGCAGGTGGAATCACACAGCATATAGGTGCTTCGGTGGTATCAATTAATGATCAGAATATTACATTCCTTGATACACCTGGACATGAGGCATTTACAGCGATGCGTATGAGAGGTGCGAGTTCAACAGATATTGCAATCTTAGTAGTAGCTGCTGATGACGGTGTAATGCCACAGACTGTTGAGGCTATTAATCATGCAAAGGCTGCTGGTGTAGAAATCATTGTAGCAGTTAACAAGATGGATAAACCAAGTGCAAATATTGATAAGGTTAAGCAGGAACTTTCTGAGTATGAGCTTATTCCGGAAGACTGGGGTGGAAGCACAATTTTCTGTCCAGTTTCAGCACATACAAGAGAAGGAATCGATAACCTTCTTGAAATGATCCTTCTTACAGCAGAGGTATTAGAGCTTAAGGCTAATCCAAAGAGAAATGCACGTGGTCTTGTAATAGAGGCTCAACTTGATAAAGGACGCGGTGCTGTTGCGACAGTGCTTGTACAAAAAGGAACACTTCATGTTGGTGATTCACTTGCATGTGGAAGTAGCTATGGTAAAGTTCGTGCCATGGTTGATGATAAGGGACGTCGTGTAAAAGAGGCAGGACCATCTACACCTGTAGAGATTTTAGGTCTAAACAGCGTTCCAGCTGCAGGTGAAACCTTCGTAATGTGCGATAATGACAAAGAGGCAAAATCATTTGCAGAGACATATATTTCTGAAGAGAAGAACAGACTTATCGAGGAAACAAAGGCTAAGATGTCACTTGATGACTTATTCTCACAGATTCAGTCAGGTAATATGAAAGAACTTAATCTTATTGTTAAGGCTGATGTTCAGGGTTCAGTTGAAGCAGTTAAGCAGAGTCTTGTAAAACTTTCAAATGAGGAAGTATTAGTTAAGGTAATCCATGGCGGAGTTGGTGCAATCAACGAGTCAGACGTTATTCTTGCCTCTGCATCTAATGCAATTATCATTGGATTTAACGTTCGTCCAGATCCAATTGCTAAGCAGACTGCTGAGAACGAAGGTGTAGACGTAAGACTTTACAAGGTAATTTACAATGCTATCGAGGATATCGAGGCTGCCATGAAGGGACTTCTTGATCCGATTTTCGAAGAGAAGGTTATTGGTCATGCAGAAATCAGACAGATATTCAAGGCTTCAGGTGTTGGTAATATTGCCGGTTCATATGTGCTTGATGGATATATGGAGAGAGGCTGCAAGATAAGAATTTCGCGTGAGGGTGAGCAAATCTTTGATGGAGATCTCGGATCACTTAAGAGATACAAGGATGATGTTAAACAGGTAAAAGCTGGTTACGAATGTGGTCTTGTATTTGACGGATTCAACGAGATTCAGGAGCTTGACATCGTTGAGGCATATATGATGGTTGAGGTTCCAAGATAATCTTTTAGAAAGTGGGATTATTATGAGAAAAAACAGTATAAAAAATATTCGTATTAATGAAGAAGTAATGCGTGAGCTTTCTAATATAATTCGTGGGGACATTAAGGACCCACGAATTAATCCTATGACAAGTGTTGTAGCAGTAGAGGTAGCACCAGATTTAAAGACTGCAAAAGCTTATATAAGCGTTCTTGGTGATGAAAAATCACAGAAAGATACACTTGCTGGATTAAGAAGCGCAGAAGGATATATAAGACGCTCACTTGCAAAGAGTATTAATCTTCGCAATACACCACAAATAACTTTTATTATTGATCAGTCGATTGAGTACGGTGTAGAGATGTCTAGAAAGATTGATGAGATTACAAAGGATTTGAAAGATGAATAATATTAATAGTCTTGATCAAGTGCTCGAAGGTGTAAGTACAGTTGCAATATCTGGTCACGTAAGACCAGATGGAGACTGTGTTGGTTCAACTCTTGCTGTATATAATTACATTAAAGATAATTATGAAGCAATAGATGTTAGATTATATCTTGAGCCAATTCCAAATATTTTTAAATTTTTAAGATATTCATCAGAAATAATAAACGAATGTACTGATGAAAATATATTTGATTTATTTATTGCATTAGACTGTAGTGATAAAAATAGATTAGGGAATGCAGCAAAATATTTCGAAAATGCCAAGAAAACAGTTTGCATAGATCATCATGTTAGTAATGTTAGTTTTGCTGAAAATAATTACATTTTCCCAGATGCCAGCAGCACATGTGAACTTGTATATGAACTTATTGGCAGAGACAAACTTACAAAGGAAATTGCAGAGTGTCTTTATACGGGAATGGTCCATGATACAGGTGTTTTTCAATATTCATGCACATCTGCAAAGACAATGAATATTGGTGGAATTCTAATGGAATCCGGAATTGATTATTCAAAGATTGTTGATGAAACATTTTATACAAAGACATTTAATCAAAATAAGATATTAGGAAAAGCGTTATTAAAAAGTGAACTTTATCTGGATGGAAAGGTTATTTTAAGCTGTATCACACAAAAGGAAATGGAAGAGTTTGATGTGCTTCCAAAGCATTTAGATGGTATTGTAAATCAGCTTAGAATTACAAAGGATGTAAGAATTGCAGTTTTTTTATATGAAAATGAAGATGGTAGCTACAAGGGAAGTCTTCGAGTTAATGATAACACAAATGTTGCAGAAATTGCTGCAATGTTTGGCGGTGGTGGTCATGTAAAGGCTGCTGGTTTTTCAATTGATGGACCGCTAGAAGAAGCAGTTGAGAAAGTAATTAAAGCAATACAGGAGAAGATGTAAAATAATATGGTTAACGGAATCATAAATGTTTACAAAGAAAAAGGCTTTACAAGCTTTGATGTAGTTGCTAAAATGCGTGGGATTTATCACCAGAAAAAAATCGGACATACAGGTACCCTTGATCCGGATGCGGAGGGGGTACTTCCAGTTTGTCTGGGAAAAGCTACAAAAGTTTGTGACATGCTTACAGACAGAGACAAAGAATACAAGGCTGTTATGCTTTTGGGAATATCAACAGATACACAAGATATTACAGGAACAGTGTTATATGAAAAAGAGGTTGAGTGTTCAAAGGAAGACGTAAGACAGGCTATTATGAAGTTTGTTGGAAAAATTGACCAGGTCCCACCAATGTACTCAGCACTAAAGGTAAATGGTCAAAAATTATGTGACCTTGCAAGAGCCGGGGTTACAGTAGAGAGAAAAGCAAGACAGATTGAGATATATTCAATTGAAATTGAAAGTATAAATTTGCCAGAAGTAACTATGAAAGTAAAATGTTCAAAAGGAACATATATTAGAACTCTTTGTAATGATATAGGAGAAACTTTAGGGTGTGGCGCATGCATGAAATCATTACTTAGAACAAATTCCGCAGGGCTTTGTCTTTCAGATTCACATAAGTTGAGTGAATTAGAAAAGAATCCATTTATGGATATTATTGCAATAGATAGTATTTTTGAAGATTATCCAAAAATTAATTCGATCGAGTCAGCATTTAAACTTGTAAAAAATGGAAACAGACTTCCCGCGGAACTTATTTTGATAGATTTAGAACCAGAGGAAAATGCAAAATATAGGCTATATGATCATAATGAACGTTTTATTGGTGTGTATACATTCATGTCAGAAACAAATGATTATAAGCCAGTAAAAATTTTTATGGATTGATATGATTAGTTTTAAGAATACATTAGATTTTTATCTTGAAAATGAATCTGTAATTACATTTGGAAAATTTGATGGTTTACACAGAGGACATGAACTTCTTATGGATAATCTTAAGGAGAAAAAAGCACTCTGTGGATACCAGACAGTTGTCTTTACATTTGATATTCCTCCTAAAAAAGAACTAACAGGAGAAATATCTAAGCAAATCACTACAAATACTGAGAAAGAGCAGATATTTGAAGAGGCTGGTGTGGATTGCTTAATAGAATGTCCTTTTATTCCTAAGGTAATGACACTAGAGCCAGAAGAATTTATTAAGTGGATTGTTGAAAAACTTAATGTCAAAGCGGTAGTGGTTGGAGATGATTTTTGTTTTGGACATAATAGAAGCGGAAATCATAAAACATTAAAACAATTCGAAAAGAAATATGGATATGAAACAATAGTTGTAAAAAAAGTTAAAGATAACGGAAGAGATATTAGTAGTACATATATACGTGAAGAAATTGCATTAGGAAATATTGTAAAGGCTAATAAATTATTAGGGTATCCATTCTTTGTAAGAAGCATGGTTGTTCATGGAAAGAAGATAGGAAGAACTATTGGAATCCCAACAATTAACATGATTCTTTCAGATGATAAGCTATTGCCACCATTTGGAGTATACATTACAAAAGTATGTGTCAAAGATAGATGGTATGCTGGTGTAACTAACGTAGGTTGTAAACCAACTATTGAAGGACAAAACCCGGTAGGAGTTGAGACGTATATAATCGATTTTTGCCAGGATGTATATGGAAAGCTTGTAACAGTACAGTTTATTGATTTTATCAGACCGGAAATGAAGTTTAATTCCATAGATGAATTGAAGCTGCAGATGAATAGTGATATTGCTCAAACAATAAAATATTACAGAAATATTACAGAACTGTGTTGACATTGTAAAAAAAGCTTGTTATACTCGTTCATGGTTGTTTAGTTTGAAGTTCGGAGGAATTATGAGAGTAAACAAGAATAGAATGTCAAAGGTTTCTATACTTTTGGCAGGAACAGTTTTAGCAGGAACAGTTTTTAATGCACCAGAATTTACAATGGCAATTGAGAAGAATTCTGTTGCTAATCTTACAGCTGGAGTAACATATGTAATTAATGACGAAATTATAGATAGTTCACTAATTACAGCAGGAGTAACTTCAGTGACAATTTCATCACTTAACAATGACAAAGTATCATCAGCAGCACCAGAAAGTATTGAGGATATTGTAAGAAGATGTGGATATACTAATTTGGGAATGTCTGTTGTTGAAGAAGGAAATTTAAATATAAGAGAGACACCAGCTACGGATGGTAAAATCGTAGGAAAGATGACAAATCATAATGCTTGTGAAATTAATTCAGTTGAAGGAGAATGGACCAACATTACATCTGGTGAGGTAACTGGATATGTTATGTCTTCGTATCTTCTTACAGGCGATGAGGCTTTGCAGGTCGCATCAGATGAGTTTAAAAGAGTAGCCTTATCTCAGACTGATGGTTTACGAGTTAGAACTGAACCAAATACTGAATCAAAGATTTTAGCGGTTGTAGCAACTGGAGAGGCACTTACTCTTGCAGAAGAAGAAATAAAAGATGGGTGGATTTGTGTAGATGTTGATGATCAGGTAGGATATGTTTCATCAGATTTTGCAACAGTTACAGAGTATCTTAATACAGCAAAGACAATTACTGAATTTAAATATGGTTCAGGGGTTTCAGATGTAAGAGCAGCTGTTGTAGAGTATGCAACACAGTTCGTTGGAAACAGATATGTCTGGGGCGGAACAAGCCTTACAAATGGTGTAGATTGTTCTGGATTTACAATGCAGATTTTTGCGAAATACGGAATTTCTCTTCCACATTCGTCGAAAGCACAGCCATCATATGGTACAAAGATTGATGCATCTGAAGCACAGCCAGGAGATTTATTCTTCTATGGTAGCGGAAAATCGATTAACCATGTAGCTATATATATGGGAGATGGTCAGATTGTTCATGCAAGTAATAAAAAAGATGGTATTAAGATTTCAAATGCTTTCTACAGAAGTCCGGTTTGTGTAGTTAGATATTTTGATTAAATTGTATTAAATGTAGTTTACAATTAATGATAGTTATGCTATACTTTCAAAGTATGGTTTTGCCCATATTCGGTAGTTGGACACTCCGACCTATTACTGAGTATTAGTTACATCGGGCGTTAAGAATATTAAAGGAGGATCTAAGAATGATCGCAAAGGAAAAGAAGCAGGCAATTATTGCAGAGTATGGAAGAACACCAAATGACACAGGTTCACCAGAGGTTCAGGTAGCAATTCTTTCAGCAAGAATTAAGGAGTTAACTGAGCATTTAAAGGAGAATCCAAAGGATCATCATTCAAGAAGAGGAATGCTTAAGATGATCGGTCAGAGACGTGGATTATTATCTTACTTAAAAGAGACAGATATCGAGAGATATCGTTCACTTATTGAGCGTTTAGGACTCAGAAAGTAATTGTCATTTATTTAGAGCGGAGTTTTATAATTCCGCTCTATCTTTGTATTTAAACAATGTTTTGTCGGGAGGATATGCCGAGACCACTGAAGAATATATGTAATGATAAAAATATGATACGTATATTGCTCAGTAGTTTCGGACCTCTGACTATATAGAGAAAAAGGAGAAAAAAGATGTACAAAACTTATTCAATGGAACTTGCCGGAAGAACTCTTTCAGTTGATATCGGCAGAGTTGCGGCACAGGCAAATGGTGCAGTATTAATCAGGTATGGTGAGACAACAGTATTATCAACAGCTACAGCTGCAGATAAGCCACGTGATGGAGTTGATTTCTTCCCACTCAGTGTTGAGTTTGAGGAGAAGATGTATGCAGTAGGAAAGATTCCTGGTGGATTTAATAAGAGAGAAGGAAAGGCTTCTGAGAATGCCATTCTTACAGACCGTGTAATTGACCGTCCAATGAGACCTCTTTTTCCAAAGGATATGCGTAATGACGTAACTCTTAATAACTTAGTTATGTCAGTTGATCCAGAGTGCCGTCCGGAAATCGTAGCAATGATTGGTACAGCATTAGCTGTTCATATTTCAGATATTCCATTTGATGGACCATGTGCAATGACACAGATGGGTCTTGTTGATGGAGAGCTTATTGTAAATCCAACTCAGGAGCAGTGGGATAATGGAGATCTTCAGCTTACTGTTGCATCAACAAAAGAGAAGGTTATCATGATTGAGGCTGGTGCAAATATTGTACCAGAGGATAAGATGCTTGAAGCAATTTATAAGTGTCATGATGTTAACCAGACAATTATCGAATTCATGGATAAGATTCGTGCTGAGGTTGGAAAAGAGAAGTTTGAGTATACAAGCTGTGCTATTCCAGAGCAGATGTTTGAAGATATCAAAGCTATTGTCACTCCAGAAGAGATGGAGGAGGCTGTATTTACAGACGAAAAGCAGAAGCGTGAAGCTAATATAAAGGCAATTACAGAGAAATTAGAAGAAGCCTTTGCAGAAAATGAAGAGTATCTTGCAGTTTTAGGTGAAGCAATTTATCAGTATCAGAAGAAGACTGTTCGTAAGATGATTCTTAAAGATCGTAAGCGTCCAGATGGAAGAGCAATTGATCAGATTAGACCTCTTGCTGCTGAAGTGGATTTAATCCCTAGAGTTCATGGTTCAGCTATGTTTACTCGTGGACAAACTCAGATTTGTGATATTGTAACACTTGCTCCACTTTCTGAGGTTCAGAAAATTGATGGTCTTGATGCAAACTTAACAACAAAAAGATATATGCATCATTACAATTTCCCAGCATATTCTGTTGGAGAGACAAAAGTATCCCGTGGACCAGGACGTCGTGAAATCGGACACGGAGCTTTAGCAGAGAAGGCACTAATGGCTGTCCTTCCAAGCGAGGAGGAATTCCCATATACAATACGTGCTGTATCTGAGACATTTGAGTCAAATGGATCAACATCAATGGCTTCAACATGTGCATCATGTATGTCACTTATGGCTGCTGGTGTACCAATTAAGTCAATGGTTGCTGGAATTTCATGTGGTCTTGTAACTGGAGATACAGATGATGATTTCGTAGTACTTACAGATATTCAGGGTCTTGAGGATTTCTTTGGAGATATGGACTTCAAGGTAACAGGTACACATGAGGGTATCACAGCCATTCAGATGGATATCAAGATTCATGGTCTCACTCGTCCAATCGTTGAGGAGGCTATCAGAAGAACTCGTGAAGCTCGTCTTTATATCATGGATGAGGTTATGAGCAAGGCAATTGCCGAGCCAAGAAAAGAAGTAAATGAATGGGCTCCAAAGATTGAACAGATAACAATTGATCCAGCTAAGATTGGTGATGTTGTAGGACAGAAGGGAAAGACAATTAACGAGATTATCGATCGCACAGGTGTTAAGATTGATATTACAGATGAGGGTGCAGTTTCTGTTTGTGGAACAGACAAAGAATTGATTGCAAAAGCAATTGATATGATTAAGATTATCACAACTGATTTTGAAGAAGGACAGATTTTCAAGGGAACAGTTGTAAGTATTAAAGAATTTGGAGCATTTATCGAGTTTGCTCCAGGAAAAGAAGGAATGGTTCACATTTCAAAAATTTCTAAGGAACGCATTAATAGAGTCGAAGATGTTCTTACACTTGGAGACAAGGTTACGGTTGTATGTCTCGGAAAAGACAAGATGGGAAGAATCAGTTTCTCTATGAAAGATGTACCAACACAGGAATAATTTTATTATTAAAAAGGTCGCAGTTTTGCGGCCTTTTTCTGTTCAAAGCGTGTGATGTTTTCATATAATAATTAAAAATGAAAAATGTAAAAAAGATTATTAATGCTCAAAATGTTTATTTGAATGGAATATCAGGCGAAAAAATAAGAATTGCAATTTTAGATACAGGTTCCTCTTCTCATGAAGATATAAGAAATCAGATTGTTTGTTTTAAAGATTATGTCAATTACAAGGAGTTTATGTATGATGATAATGGACATGGAACTCATATTTGTGGAATTATAGCAGGCAAAAATGGAATTGCTCCAAATGCAGAAATTATTTCTATAAAAGTCTTAGACGAAAAAGGAAATGGGACAGCAAATGAGATGATATATGGTCTTAGATGGTTAAAAAACAATTATGAACGATGGAAAATAAGAATTATCAATATCTCAGTTGGGTTTATGTCAGGGGCAGATTATAATAAACAAAAAGAAATATTAGCATTGATAGATGGATTGTGGGAATTAGGAGTGATAGTGGTTGCAGCTGCTGGAAATAATGGGCCTAACCCATTTTCTGTAACGGTTCCAGGAATTGCAAGAAAAATAATAACTGTTGGATCAAGTGATGATGAAATGAAACATTATTCTGGAGTTGGTCCAACCAATTGTTGTATTGTAAAACCGGAAATATTAGCACCTGGTACAAAAATATATAGTTGTTCAAATGATACTAAAGGGTATGTCAGTAAAAGCGGAACATCTATGGCGGCTCCGGTTGTTGTTGGAGCTATCGCTTTGGCATTGGAAGTAAATCCTAAATTAACTCCTGTACAAATTAAGATTATTTTGTATAAAACAGTTGATAAAACAACGAAATATGGTTGGGGTATAATAAATGTAGATAGGTTTGTAGAAGCGGCAAAAGTTTTTTCACTTGAAATATAATAAATATCTCGGTATAATATTTTGGTATTGTTTAGAGAAAGGTAAATTTATATGGAACTAAGTGTAAAACTACAGGTGTTTGAGGGACCTCTCGATCTTCTGTTACATCTGATAGATAAGAATAAAGTAAATATATACGATATTCCTATTGTTGAGATTACAAGTCAGTATATGGAATATATTGCTGAGATGAAAAGGCAAGATTTAAATGTGCTGAGCGAGTTTCTTGTAATGGCAGCTACTCTAATCGATATTAAGTCAAAAATGCTACTTCCGAGAAATCCGGAAGTAGAGGAAGAAGAGGAAGATCCACGTGCTGAGCTTGTACAGCAGTTACTTGAATATAAGATGTACAAATGCATGGCTGATGAACTTAAGGATCGTCAGATTGATGCTTCAAAGACTATGTTTAAGAGACCAACTATTCCCAAAGAGGTTCTTGCATATGAGGAACCAGTAGATTTAGAAGAACTTATGGCTGATGTGACTTTGGCAAAGCTTAATGAGATATTTAAAAGTATTATGAAGAAGCAGAGTGAGAAGATAGATCCTGTTCGTTCTAAATTTGGAAAGATTGAGAAAGAGGAAGTATCATTAGAGGAAAAAATGTCTGACTTAACTGCATATGCACAGACGCATAGGCATTTTAGTTTTAGAGGGCTTTTGACAAGTGCTTCTACAAAAGTAGAAAAAATTGTAACATTCCTGGCTATATTAGAGCTTATGAAAGTGGGTAAAATTAGTATTTTTCAAGAAAATATTTTTGATGATATTAAGATTGAATCAAAAATTGCAGCATAGAGATTGAATTGTATTTATTTTGAATGGATAATTTATGAAAGAGAAAAATTATAAATCTATTATTGAAGCTATTTTATTTACAATGGGAGATTCTGTTGAGTTGGATAAAATAGCTGATGCAGTGGAACTCTCAAAAGGTGACACAAAGAAAATACTTAAACAGATGAAAAAAGAATATGATGAGTCTGATAGTGGAATTACTATTATGGAATATGATGGGGCTTATCAGATGTGTACAAAGACTGAGATGTATGATTATCTGATTAAGATTGCAAAGCAACCTAAGAAAAGAGTGTTGACTGATGTTTTATTAGAAACTTTATCAATAATAGCATATAAACAGCCGGTAACAAGAATTGAAATTGAAAAAATTCGAGGTGTTTCATCGGATCATGCGGTAAGTAAACTTGTGGAGTATAATCTTGTGTGCGAACTTGGAAGATTAGATGCACCAGGACGCCCTTTGTTATTTGGAACAACAGAAGAGTTTTTGAGAAGTTTTGGTGTTCATTCAGTTGATGATTTACCAGTGCTTAGTCCTGTTCAGGTAGAAGAGTTTAAGCAGGAAGCAGAAGCGGAAATGAAAGTGTCATTAGATATTTAATTATTTGAAATAATACAGAATTTGTACAAGAAATATAATCATATATTTTACCAATGGAGGTAATATATATGATTATTTTTTTTGCAAAGATGATTAGAAAAATCGTTTTGATAATATTAATATTTTTAATGTTTTGTACAATAACACAAGAGAAAATAAAGGCAGACGATTTTGATGAAAAATCAATTTATGCTATATCTGCAGCTGTTTTAGATGGATATAATGGAAGAGTACTTGTATCAAAAGAATCTAATTCACCTATGGCCAATGCAAGTACAACAAAAATTCTTACATGTATTATCACATTAGAATTGTGTGACTTGAATGATGAAGTGATAATAAGCAATAATGCGGCTTGTCAACCAGAAGTTAAAATGGGGTTAACAGAGGGAGAAAGTTATATTCTGAAAGATTTATTGTATGGATTAATGCTTGAATCTTACAATGATTGTGCTACTGCAATTGCAGAACATGTAGCAGGAGATGTTGATTCTTTTTCGAGCTTAATGAATGAAAAGGCAAAAGAAATAGGATGTAAAGATACATATTTTATAACGCCCAATGGATTAGACGAAGAGAAAAATGGATTAAGTCACCATACAACAGCCCAGGATTTGTGTAAAATAATGAATTATTGTGTATGGAAATCTGATAAAAAAGAAGAATTTTTAGAAATCACACAAACAAAAAATTACGGAGAATTTATTAATCATAACAAATTATTAAATTGCCAGGGAGTAATTTCGGGAAAAACTGGGTTTACGTCTAAAGCAGGATATTGTTATGTCTGTGCGGTTGATATGGATGGAAAGCGTTTTTCAATTGCTTTGCTTGGATGTGGATGGCCGGATGATAAGGAGTATAAATGGAAAGATACACAAAAATTAATTGATTACATTATTAACAATTATGAAGTACACAATATTGATGATGAATTTCGAGAACAAAAAGTTAATATAACTGGTATTATAGATAAAAATAATGATTTGAATGAGTGGAAAAAGAAAAATAAATGCATTGTTAAACCTTATTGTGTAGAAGATAATTTTTATATGAAAAAGAAAGATGAAAAAGTTGAAATAGAATATGAAATAATGAATGATGGTGAGATAAATGCCAGTCAGATTGGTAAGGAACGGATTATAGGTTCATATGTTGTCAGTATAAATAATTATATTTTGAATAAAAATAATCTATATCTGCAAATGTATATTATTCCTTGGAATTATAAAGAATTTTTGAAGAGTGTTTTTCTTGAATTTATTTGATAAATTAAGTCAAATTTTTAACAAACTTGTTGAAAAAAAACTCGAAAAGCTTTATTATCATACTAGCGGAAAATTTTTATTTTTATATATGGAGGACACAAAATGAGTAGTAACAATGGAAGCTTGGCAATGCAACGAATTGCTAAGTTAGTGGACGAGAACAGTTTCATGGAAATTGGCTCTCTCGTAACAGCTCGTAGCACAGATTTCAATCTTGATGCGGCAAAGACTCCTTCTGATGGTGTTATCATCGGACATGGTTTGATTGATGGAAATTTAGTTTTTATCTACAGCCAGGATGCTTCAGTTCTTAACGGAACAATTGGAGAAATGCATGCAAAGAAGATTGCTTCAGTCTATGATATGGCAATGAAGATGGGAGCACCGGTAATCGGCTTTGTTGATTGTGGTGGAATTCGTCTTCAGGAGTCTGTTGATGCATTAGATGGATTTGGACAGATTTATGCTAAGGAGGTAGCTGCAAGCGGTGTTATTCCACAGATTTGCGCAGTATTTGGTAACTGTGGTGGCGGACTTTCAGTAGTTCCTGCACTTTGTGATTTCACATTTATAGAAGAAAACAAAGGAAGAGTATTTGTTAACTCTCCAGATGCAATTGAAGGAAACAGAGTTGAGGTTTGTGACACAGCATCAGCTGCATTCCAGAGCGAGAACACAGGTTGTGTAGATGGAATCGGAAGTGAAGATGAAATCATCGCAGATATCAGAGCTCTTGTATCAATTCTTCCTGGTAACAATGAAGGAGATTGCTATACAGATGTATGTGAAGACGACCTTAACCGTGGATGCAACAATATGGCAGGGATGAAGGCTGATCCAAGATATCTTCTTGCAGAACTTTCTGATGACCATGTATTCTTTGAGACAAAGAAGAATTATGCAAGAGATATGGTTACAGGATTTGTAAAATTGAACGGAATGACAGTTGGTGCAGTTGCAAACTGTTCAGCAGTATATGATGAGAACGGAGATAAAGCAGAAGATTATTCACTTGCTCTTTCAGCAAGAGGATGTAACAAGGCTGCCGAGTTTGTTTCATACTGTGACGCATTCTCAATTCCTGTTCTTTCTTTGACAAATGTTGCAGGATTTAAGGCTTGCATGTGTTCAGAGAAGAATCTTGCAAAGGCACTTGCAAAGATGACATATGCATTCTCTAATGCTTCATGTGCAAAGGTTAATCTTATTACAGGAGAGGCTTTTGGAAGTGCTTATGTTTCAATGAATTCAAAAGCTATCGGAGCAGATATGGTATATGCATATCCGGATGCTAAGATTGGAATGATGGATTCAAAACTTGCAGCTAAGATTATGTATCCACAGGCAGACTCAGCAGAGCTTAATGAGAAGGCTTCTGAATATGAGAAGCTTCAGTCAAGTGTAGCTTCAGCAGCTGCAAGAGGTTATGTAGATTTAATTATCGAGCCAGCTGATACAAGAAAATATCTTGTTGCAGCGTTTGAGATGCTTTACACAAAATATGTAGATGTTCCAGATAAGAAACATGGTACAAAATAGAAAGGGCAGACACATGAAAAGAAAGATAGCTTGTGTATTGAGCACTGTTTTAATGACAGTTATGCTTGGTGCATGTGGAACGGATCCGACCACTGTAGATTATAATGGTCATACTTATTCTGATCTTTCTTCACAAACTGTAATGCAGGCATATTTTACAGCAGCATTTGGTGATTATAAGAATCAGTTGCTTATGAGTGGCCAGACAGAAATTCCTGAAGAAGAGTTAGAATATTATGTAGGTAACGGTGTATCTGAGTATGTGTTTGATTCTCTTGATAAGTGGAATGAGATTCAGGGAGAATTCGGAACAGACATACAGATTTTAGAGGATACAGATGGTAAAAATAATCCTGAAAAAGAAGAATTTGTTAATTTAAATGATATTGATCCGACAAATTTTAAACCAGAGCAGTTTACTGTAACAAAATCTGGTGAGACTCTTACTACAGACATTATTCTTAAAGTTGGTAAGAGAGATGTGGATTATCAGCTTGTATATGATTATTTCTCAATGGAGATTACAGGTGTAACAATTGAACCTGTATATTCATTAAGTGAGAAGATGGCTAAGGCCGGACTTAATACTGTAATTTCACTTTGTATAGTATTTGCGGTTCTTATCCTTATAAGTCTTATCATCTGCTGCTTTAATATCTTCCCATATATTGAGAAGAAGAAAAAAGAAAAGGCGGCTAAGTTAGAAGCATTAAATACTACTGATACAACTCCAGCAGAGGAGACAGTTGCTGCAGATGTTACAGAAGCAGCTACTGATGACGCGGAGCTTATCGCAGTAATTGCTGCAGCAATTGCAGCCAGTGAAGGAACTACAACAGATGGATTTGTTGTTCGTTCAATTAATCGTAGATAAATTAGGAGGATATATTCGATGAAAAACTATACAATTACAGTTAACGGAAATGTATACGATGTAACAGTTGAGGAGACAGGAAGTGTTTCTACACCTTCAGCAGCTCCTAAGAGAGCAGCAGCTCCAGTAGCAGCACCGGTTGCTGCACCAGCAACATCAGCAGGAGCTGGAAGCATTAAGATTGAAGCAGGAGCAGCTGGAAAAGTATTTAAGATTGAGTCTAAACCAGGCGATGCTGTTAAGAAGGGTGATACAGTATTAGTACTTGAGATTATGAAGATGGAGACTCCTGTAGTAGCTCCGGAAGACGGAACAGTTGCAAGCATTAACGTTGCAGTAGGAGATGCTGTTGAGTCAGGTGCATTACTTGCTACATTAAACTAATTTTTAGGAGGTAATTTGTTGTGAGTTACGTAGGTGAAACATTATCAAACCTCCTACATCAGACAGCATTTTTTAATCTTACAGTTGGAAACTATGTAATGATAGCAGTTGCTTGTTTCTTCCTGTTTTTAGCGATTAAGAAAGAGTTTGAACCATTACTTTTAGTTCCAATCGCATTTGGTATGCTTCTTGTTAATATCTATCCTGATATTATTGTAAGCCCAGAACATTCAAGTAATGGTGTTGGTGGTTTATTATATTATTTTTATACATTAGACGAGTGGTCAATCTTACCTTCTCTTATTTTCCTTGGAGTAGGTGCCATGACAGATTTCGGACCACTTATTGCTAATCCAATCAGTTTCCTTCTTGGAGCTGCTGCACAGTTTGGTATTTTCTCAGCTTACTTCCTTGCTATTATTCTTGGATTTAATGACAAGGCTGCAGCTGCAGTATCTATCATCGGTGGTGCAGATGGTCCTACATCGATTTTCCTTGCAGGAAAGTTAGGGCAGACTGGTCTTATGGGACCAATTGCCGTTGCCGCATATTCGTATATGGCATTAGTTCCAATTATTCAGCCACCTATTATGAAGGCTCTTACAACTAAGAAAGAGCGTCAGATTAAGATGGGTAACTTAAGACCTGTAAGTAAATTAGAGAAGATTTTATTCCCTATTGTTGTTACAATAGTTGTTTGTACTTTACTTCCAACTACAGCACCACTTGTTGGTATGCTTATGCTTGGTAACCTCTTTAGAGAGTCAGGGGTTGTTCGTCAGCTTCAGGAGACAGCTAGTAATGCACTTATGTACATCGTAGTAATCTTACTTGGTACATCAGTAGGTGCTACAACAAGCGCTGAGTCATTCATTAACTTAAGCACAATCAAGATCGTAGTTCTTGGTCTTGTAGCATTCATGGTTGGTACAGCAGCCGGAGTTCTCTTTGGAAAGCTTCTTTGCGTATTTACAAAGGGTAAGATTAACCCACTTATTGGTTCGGCTGGTGTATCAGCGGTTCCAATGGCAGCCAGAGTATCCCAGAAGGTTGGTGCAGAAGAAGATCCTACAAACTTCCTTCTTATGCATGCTATGGGACCAAACGTTGCCGGAGTTATAGGTACAGCCGTAGCAGCTGGTTGCTTTATGGCTATTTTCGGAATCTAATATCAGAAAGGAATAGAATAAAATGGGTGTAAAAATTACTGAAACCATTTTACGTGATGCTCATCAGTCTTTGATCGCTACACGTATGACAACAGAGCAGATGCTTCCTATCATCGAAAAGATGGATAAGGTTGGATATAATGCAGTAGAGTGTTGGGGTGGAGCTACATTTGATGCCTCACTTAGATTTTTAAAGGAAGATCCATGGGAGCGTCTTCGTAAATTAAGAGATGGATTTAAGAATACAAAGCTTCAGATGCTTTTCAGAGGTCAGAACATTCTTGGATACAGCCAGTATCCAGACGATGTAGTAGAGTACTTTGTACAGAAGTCTATTGCAAACGGAATTGATATTATTCGTATTTTTGACTGTTTAAATGATGTTCGTAATCTTCAGACAGCTGTTACAGCTTGTAACAAGGAAAAGGGACATGCTCAGGTAGCACTTTCATACACATTAGGTGATGCATATACACTTGATTACTGGATGGAGATGGCTAAGAAGATTGAAGATATGGGTGCTGATTCTTTATGTATTAAGGATATGGCCGGACTTTTAGTTCCTACAGCAGCTACAGAACTTGTACAGGCACTTAAGTCAGCTACAAAGCTTCCAATCGAGCTTCACACACATTACACATCAGGTGTTGCTTCAATGACATACTTAAAGGCTGTTGAAGCAGGATGCGATATCATTGATACAGCAATGTCTCCACTTGCACTTGGAACAAGCCAGCCTGCTACAGAGGTTATGGTTAAGGCATTTGAGGGAACAGAGTATGATACAGGGCTTGACCTTGATCTTCTTACAGAAATCAGTGATTACTTTGCTCCAATCCGTGAGGAGGCACTTAAGACAGGACTTCTTAATCCTAAGGTACTTGGTGTTAATATTCAGACTCTTAAGTATCAGGTTCCGGGAGGAATGTTATCTAACCTCGTTTCACAGCTTAAAGAGCAAGGTGCTGAGGATAAGTATGAGGAAGTATTAAATGAGGTTCCACGAGTTCGTAAAGACCTTGGTGAGCCACCTCTTGTAACTCCTTCTTCACAGATTGTTGGAACACAGGCTGTATTTAACGTTCTTATGGGAGAAAGATATAAGGTTGCTACTTCTCAGACAAAGGATATTCTTCTTGGAAAGTATGGACAGACTGTAAAGCCTTTCAATCAGGAAGTTGTTGAGAAAGTTCTTGGAGAAGATGCTAAGAATGCAATCACATGTCGTCCAGCAGATCTTCTTGAGCCAGGACTTGCTAAGTTTGAAGAAGAGATGAAACAGTGGAAACAGCAGGATGAGGATGTTCTTACTTATGCATTGTTCCCACAGGTAGCAAAAGAATTCTTTGAGTACAGAGAAGCACAGCAGACAGGGGTAGATGCTAAGGTTGCAGATACTGAAAATGGAGCTTATCCTGTATAATTTGTTAAGAAATATAAAATACCACGAACAAAATAATTGTTTGTGGTATTTTTTTGTATTTTTTTACTCTTGAATAAATAATGTAGAGTGATACAATCAAACACAGTGATAAATGAACAATTAATTAAGTAAATGTAAAAGTAATGGATTTTGGATTTGGAATAATGGAAAAAATTGTAGAAACAAAAAAGACAATGATAACACGAATATTACATTATAATATGGCTTTGTTTGGAGGCTTTCTTGCTTGTTATGCAGTAATGCTCAGAGCTGATTTTTTGGGAAATGCACAGACATCAAACCTATTGTATCTTGTAGTAGCATTAGTTGGAAAAGATTTTAATCAATTTATTTTAAGATTGTTTGCTGTAATACTATATGTTTTTGCGGCTGTTTTTTATGTTTTTATAAAGAAAAAAACAAATTATAATGTTAAGTATACTTCGATAATAATTAATTTTTTTGCACTTATTGTTTTATCAGTGATTCCGCAGGAAATTAATAATATTGTAGCACTTTATCCAATATTTTTTGCTATGTCATTTCAATGGAATGCTTTCCCGGGAGAATATGGTTATGCTAGTTCGACAATTTTCTCGACTAATAATATTCGTCAGGTTTCAGTATCTTTTGCTGAGTATTTTATTGATAAAGATAAAAAAATGTTACATAAAGCATTGTTTTTTTTAGGAACAATAGTCTTTTTTCATATAGGCATTGTTGTTGGATATTTCTCAGTAAAAGCATTTTATATTAGAGCATCTTTAGTAAATTTGATTTTTCTTTGTCCTGCATTAGCATTGACATATGCAGAATGCCATTGTATGAAGCATAAGCGTGTTAACAAAATTCTTGTAAAAAATAATAATGAAGGAAATTATGCAAAAATAAATTGCAATAATGCTTAATTAATTATAAATTAATGATAGAAGATTTGCGTAAGTAGAATAGGGGACAAAATGCCAAACACGAACGATTTGATAAACAGAATTAACACCAAGTACAGTTCCATGAGTAAGGGACAGAAAATGCTTGCGACATACATTACAGATAACTATGATAAAGCCGTTTTTTTAACCGCGGCAAAAATGGGAGAGATTGTAGGAGTAAGTGAATCTACTGTGGTAAGATTTGCCACAAGTATAGGGTATAAGGGATATCCGGAGTTTCAGAAAGCATTAGAAGAATTAGTGAGAAATAAACTAAACTCGGTTCAGCGTATGGAAGTTACATATGGTAGAATTACACAGTCGAAGATTCTTGAAACAGTACTTCAATCTGATAGAGATAAAATAAAAACTACGCTTGAAAAGATAGATTCAAATGCTTTTGAACATGCTGTAGATATGATTCTTGATGCGAAAAATATTTATATTGTTGGAATAAGGAGTTGTGCACCCCTTGCAAGCTTTCTTGCATTTTATATGAATTTAATGTTTGATAATGTAAGACTTCTTACTACAAATAGTTCTAGTGAACTTTTTGAGCAGATGGTTAGAATAAATTGTGATGATGTTATTATTGGAATAAGTTTTCCTAGATATTCTATGAGAACATTAAAGGCGTTGGAGTTTGCTAATAATAGAAGTGCGAAAGTTATTACAATTACGGATAGCGTGCATTCTCCGATGAATTTATATTCATCTTGCAATTTGATAGCAGATAGTGATATGGCTTCAATTGTTGATTCTTTAGTGGCACCATTGTCTGTAATAAATGCACTTATTGTGGCTCTTTGTATGAGACGACATCAGGAAGTAGGAAAAATTTTAACCGAATTGGAAGATATTTGGGATGAATATCAGGTGTATGAGAATGATGAAATAGATTTTATTGATGATTCGATTAAAATACATTATGCAAAATTAGAAGGTATGGAAAATGAGTAAAGTTGTTGTTGTCGGTGGTGGTGCTGCTGGTTCATATGCGGCTATAGCAGCGGCAAAAAATGGACATGATGTAATATTAATTGAAAAAAACGAAAAAATTGGTAAAAAGATTTATATTACAGGAAAAGGTAGATGTAATCTTACAAATGCCAGTGATATGGAAGTTCTTTTTTCTAATGTTATGAGTAATAGAAAATTTTTGTATAGTGCTTTTTATGCATGTGATAATAATTCTGTTATTGATTTTTTTGAAACTAATGGGATGCCTACAAAAATTGAAAGAGGAAATAGAGTTTTTCCTTTATCAGACCATTCATCAGATGTTATTTCCATACTTACTAAAGTGTTAATGAAAGAAAAAGTGAAGCTTTTGTTCAATACAAGTGTTAAAGACATTTTGATTAATGAGGGTATTGTAAGTGGAGTTGTGTTATCTGATAATTCAAAAATATTAGCCGATTCTGTAATTATAGCAACAGGAGGTCTTTCATATAGGACTACAGGTTCTACAGGAGATGGGCATGAAATTGCAAAAAAGTCGGGTCATAATATAGTGGAATGTACCCCTTCATTGGTGCCATTTAATATTAAAGAAAAGTGGGTCAAAGATCTTCAGGGATTATCATTGAAAAATACAGCTATAACTATTTACAATGGCAAGAAAAAAATATATGAAGATTTTGGAGAAATGCTATTTACTCATTTTGGAGTGAGCGGTCCGATGATTTTATCAGCGAGTTCAAGTATAAAGCCCGCACTGTTTAAAGAAAAATTAGAGTTGGTTATTGATTTGAAACCGGCACTTACAAATGAACAGCTTGATAAGAGAATTCTTAGAGATTTTGAGACAGAAAAAAACAGACAATTCAAAAATTCTATTAATAAATTACTTCCACAGAAATTAGTTCCTGTTATAATTGGGTTATCAGGAATTAATCCAGAAAAAAAAGTTAATGAGATTTCCAAAGAGGAAAGACTTGCATTAACAAAAGTTATTAAGAATCTGACATTATCTGTCAATGGATTAAGAGATTGGAATGAGGCTATAATAACTAAGGGAGGAATTTCTGTTAAAGATGTAAATCCATCTACAATGGAGTCTAAAGTAATAAAAAACTTATATTTTGCAGGAGAGGTGTTGGATCTTGATGCAATGACAGGAGGATATAATCTTCAAATTGCATGGTCAACAGGTTTTCTTGCGGGAATAAGTATAGTTTGATAGAAAAAAAGCAGGGAGAAAATGATATGATATATAATATAGCAATTGATGGTCCGGCAGGAGCTGGAAAAAGTACAATAGCCAAAAAGCTTGCAAAGGATTTAGGTTTTGTGTATGTAGATACAGGTGCGATGTACCGAGCTATGGCTTATTTTTTCTTACAGAATAATATCTCTTCAGATGATGAAACTGCAATTTCAGCAGCATGTGAAAATGTTGATGTCACTATCAAATATGAGAATGGACAGCAACAGGTAATTCTTAATGGAGAAAATGTTAATGGTGTAATTCGTCAGGAAAAAGTAGGGAATATGGCTTCGGCTACAAGTATCTATCCTGCTGTAAGAACAAAACTTGTGGAATTACAAAGAGAGCTTGCGAAGACACAAAATGTAATAATGGATGGAAGAGATATAGGAACAGTTGTATTACCAAATGCTAATGTTAAAATATATCTTACTGCCAGTTCGGCGGTTCGCGCTAAAAGACGTTTTGATGAACTGACGGATAAGGGAATAGATTGTGATTTAGAGGATATAGAGAAGGATATTATTGATAGAGATTATAGAGATATGAATAGGGAAAACTCTCCATTAAAACAAGCTGATGATGCTGTACTTTTAGATTCATCAGAGCTTGATATTGATGGAGTTGTTGAAGCTATGAAAAAGATTATTGAAGAGGCAAAATGATGAGTGTAAATATTGCAAAAAGTGCAGGATTTTGTTTTGGTGTAAAACGCGCAGTAAATATGGTATACGATGAAATTGGACAGAGTGATTGTCCAATTTATACATATGGACCAATTATCCATAATGATGAGGTTGTTAAGGATATGAAGGCAAAAGGAGTAACTGTAATAAAAGATTTATCACAGCTTATGCAATTTCCAAAAGGAAAAATAATTATCCGTTCTCATGGAATAAGCAAAGCAGAGTATGAAAAAATAGAATCATCAGGTTTTGAAATAATGGATGCAACTTGTCCTTTTGTTTTAAAGATTCACAGACTTGTAGAAAAACATAGTGCAGATGGCAAACATATAATAATTGTTGGAAATCCTCAACATCCAGAGGTTCAAGGAATTAGAGGATGGGTAAGTGGAGAAGAAGTAACAGTAATATCTGATGTGAATGATGCACATAATTTTTCGGTGAGTGATGATAAAAAGATTTGTATAGTATCACAAACGACATTTAACTACAATAAATTTCAAGAATTAGTTGAAATTATCAGTAAAAAAGGTTATGATATAATTGTTTTAAATACAATATGCAATGCGACTGAAGAACGCCAGACTGAAGCTCGTCAGATTGCTAAAGAATCTGATGCTATGATAGTTATTGGTGATAAGAACAGTTCTAATACGCAGAAGTTATTTGAAATATGTAAAAAAGAGTGTGCAAATACTTACTATATACAAACGAGTAGAGATATGGATTATAAGGTTTTAGAATCCATCAATAACGTAGGTATTACCGCTGGGGCTTCAACCCCAAACAATATTATTGAGGAGGTTTCAAAGAATGTCAGAAATGAGCTTTGAACAAATGCTAGACGCATATGAAAAAACAATAAGAAATGGAGAAGTGGTTGAAGGTACCGTTATTGATGTTAAGCCTGACGAGATTATCTTAAACATTGGTTACAAATCCGACGGAATTATCACTCGTAACGAATATACCAACGAGCCAAATGTAGATCTTACAACACTTGTTAATGTTGATGACACTATGGAAGCAAAAGTTATCAAAGTTAACGATGGTGAAGGTCAGGTTCTTCTTTCTTACAAGAGACTTGCTGCTGAGAAGGGCAACAAGAGATTAGAAGAAGCATTCGAGAATAACGAAGTATTAACAGCAAAAGTTTCACAGGTATTAGCAGGTGGAGTTGTTGTAAGTGTTGATGAATCCAGAGTATTTATTCCTGCAAGCCTTATCTCAGATACATTTGAGAAAGATCTTTCAAAATTCAAGGATCAGGAAATTGATTTTGTAATTACAGAGTTTGAACCAAGAAAGAGAAGAATAATCGGAAATAGAAAAACATTATTAGTTGCTCAAAAAGCAGAAGCTCAAAAAGAGATTCTTGATAAAATTGCAGTTGGTGATGTTGTAGAAGGAACTATAAAGAATGTAACAGATTTTGGCGCATTCGTTGATTTAGGCGGAGTTGATGGATTACTTCATATCTCTGAGATGTCTTGGGGAAGAGTTGAGAATCCTAAGAAAGTATTTACAGTTGGACAAACTGTTAAGGTATTTATTAAGAGTATCAACGAGACTAAGATTGCACTTAGTATGAAATTTGATGATGCAAATCCATGGAATGGAGCATCTGATAAGTTTGCTGTTGGTAATGTGGTTACTGGAAAGGTTGCACGTATGACAGATTTTGGTGCATTTATAGAGCTTGCTCCAGGTGTTGACGCATTACTTCATGTTTCTCAGATTTCTAAGGATCATGTTGAGAAACCAGCTGATGTATTAAAGGTTGGTCAGGAAGTTGAGGCTAAGATTGTTGACTTTAATGAAGAAGACAAGAAGATTAGTTTAAGTATTAAAGCATTAGTAGCTCCAGAAGAGGATGCTGCAGATGAAGAAGTAGCTTCTGATATTGAAGAGTAATTATTAGGGAGCTGTCTGTTAGGCAGTTCCCTATTTTTACATTTTCTTAGATAGGACTTTTTTACTATTGAATACGGGAGGGTTTTAAATTGTTTGATAAGTATGAAGAGTTTAAGAATGATGTTCTGAAATTAACAAAAATTGATTTAAATTTTTATAAAGAAAAGCAGATGCGTCGAAGAATAGATACTTTAGCAACAAAGAATGGTGCGACTTCATATGATGAATATGTTGCAATGTTAAAGAAAGATAGAGAGAAATTTGAACAGTTTGTTAATTTCCTTACAATAAATGTATCTGAATTTTATAGAAATCCAGATCAATGGAAAATGATGGATGAGAAGGTAATTCCTAAGCTTTTAAAAGAACAGAAGCGTCCTATAAAAATTTGGAGTGCAGCATGTTCTACAGGGGACGAGCCGTATTCTCTTGCAATGGCTTTTTCAAAGCATATCCCATTATCTGATATAAAAATTCTTGCAACTGATATTGATAAACAGGTTATTGCACATGCTAAAGTTGGACTTTATAACGAGAAGAGTATCGCAAGTGTTCCCGCGGATTTAAAAAAGAAATTTTTTACAAAAGTTGGTAATTCATATCAGATTTCAGATGAGATAAAAAAATGTGTAACTTTTAAAGAGCATAATCTTTTAAAAGATGTATATCCTAAGGATTATGATTTTATTCTTTGCAGAAATGTTGTTATTTATTTTACTGATGAAGCAAAAGATATGATTTATAAAAATTTTTATCAGACCTTAAAGAATCATGGAGTACTCTTTATTGGAAGTACAGAGCAGATTTCGAATTATAAGCAATTAGGATTTGATAGAATGAGCAGCTTTTATTTTGAAAAAAATTTAGATAAATAAAACAGGTCAATTGACCTGTTTTTTTAATTGAGATTATTTGTTTTTTAAAAAATAATTTATTATATGATCAACATATCTTCTTAACATGATATCTGAAGATGAAAAATCTTCAGTTAATTCAAAATATGTTATTTTATCTTTATAATCTTTTTTGAATTCTGGATTCATCAAAGATTCAAGCTGAGGTAAAAATAAAGAATTTTTTCTCGTATAGCAGTTATATGCATGACATTTTTCTTTATATCCAGAATCAACAAATGAAGCAACGCTTTTGTGTATAGCATTATCTTCAGCAGGAAGATAATAGTATTCTTTGTAATTATTATGAAAAAATTTAAGTTCCCCATCGAGAATAGGAATTCTTACAAGCGTTTTTTCTGGGTTCATAACAATATAAAATAAATCTGATTTTGCACTGACTTTCTGAGGAAGAACATAATCATTTTTTAGTGAAATCAAAAACTCCTTATGTTCATTGCCATTATACTCAATATATTTTGAAATTTTTGTTTCCTCAATACTATACTGGCCGTTTAATATTTCAATATATGAAAGAATTGGAAGTAATTCTGTCATTCCAATAATATCTTCGAAATTATGTAAATATAGTATTTTAAGATATTCGTCAGATGGCGCTTTTAAATAATCGTAATATACATTAATTAGTTCTCCGCCGCTAAATTTATCATCTCGTTTTAGACCTAGAAATTTTTCTATAGATTTTTGCTTATAATTTTCAAGCTTTAATAAAAACTTGATTTTCGAAACAGATTTAAAAATATCAATGTAGTTATAATCTTTAAATGATTCGTTGATATTATATTTGTCACATTTAGCTTTTAAGAATGGAATATCAAAGCCAACTCCATTATAAGATATTATAGTTGAATATTGTTTTAATAAGTCAATAAAGGCAGAAATGATTAATTTTTCTTCATTTACAGTTTCGGCAAAAAACTGGTCAATACAAATATGATTTCCTTTTCTTCTTGCACACCCAATCATATAGATTGAAGATGATGATGGCGAAAAGCCTGTTGTTTCAATGTCGAAAAAAAGTGATTTTTCATCAAAAAGAGTATTTGTCAGATTATTTTTTTTTATGTATATTTCTTCAGAATGAGTACTTTTCATGTGGTGACTCCTATTTGAATAATAATATAATATAATAATTATAACACTAAAGTATTAAAAAAAGAACATAAATTAACAGTTTACAAATACAATATTGTGGTATAATTATACATAATAATTCTAAAATAGTGTTACTATTTTGGTAAAAAATACAAGAAAGAGGGGCACGAAAATGGGTTTAAAAACATTTTTGGGTGGAGTGCATCCGTATGAAGGTAAAGAATTAGCTAAAGATGCACCAATTAAAGAAATATTACCCAAGGGTGAATTAGTTTTTCCTGTGTCACAACATATTGGAGCACCAGCTACTCCAATTGTTGCCAAAGGAGATTCTGTACTTAAGGGACAGAAAATTGCTGAAGCTGGTGGATTTGTTTCATCACCAATTTATTCTTCAGTATCAGGAACTGTAAAGGCTATAGAACCACGAAGAGTTGCGGTTGGTGATATGGTAAACTGTATTGTTATTGAAAGTGATGGTAATTTCATTGAGACTGGTTTTCAGGGGGTTGATGATGTTACAAAACTTTCAAAAGAAGAAATAATTAACAAAGTAAAAGAAGCTGGTGTTGTAGGTATGGGAGGCGCTGGTTTTCCTACACATGTTAAGCTTTCTCCAAAAGAACCACAAAAAATTGAATACATAATTGCAAACTGTGCAGAATGTGAGCCATATCTTACAGCTGATTACAGAAGAATGCTGGAGAATCCAGAAGAACTTGTTGAAGGTATGAAGATTATCCTCCAGTTATTTGACAATGCAAAAGGAATTTTTGGAATTGAAAATAACAAACCAGATTGTATTGAAAAACTTAAAGAACTTGTAAAAGATGAGCCAAGACTTGAAGTATGTGAGCTTATGACTAAGTATCCACAAGGAGGAGAAAGACAACTTATCTATGCTACAACTGGTCGGGCTATTAATTCTAAGATGCTTCCAGCAGATGCAGGATGTATTGTAGATAATGTTGAGACAATTATTGCTGTTTACAACGCTGTAAAGAAGGGAAGACCTGTAATGCAAAGAGTTGCCACAATAACAGGTGATGCAATTGTTCATCCATCTAACTTCTTATACAGTATGGGTACATCATATGAGGAATTAATTGAAGCCGCAGGTGGATTCAAAGGGACTCCGGCCAAGGTTATTTCAGGTGGACCTATGATGGGATTTGCTTTGTTTGGTCTTGATATTCCAACTACGAAGACAACATCATCATTATTATGCTTAAGCGAAGATGCAGTGTCTGCAAACGAACCTATAAATTGTATTAACTGTGGAAGATGTGTTGAGGCTTGTCCTGAACAGCTGATTCCAAGCAGACTTATGAAATTTAGTGAGCGTGGACTTATGTCTGAATTTGAGGCATGGAGTGGATTAGAGTGTATTGAATGCGGAAGCTGTTCTTATGTATGTCCTTCAAGAAGACATGTTGCACAGTCGGTTAAGACAATGAAAAAGCTTGTTTTAGCAGAGAAGAGAAAACAGGCAAGTAAATAAATAGAAAGAGGTGGATAATTGTGAGTGATTTATATAATGTTTCTTCATCACCACATGTGCGTGCCAAAGATTCAACAGACAAAATTATGTTAATCGTGGCAGCTGCTCTTTTACCTGCCAGCTTATTTGGTATCTGGAATTTTGGGTTCAAGGCTTTAGTTCTTATTATGGTTACTATTGCAAGCTGTGTGGTATCAGAGACAATTTTTAATTTAATTGTACATAAAAAGAATACAATAGGAGATTTTTCAGCAGTTGTAACAGGTTTACTTCTGGCGTTAAATTTACCAGTAGGTCTTCCATGGTGGGAGGCAGTAATCGGTAGTGTCTTTGCAATTATTATTGTCAAGTGTCTATTCGGAGGTTTAGGACAGAACTTTATGAACCCGGCACTTGGTGGAAGATGTTTCCTTCTGATTGCATTTGCTGCAGATATGACAAATTTTGCTGTAAAAAAAGGTGGAGTTGATGTATATTCTGGTGCAACACCACTTGCTCAGATTAGGGAAGCAGGTCAGATTCCGGCAGGACTTAATGTGATGGATATGCTTGTTGGAAAGACTGCAGGAACAATTGGTGAGACATCAGTTATAGCAATCTTAATTGGAGCAATTATCTTGATTTTGTGCGGAATCATTGATTTAAAGATTCCAGGAGCATATATTATTACATTTGCAATATTTATGTTCTTGTTTGGTGCAAGTCATTTTGATATCAATTATGTTGTTGCTCAGTTATGTGGTGGTGGACTTATGCTTGGAGCATTCTTTATGGCAACAGATTATGTAACATCGCCTATAACTCCTAGAGGAAAAATCCTTTTTGGTATCTGTTGTGGTATTCTTACAGGGCTTTTCCGTTGCTTCGGAGCAAATGCAGAGGGAGTTTCCTTTGCAATTATCTTAAGTAACCTTTTAGTACCTATTATTGAAAAATACACAGTTCCAAGAGCATTTGGTGTAGTAAAGGAGGCTAAGAAGCATGAATAAACGTATTGTACATGACGCTTTGATTTTAACAGCCTTTACTTTAGTACTTGGTCTTATCCTTGGAATTGTATACGGTGTTACAAAGCCACGAATTGATGCTGAAAAATTAAAGACTGCACAGGCTGCCTATCAGCAGGTTTTCTCTGATGCTGATTCGTTCGAACCATACGAATATGATCAGGCACAAGCCGATAAAATTCTTCAGGATGCAGAATACAAAGATGTGATCAATGATATTCAAAGTGCACTTTCAAAAGATGGTGAGGTTCTTGGATATGTAATTACAGTAACTGCAAAGGATGGAAGCCAGGGAAGTATTACATTCTCAGTTGGAATTAGAAATGATGGAACTGTAAATGGATATTCAATTACTGATATAGCAGAAACGCCAGGTCTTGGAATGAAGGCTCAGGATGAATCCTTCTATAAGCAGTTTGAGAACAAACTTGTTGATAAGTTTACAGTAGTAAAACAGACTCCGGCAGCTGATAATGAAATTGAAGCTATTACAGGATCAACAATTACTTCTAAGGCCATGGCCAATGGATGTAATGCTGCATTAGAATACTTTAAGACAGTATTACAGACTAAGGGAGGTGCACAGTAATGAATAAGTATATTGAGAGATTATATAATGGTATTATAAAAGAAAATCCTACATTCGTACTTATGCTCGGAATGTGTCCAACTCTTGCCGTAACATCAAGTGCAGATAAAGGTCTTGGAATGGGACTTTCAACATTAGTGGTTTTGGTTTGCTCTAACCTTTTAATTTCACTTTTTAGAAAAGTAATTCCTAATGGAGTGAGAATGCCGGCATACATCGTTGTTGTTGCTTCATTGGTAACAGTTGTTCAGTTTATGTTACAGGCGTATTTACCAAGCTTATCAGCTTCATTGGGTGTGTATATTCCACTTATTGTAGTTAACTGTATTATTCTTGGTAGAGCAGAAAGCTATGCTTCAAAGAATGGTCCAGTTGAATCAATTTTTGATGGTCTTGGAATGGGACTTGGATTTACAGTAGGACTTACACTCATTGGACTTGTAAGAGAAATTCTTGGTGCAGGAACAATTTTCAGTCATCAGGTATTATCACTTAGCTGGTTCACTCCAATTACAATCTTTATTATGGCGCCGGGAGCATTTCTTGTTCTTGCATTCCTCGTTGCCGGAATGAATATTGTAAGAAAGAAAATGGAAAGTAAGGGAACACCACTTGCTAAGCCTGCTGGATGTCTGGCAGGAGACTGTGCACACTGTGGGGCTTCATGTCCATCAAAAAACAATGAAAAAAAGGAAGGAGGAGCTGAATAATGAGTTCACTTGCAGGATTAATTTCGATTGCAGTTGCTGCTGCAATTGTTAACAACGTAGTATTAAGTCAGTTCCTTGGAATTTGTCCTTTCCTTGGAGTTTCTAAGAATACAAAGACAGCCGCAGGAATGGGTGGTGCCGTAATTTTCGTTATTACAATTGCAACGATTGTTACACAGCTTATTTACAAAGGCGTTCTTGCCAATTCATTCCTTCAGAAGAAGGGAATTGATCTTACATACTTACAGACTATAGTATTTATTTTGGTAATTGCTTCTTTAGTTCAGTTTGTTGAGATGTTTTTGAAGAAAATGATGCCACCGCTTTATGAGTCGCTTGGTGTTTTCCTTCCACTTATTACAACAAACTGTGCGGTTCTTGGAGTTGCACTAAACTGTGTTACATTCGAGTACAGCATTTTAGAGAGTATTGTATATGGAATTGCTACAGCTATAGGATTTTTCATAGCAATTGTTCTTATGGCAGGACTTCGTGAGAAGATTGAATATAATGATATTCCAAAGACATTCCAGGGAACTGCAATTGTGCTTATTACAGCATGTCTTATGTCAATTGCATTCATGGGATTCTCCGGAATGAGTTTTTAGGAGGAAATTAATATGAATATTACTGCGATTATTGTTGCAGCTGTAGTAGTAGGCTGCGTTGGTATTATTCTTGGATTCTTCCTTGGAATTTCCGGAGAGAAATTTAAAGTAGAAGTTGATCCAAGAGAGGAAGCAATCCTTGGGGTTCTTCCAGGAAATAACTGTGGTGGTTGTGGATATGCAGGATGTTCCGGTCTTGCAGCTGCAATTGCTAAAGGTGAGGCTCCGGTTGGACAGTGTCCGGTTGGAGGAGATCCTGTAGCTGCACAGGTTGCCGAGATTATGGGTGTTGAAGCTGGTGCAGGAGTTAAGAAGGTTGCATTTGTTAAGTGTGCCGGCACCTGCGATAAAGCTAATACGGATTATAATTACACTGGAGTAGAAGACTGCAAGGCTATGGCATTTGTTCCAGCTGGTGGTTCTAAGACATGTAATTATGGATGTTTGGGTTATGGAAGCTGTGTTAAGGCCTGTCCATTTGATTCAATTCATGTGGTTGACGGAGTTGCTAAGGTTGATCCATTAACCTGTAAGGCATGTGGAAAGTGTATTGATGCCTGTCCGAAAAATCTTATAGAGCTTGTTCCATTTGATGCTTCACATATTGTTCAGTGCAGCTCAAAGGATAAGGGCAAGGATGTTATGAAGGCATGTTCAGTTGGATGTATTGGCTGTCACTTATGTGAGAAGAATTGCCCTTCAGATGCTGTTCATGTAATTGATAATGTTGCTTACATTGATCAGGAGAAATGTACAGGTTGTGGAGTTTGTGCTGAGAAATGTCCTAAGAAAATAATTTTATAATAGAAAAATGGTAAAAAATGGATTCACCAATTGTGGTGAATCCATTTTTAATATAACTATAAACCATCAGAATAATGAAGTTCATAATCATCAGTAATAAAAATAGCTTCTATATTGTCTGTCTGATTGATTAAATTCATTCCTTCATCAAGACCTAGTGAAAAACATATAGTGCTTAAAGCATCTCCCTCGGTAGAAGAGTCGCTAATTATTGTTACAGATAGTAGATTGTTATTTATAGGGTAGCCCGTTTTAGAATCTAATAAGTGATGGTATATTACACCATCAACCTTATAATATCGTTCATAGATTCCAGAGGTTACAACTGATTTTGAAATAACGGGAATTTTAGTTATTATTTCACCACTTTTATTAAATGGTTTTTGTATTCCAACATTAAATGAATTTCCATTAGAGTTTGAACCAATAGTAAGAACATTTCCCCCAAGATTTATTATCGCAGAATTAATTCCATTTTCTAATAGATATTCTTTCATTTTATCAGCGACAAATCCCTTGGCAATTCCACCTAAATCAATCTTAGCATCAGAATCTGACAAATAAACACTATTAGAGTCTATTATAATATTATGGAAATTAATATGATTCACCAATGCTAATATATCTGATTCTTTGGGAATCACAGAATCATCTGTAATGTTTTCATCGTTTTTAATATTCTGACTAATTTTGGAGATGTTCCATAGTTCAGATAATTTCCCGATTGTGATATCAAATTTTCCATTGCTTAGTTCACAATATTTAATTGCCGAATTAAGTAATTCAATAGTTTCTGGATTGACTTTTACAGACTTTATACCGGCATTGTCGTTTATTTTAGAAATATCACTTTCTGGGATTGTATTTGAAAACATATTTTCATATTTGTGGGCAATATCAAAACAATCATCAATAAGTTTGGAATTGTTTGTATTGTACAAGGTAATATTAATAATAGTGTTAAAATAAAAACCTGAATTTGATACTTCATTTTTGCTTGTAGGAAAAACGCATCCAGATAATAATCCAACAAATAGGCATAATGAAGTTAATATAGTAATAAATTTTTTTCTCATAAAGATATATTAACATAAAATTACTAAAATATTTTGAAATTTTTAAAATTTTATGTTAGAGTATAAAAGATATAGTTTAATTATACGAAACAGGGGAATACAATGAGTTTAGATAAGAAATACAAAAGAATTGTAATTAAAATTGGCTCGTCTTCACTTACTCATGAAGAGACAGGAAGTTTAAATCTTGCTAAGATGGAGAAACTTGTAAGAACAGTATGCGATTTGAGAAATACCGGGTATGATGTTTGTATTGTTAGCTCGGGAGCAATAGCTGTTGGAAGGGATTCTTTAGGACTAAAAGAAAGACCTAAGAATATCTCTACAAAACAGGCTTGTGCTGCTGTAGGACAAGGAAGACTTATGATGACCTATCAAAAGCTTTTTGGTGAATATAATCAGAATTCAGGTCAGGTTCTTATTACTAAGAACACTATGGTAAATCCGGTGTCACGCGATAATGCCAAGAATACATTTAATGAACTTTTTAATCTTGGAGTAGTCCCAATTGTTAATGAAAATGATACTGTAAGTACATATGAGATGCAGTTTGGTGATAATGATACACTTTCTGCATTGGTTGCATCATTAGTAGGTGCTGATTTGCTTATTCTTTTATCTGATATTGATGGACTTTATACAGATGACCCACATGATAATCCAGATGCAGAACTTATTCATGATGTTGAAGAAATAAATGAAAAGCTTTTTCATATGGCAAAAGAGTCAACTGGTACTGATGTGGGAACTGGTGGAATGGCCACAAAACTTATGGCAGCAAAGATTGCGACATATTCAGGAACAGATATGGTAATTGCTAATGGAGCTGATGTAAATATTTTATACAATATTTTGGAAGGTGAATTTGTTGGAACTATGTTCCATTCGATGGATGATTCAAATTTTGTATTAGCAAATTATATTATGGAGACACTTGGATAATGACAGACGAACAAATTGGCAGAATAAACGAATTATACAGAAAATCTAAGGCAGAAGGACTTACTGAAGAAGAGAAAAAAGAACAGGCTATACTTAGAAAAGAATTTATTGCAAATGTAAAAGGAAATCTTATTAATCAGCTAAATAATATTGATTTAGTTGATAAAGATGGAAATGTTGAAAATCTTGGTGAAAAATATGGAAACAAAACAGAAAATTCGTAAAGATTTTCTAAGAATAAGAAAACAAATGCAAAAAGAAGATGTTATTTGTAAAAGTCAGCAGATATGTCATGCAATAATCAATATGAATATTTGGGATAATATTTCATCAATTTTTGTATACTCTCCGATAAATAATGAGGTTGACTTACAGGTACTAGTTGAATGGGCAAGAAGTAAAAATATTATTGTTTGTTTTCCAAAAGTTACGGAAGATGATATGTTTTTTTACAGAATAGATAAAGATTCCATGCTAGAAGAAGGATATTTTAAAATAAAAGAACCAGCAGGGAATGAAGAAATATTTGAAGCTGATAGTAAAACGATTATTTTTGTGCCAGGAAACGCATTTGATATAAAAGGCTACAGAGTTGGATATGGTAAAGGATTTTATGATAAATATCTTAATAAATATTCATCGGCCAAAGCAATTGGAGTAGCTTATGAATGGCAAATCATAAAAGAAATTGAATATGATAGCTTTGATGTTTCTATGGACATTATCGTGAGCGAGAAAGGTGAGGTTAAAATATATGACTGATTTACAAAACCTATGTAAGAGTGCACATGAAGCTAGAATTACAATGGGAACTTTAGATACTGATTTAAAAAATAAGGTTTTAAAGGCTGCAGCTGATAGCTTAATGGCGGCTGAGAAAGAAATTTTAGAGGCAAATGCTGTTGATGTTGCTAATGCAAAAGAAAAGTTAATGGCGGAGGCTCTTATAGACAGACTTACATTAAATCATGAGAGATTAGAAGGCATGGCAGATGGTTTAAGACAGATTGCAAAGCTTGCTGACCCTATTGGAGAAGTACTCTCAATGAATAAACAGCCAAACGGTCTTATTATTGGAAAGAGAAGAGTTCCATTAGGTGTAATTGGAATTATTTATGAGGCAAGACCTAATGTTACTGCTGATGCTTTTGGTCTATGCTTTAAATCTGGTAACTGTGTAATTTTAAAGGGCGGAAGTGATGCGATTAATTCAAATATTGCAATTGTTAAAGCTCTTAAAGCTGCATTATCAGACAATGGAATAGATGATGGAGTATTAAGTATAATCGAGTCTACCGACAGAGAGACTACTAACGAGTTTATGAAGATGGATCAGTATGTCGATTTACTTATTCCAAGAGGTGGAGCTGGTCTTATTCAGAATGTAGTTAAGAATTCCACAATTCCTGTAATTGAGACAGGAACTGGAAATTGTCATGTTTATGTTGATAAGGCTGCAGATTTTGAGATGGCTATTTCAATTATTGTGAATGCAAAGACCCAGAGAATCGGGGTGTGCAATGCATGTGAATCAATTGTAGTACACAGCGATATTGCAAGAGACTTTCTTCCAAAGCTTTATGTTAAGCTCAAAGAGCATAATGTTGAGTTAAGATGTGATGAGCGTGCAATGGACATTTTAAAGAATGCACAGGAGTTTGTTAAGGCAGCAAATGATGATGACTGGGGAATGGAATACTTAGATTATATAATGTCTGTTAAGATTGTAGACAGTATAGATGAGGCAATTGCACACATTAATAAATATAATACTTCTCATTCAGAAGCAATTATTACATCTGACTATGATGATGCCCAGAAGTTTTTAGACAGGGTTGATGCTGCATGTGTATACGTAAATGCTTCTACAAGATTTTCAGATGGTAATGAGTTTGGCTTTGGTGCAGAGATTGGAATCAGTACGCAGAAGCTTCATGCGAGAGGTCCTATGGGACTTGAAGCACTTACAAGCTATAAATATGTGATTTATGGCGAGGGACAGATTAGAGAATAAAACAGAGGATTTTATGAGAGATTTAGAAGCTAATTTACAATATGAATATATGGATAAAGCTAAGGAATATGTTGCAAAGAAGTCTGCCGAATTAGGCAGACCTCTTACTTTCTGCGTCGTTACTTTTGGTTGTCAGATGAATGCAAGAGACTCTGAAAAGCTTGTTGGAATTTTAGAAAAAATTGGATATCAGGAAACAGAAGATGAGCATGCTGATTTTGTGATTTATAATACATGTACTGTTAGGGAGAATGCTAATAATAAGGTATATGGACGTCTTGGTTATCTTTCAAATTATAAGAAAAAAAATCCGGATATGATGATTGCTCTTTGCGGATGTATGATGCAGGAGCCAACAGTTGTAGAGACTATTAGAAAGAAATACAAGTTTGTAAATCTTGTATTCGGTACTCACAATATTTATAAATTTGCAGAATTACTGTGTAATGCATTTGAATCAGATTCAACAATTATTGATATCTGGAAGGATACAGATAAAATTGTGGAAGATCTTCCTGTAAAGAGAAAGTTCTCTTTTAAATCAGGAGTAAATATTATGTTCGGATGTAATAATTTCTGCAGTTATTGCATTGTACCATATGTAAGAGGAAGAGAACGAAGCAGAGAGCCAAAGGATATTATAAGAGAAATTGAGAATCTGGTGGCAGATGGGGTAGTTGAGATAATGCTACTTGGTCAGAATGTTAATTCGTATGGCAAGAATCTTGAGAAACCTGTAACTTTTGCAGAACTGCTCAGAGAGATTAATAATATTGAGGGGTTAAAACGTATTCGTTTTATGACTTCTCATCCAAAGGATCTTTCAGATGAACTTATTGAGGCAATGAAGGATTGCGATAAGGTATGTAAGCATTTCCACCTTCCGCTTCAGTCAGGAAGCTCAAGAATTCTTAAGATAATGAACAGACACTATGATAAAGAACAGTATCTTGAAGAGGTTGAAAAACTTAGAAAAGCTGTACCTGATATTGCACTTACAACTGATATCATTGTTGGTTTCCCAGGTGAGACTGAGGAAGATTTCTTAGAGACAATGGATGTTGTAAAGAGGGTAAGATATGACAGTGCCTTTACCTTTATTTATTCAAAGAGAACTGGAACACCTGCTGCAACAATGGACAATCAGGTTCCGGATGATGTGGTAAAGGATAGATTTGACAGACTTCTTAAAGAGGTTCAGAAAATTTCCAACGAGAAAGCAATGATGCTTGAGGGAAAGACCATGAAAGTTCTTGCAGAAGAAATGGATGGACAGGATGATAAGCTTATTACAGGCCGTCTTGATAACAATGCAATTGTTCACTTCCCAGGTGACGCATCGATGATTGGAAATATATATAATGTTAAGCTCGTGGAATGTAAGGGCTTCTATTACATGGGCGAGATTTCAGATAATGAATAAACGTTTTGGAAAAAAGGACATAATTTTTCTTGTTATTGTTGCTGTATTATGCATATGTGCCTTGCTAGGATACAGATTTTTTCTAAATGATTCAGGCAGTTTTGCAGAAGTGATGGTGGATGGAAATATTTATGGAGTATATCCGCTTGGCAAAGATAAGACAGTAGAGATAAGAGATAAGAATGGAAAAATAACCAATATTTTATGCATTGAAAATGGACAGGCTGAGATGATAGAAGCAGATTGCCCGGATAAAATATGTGTTGAACATATTCCTATTAATAAGAATAGGCAGACAATTGTATGTCTGCCTAATAAAGTTGTGGTGACAATTAAAGGGAATGATGAAGCTGAGGTTGATTCCATTGCAAAATAAAGGTGGCAATATGGTTAAGAAAATTCCATATTTAGGATTATTTTTAGCACTTGCACTTGTATGCAGTTATATTGAAACGTTAATACCTTTTTCAATCGGAATACCGGGAATAAAACTTGGATTAACAAATATAATAGTTGTTCTTATGATTTATTGCGTAGGGGCAAAAGAAGCATTTGCTGTCTCAATTTTCAGGATTATTCTTGTGGGTTTTATGTTTGGAAATGCATTTAGTATAATCTATTCTCTTGCAGGGGGAATGCTTAGTTTTTTTGCAATGTACCTGCTTATAAGATTTAAAGTGCTTAAGTGTGTTTCTGTTAGTGTAATTGGTGGTATTTGTCATAATATAGGACAAATAATTATTGCTACAATTGTAGTAGAAAATATTAATATTATGTGGTATTTGCCTGTACTTTTAGTCGCAGGAGTTATTACAGGATTTATAATAGGTCTTATTTCACAGGAGATAATACTACGAATTGGCAACAAGGTTAAATTCTAGGAGGATATATGTACTCATATATAAAAGGAGAACTTGCAGAAGTTAATACTGACCACATTGTTGTAGAGACTGGTGGAATCGGTTACATGGTTTATGTGCCGGCACAATCTTTGGAATATCTTCCTTCAATTGGTGATGATATAAAGATATATACATATTTATACATAAGAGAAGATGCAATGATACTTTATGGATTTCTTACAAAAGATGATCTTGAAGTATTTAAATTACTAATTACAGTAAGTGGAATTGGACCCAAAGGTGGTCTTTCTATATTATCAACTTTATCATCAGATGATCTTCGTTTTGCAATATTATCTGGTGATTCAAAAGCGATATCAAAAGCTCCAGGAATTGGATCAAAAACTGCTCAAAGAGTAATTATTGATCTTAAGGATAAGATGAGTTTAGAAGAGGCATTTGAGAAAAAAATTGAAAATACAGAAAATTCTCTTAAGATACCGGAGGGGCATAATGCAGTTAAAAATGATGCAGTACTTGCCCTTAATGCATTAGGATATTCGTCTACAGAGAGTTTAAAAGCGGTGTCAAAAGTAGAAATAACAGAAGGAATGGACGTAGAAGAGGTTCTTAAATTGGCTCTTAAGCACATGTCCATTTTTTAAAGGAAAATAATTGATGGAAAAAAGAGTAATATCAACACAGATTCAGGAAGAAGATATCAAGATTGAATCAAGTCTTCGACCACAAAAATTAGATGATTATATTGGACAGCAAAAAATTAAGGAAAATCTCAAAATATATATTGAAGCAGCAAAAGCTAGAGGAGAGGCTCTAGATCATGTTCTTTTTTATGGTCCTCCCGGGCTTGGAAAGACTACTTTAGCAGGAATTATTGCTAATGAAATGGGTACTCATGTGAAGATTACATCTGGTCCTGCAATTGGAAAGCCAGGAGAGATGGCTGCAATACTTAATGGTCTACAAGAAGGTGATATCTTATTTGTTGATGAAATTCACAGATTAAATCGTCAGGTTGAAGAGGTGTTATACCCTGCGATGGAAGATTATGCAATAGATGTAATGATAGGAAAAGGCGAGTCTGCTCGTTCTATTAGATTAAATCTTCCGAAATTTACGCTTGTAGGTGCAACTACAAGAGCTGGAATGCTTTCAGCACCTCTTAGAGACAGATTTGGTGTTGTAAATCATATGGAGTTTTATACACATGAGGAGCTAAAGACCATTATTATTAATTCTGCAAAAGTACTAGGCGTTAAAATTGATGAAAAAGGTGCTTTTGAGATGGCTCGTCGTTCAAGAGGAACTCCAAGACTTGCAAATAGACTTTTGAAGAGAGTAAGGGATTTTGCTGAAGTAAAATATGATGGAAAAATAACCTATGAAGTAGCTAATTTTGCATTAGATCTTTTGGAAGTTGATAAGTATGGTCTTGATATGAGTGATAGGCAGATATTATTAACAATTATTGAAAAGTTTGAAGGTGGTCCAGTTGGATTAGATACACTAGCAGCTGCAATTGGAGAAGATTCAGGAACGATTGAAGATGTGTATGAGCCTTATCTTGTAAAAAATGGATTTATTAATAGAACTCCAAAGGGAAGAGTTGCTACAGACCTGGCGTTTAATCACTTTGGAATAGTTAGATCAGAATAATAAATATTCAATGTTAAAATATAAAGATTTATATGAAATGATAAATAGGTTGCGTTTGAATATACATAAAGATATAATAAATATATTGTAGAAAAATGTCTGGAGGTTACGATATGTCTGCAAAAACAAGTGCGGAAGTTGTTATCGATGGTAAAGTATATACATTAAGCGGTTATGAAGGAGAAGAGTATCTTCAGAAGGTTGCTGCTTATATTAATAATAAAATTGCTGAATTTGATGAGATTGATGATTATAAGCATATTCCTGTAAATATGAAGAATACATTGTTACAGCTTAATCTTGCTGATGATTATTTTAAGGCAAAAGCGCAAGTAGAAAAATTAGAAAAAGAACTTGAGGCAAAGGAAAAAGAGATATATGATCTTAAGCATGATTTGATATCTAATCAGATAAAGACTGAGAGTGCTGAAGCTGCTGTCAAAGAGTTAGAGTCACAAAATAAGGAACTTTTACTTAATAAAGCAAGGTTAGAAGCAACCCTTGAAGAAAGTTTATTAGACAATAAATCTGTTAAGAAACATAATTATAAGTAAGATTTTAGGCAGACGGGTAAGTCTGCCTTATTTTATGTAAAGGAATGAATATATGAGTAGAAAAGATTTTGAATTACTTGCACCTGCAGGCTCGTTTGAAACATTTAAAGCAGTAATCGAAGCAGGAGCAGATGCTGTTTATGTTGGAGGAAATAAATTTGGAGCTAGAGCGTATGCAAATAATTTTGATACAGAACAACTTGTTGAAGCAATAGATTATGCGCATCTAAGAGGAAGAAAAGTATTTCTTACAGTAAATACACTTCTTAAGAATAATGAAATTGATAAATTATACGATTATCTACTACCTTTTTATGAAGCAGGACTTGATGCAGTATTAGTACAGGATTTTGGTGTACTCAATTTTATTCATAATGCATTTCCAGATATGCCAATACACACTAGTACGCAGATGACGGTTACTTGTGAAGAAGGGGCTATGTTATTAAAAGATTATGGAGTTGAAAGAATTGTTATGGCAAGGGAGGTTTCTCTTGAAGAAATGAAAACTATTCATGAGGCAACTGGTTTGGAAATAGAGGCTTTTGTTCATGGAGCCCTTTGTTATTCATATTCAGGACAATGTCTGTTTAGTAGTATGCTAGGAGGAAGAAGTGGAAATAGAGGAAGATGTGCTCAGCCATGTCGTCTTCCATATAAAGTGCTTGATTCTTTTAAAAATAAAGTATTAGATGATTCATACATACTAAGTTTAAAAGATATGTGTGGTATTAAGGATTTAAAACAATTAAAAGAAGCTGGTGTATACTCGCTTAAGATTGAAGGAAGAATGAAGCAGCCGGAATATGCTGCTGGTGTTGTTTCAATGTATAGAAAATATATTGATTCATTAGAAAATGTCTCAAATTCGGATTATGACACACTTAAAGATATTGGAAACAGATGCGGTTTTACAAATAATTATTATTATAAACATAATGATTCTTCAATGATTACAGGGATAAAGCCAAGTTTTAATTCTAATAACAGTGGAATATATAATTTGATTGCAAATAAGTATCTAAATATATCTTCAAAACTTAAAGTTATAGGTAATGCAAAAGTTGTTGAAGAAGAACCTATTGAGTTCGAAATTACTTGTGGTAAATATAAAGCAAAAGTTATTGGTAATTGCGCGTCAGTTGCTAATAATAAGCCACTGTCTAAAGACGATATTAAAAAAAGATTGTCTAAAATGGGTGAATCACCATTTGAAGTAGAATCTATGACTGTAAATGTATCAAAAAATGTATTTGTTCCTAATGGAATCTTAAACCAATTAAGAAGAGATGCTGTAAATCTGTTGACAGATAAAATTCTATCACAGTATAGAAGAAACAGTTCATTAGAAGTTTCATTAATAGATGAGGAAATTTGTGAAAAAGAAGAAAGATTAATTGCTGCTATTGAATTTAGACATCAACTAGATGCCTTAATTAACGAAGATATTATTACAGATATTTATATTGACAGTAATGCATATGATAAAAAATCATTTGTCGCAGACTTTAGTGAGGATTTAGATAAAATTTTTTTAAATGGAAAAGAGTGTTATCTTGTACTTCCGGCAATTTTTAGAAAAGAAACAAAAAAATATTTTGACCAAATATTTGAAAATACAGATTTCACAAAGCTAACAGGCTTTGTTGTAAAAAATTATGAAGAATTAAAAATTATTAAGGAAAAATTCATTGATAAGAAAATTATTATAGACCATAATATGTATACTTATAATAATTTTGCAGTAGATGCATTCAGAAAAGCTGGTGTAAGTAGAATTACTATACCTATTGAATTAAATTCAAAAGAGATTGCAAATAGAGATAATAGGAATAGTGAGATGATAATATATGGATATTATCCGCTTATGACAACAGCAGGATGTGTTCATAAAAATTCGCAAAGATGTGATAAAAAGCCTCAAATTTTATATTTAAGAGATCGATATAATAAGGATTTTGCAGTCAAAAATAACTGCAATTATTGTTATAATACAATTTATAATTGTCTGCCAACAATATTATTTAAAAATATCGATGTACTTAAAAGAAATGGGGTAAAATCATTTAGAATGAATTTTACCATAGAAACAAATGATAGAATAAAAAATATTTTAGATATTTTCAAAAATAATCGTACATTCAATACATCAATTGAATGTACAAATGGTCATTACAAAAGAGGAGTAGAATAAATGGTTCATTTGCTTGTACAGGCATCCAAATATTTGATGATAATATTGTTTTTAATATATACGTTTAACTGTTTTAATATCTTCAAATATCAGGATGACAAAAAAAGACAAACAAAAACATATGCATTACAAAGAAGATTAATCTATTTCATTCATTTTGATGGATTTTTAGTTTTATATCTTACAAGTAATGACATTAAGATTATAGGGCTGTATCTTATGCAGTTAATATTAATTATTGCAGTATATGTTACTTACCATAAGTTTTATCAAAGTGCATCAGAATTGATTCTGAATAATATGAATATGCTCATATGTATAGGAATGATTATATTAACAAGACTATCATATTCTAAAGCTGAGAGACAGTTTTTGTTTTTGGTGGCAGGAATATTTTTGGCACTTTTTATTCCACTTATTTTAAGAAGAGGTTCAAATTTTAGGAATTTAAAATATGTATATGCTGCTGTAGGTGTTATATCATTGTTGCTTGTTGCAATTGCAGGAAGTACAAGCTATGGAGCAAAGTTATCTTTATCGATAGCAGGAATATCTATTCAGCCTTCTGAGTTTGTAAAAATTTTATTTGTATTTTTTATTGCATCGATGTTGTATAAATCTCATGATATTAAGCAATTTATAATAACAAGTGGTGTGTCAGCAGTTTTTGTTCTGATTCTTGTTGCATCAAAGGATTTAGGTGGTGCATTACTATACTTTTTCACATATCTTGTTATGGTATATGCAGCAACTCAAAAATTTTATATATTTGCAGGTGGATTAGGATGTATGTCGGCTGCGGCGATTATAGGGTACAACTTGTTTTCGCATGTAAAAACTCGAGTGATTGCATGGAAAGATCCATTAAGCGTTATTGATAATCAGGGATATCAAATTTGTCAATCTCTTTTTGCTATTGGTACAGGCGGATGGTTTGGTCTTGGCTTAAATCAAGGAATGCCAAAAAAAATACCTGTTGTAGAAAAGGATTTTGTCTTTTCGGCAATATCAGAAGAAATGGGAGCTATTTTTGCATTATGCATTATTTTGGTATGTATAAGCTGTTTTCTTATGATATTTAATGTTGCATTAAGAATGAAAGATAAGTTTTATAAGCTTGTAGCTTTGGGGCTTGGAAGCGTGTATGCTCTTCAGGTGTTTTTGACAATAGGTGGTGTTATTAAATTTATCCCTTCCACTGGAGTTACTCTTCCATTAGTAAGTTATGGAGGAAGTTCATTATTGTCAACGCTTATTATTTTTGGAATAATTCAAGGCTTATATATAATTCAGGATGACGAAATGCATGGAAATAAGAAAGGCATGATGAATGAAAAAAACAAAAATCAAAAAAGAAGTACAGCAAAAAAGAAAATCAACACAAAATAAAGAATTTTCTGTAATTACATATTTTTTCTTCTTGCTATTTATGGCATTAATGATATACTTCGTATATTTTCAGGTTGTAATTAGTGAAGAATTTATTAATAGTCCATACAATTCTTTACAAGACTTATTTGCTGGAAGAGTTGTTCGTGGTGAAATATTAACAGCAGATGGTCAGGTGATTGCAAAGTCAGAAATTGATTCTGAGGGGAAAGAAGAAAGAAAGTACCCATATGGAAGAATGTTTGCTCATGCGGTTGGTTATTCTGTTAATGGAAAAGCCGGGGTTGAAAATCAGGCAAATTTTGATTTGTTAAGATCGCACCAGTTTTTTTTAGAACAGATAGTTAATGATATAAGTGGTGAAAAAAGCGTTGGTGATAATGTATTTACCACATTAAATTATGAAGTTCAAGAAACTGCATATAATGCATTAGATGATTATGATGGTGCAGTAATTGTGTTAGAACCTTCAACGGGGAAAATACTTGCAATGGTGTCAAAGCCTGATTTTGACCCTAATACAATTTCCAAAGATTGGGAAATTGTAAATGGAGAAGACAGTACAGCATTGTATAATAGAGCAACACAGGGACAGTATACACCAGGATCAATTTTTAAAATATTTACAGCATTAGAATATTATCGAGAACATCAAACTGATTATGAAAATTATTCTTATGATTGTAATGGTGAGATAACTGTAGATGGTTCAACAATACATTGTTATGCAAATGAGGTACATGGAGATGTAAATATTAATGAGTCGTTTGCTGAATCATGTAATGCGTCATTTGCCAATATGGGACTTGAAATAAATAATAATTCATTAAATGATTTATGTGATTCAATGTTATTTAATACAAATATTCCAATCTCATTTGAAACTTCAAAAAGCAAATTTTCATTAAATAATAATGACAGTTGTTCATTAACTATGGAGACTTGTATTGGACAGGGAAAAACAATGGTTTCTCCTCTTCATATGGCTCTTGTTGCGGGGGCAATCTGTAATGATGGTAAAGTAATGAAGCCATATATTATTGATCATGTTGAAAATATAGATGGAACAGAGGTAGATAAGACACAACCAACCGAATATAAAAGTATTATTTCTGAAGTGGAGGCAGATTTTCTTGAGGAATTGATGTCGGAAGTTGTTGAATATGGAACTGGGTCAAAGTTATCCGGACAGTCATATTCTGCATATGGAAAAACTGGAACAGCGCAGGTATCTGATACAACGGATAAGACAAATGCATGGTTTGTAGGATATGCAAAGAAAGAAGGTTATAATGATATTGCAATAGCAGTAATTGTTGAAGATTCGGGGACAGCAAGTAGATATGCAGTTCCAATTGCAAAACAAGTATTTGATGCATATTTTAATTAATATTCAATTATTGCATAAACATAGTTTTTAGATTATACTAAAACTAATTTAAAAACCACACTATGGGAGGAATTGCAATGATTGAAGCAACAAGCTGTGGCGGTGTGGTAATCTTTCGTGGAAAAATATTGCTCTTATACAAAAATTATAAGAACAAATATGAAGGCTGGGTTTTACCCAAAGGAACGGTTGAACCTGGTGAAGAGTATAAGGATACCGCTCTTCGTGAAGTGAAAGAAGAGTCGGGGGCAAATGCTACTATTATACAGTATGTAGGAAAAAGTCATTATACATTTACGGTACCAGAGGACATTGTAGAGAAAGAAGTTCATTGGTATCTTATGATGGGCGAAAGTTATTATAGCAAGCCGCAAAGAGAAGAATACTTCGTTGATTCGGGCTTTTATAAGTATCATGAGGCATATCATTTGCTTAAATTTTCTAATGAGAAGCAGATACTCGAGAAGGCTTATAATGAATATCTCGATTTAAAGAGAAGTGGACTTTGGGGAAATCACAAGTATTACTAAAGCAGTTTATTTTTAAACTGCTTTTTTGAGGTTTTAAAATGAAATGGTACAAAGATTTATATGTAGGAGAATCAATTTCACATAAAGTTGACAAAATAAAATGGAAAATAAATCATAATGCAGGAACCTTAAGTATCTATATCATTGCTCTTGCATCGAATCCTCAAAATATGTTAGATATTATTCCTGCAAGAGAACTCTTACAAAAAGCTTATCCAAAGAAAGAGATGCGTATAATTGGATTAGCAGGCAGTTATAATGAAGCAATAGAATTAGTGAGAAAAATTGTTGAGGAGACATACAATGTTACAGGTAATGCAAATGTAAGATATTACCTGAAGAATATCAGAGGGGGAAATAAGGATTGAAAACAGTGCTAGGAATTATCGGCATAATTTTACTTGTTTTATTTTTGTTGATTTTTTCTCTGGTATTATTAGTTCTATTTTATCCTATTGTGTATCGGGTAAAAGGTGATTTTGGAAATGAGCATAATAATTTGTATGCAAAAGTAACATGGCTGTTTGGTCTGTTTAAAATAACTATTGATATTGAACAGGATACTAAAGTATATGCTAAATTTCTTTTTTTTAGAAAGAGATTGTATACTTCGAATGATACAGAGGATTTGGTTGATAGTGAATATGAAAATAAAAATAATGATAAAATAAATTTGCCAAATGAAAAGGTGCATGAGTCTCAGAAAGATAGAAATAATAAAGGTAGTATAGAAATAATAACAAAAATTGAAGAAAATGAAGAAGAAAAAATAGAAAACAAAGCAAAAATAAGTATTAAAAATATTAAATCTTTTATTGCTGGATTAAAGGATAAGTTTTCAAATATATCTGAAAAATATGAATATATAACAAAAGATTCACATAACAGGGCTGCGGTATTTCATTTGAAAGAAGAGATATATTATGTATTAAAAAAAATAATGCCGAAAAAATTAAAATTGTATCTAAATTTTTCAGCAGCAAGTCCAGATAAAACAGGAATTGTGCTTGGTTTATTTGCCATGTTTCCTATAGGATATAAGAACAGTTGGAATATTGAACCTGATTTTGAATCTGATGAATTTTTTATAAAAGGCAATACTGATATAAAAGGATATTTATTTTTGTATCAGTTTTTAGCTGTAGTTTTAAGAATAGTATTTGATAAGAACTGTCGAAAATTATATAATAATCTAAAGAATTAGGAGGACAAAAGTATGTCAGAGAACAATTTTAACACAACAGTTGAGTCTCTTTTTAAGGGAATGGATAGTTTTATTACAACAAAGACTGTTGTAGGAGACGCAATTCATATTGGTGATACAATTATTCTCCCATTAGTGGATGTATCATTTGGAGTTGCTGCAGGAGCATTTTCGCAGGAGAAAAAGAATAATGGAGCTGGTGGTATGGGTGGAAAGATTCAGCCAAGTAGTGTTCTTGTTATTCAGAATGGAATCACAAAGCTTGTTAATGTTAAAAATCAGGATAGTATTACAAAGATTTTAGATATGGTTCCTGATGTTGTAAATAAGTTTACTTCAAAAGGGGACAAGGATTCCGATTTAGAAGATATCATTAATGAAGCAGAGCAGGAATAATGATTTTGTTTTAAGAGAAGTTAATAAGCAAAAAATAAGCCATCAGCGATTGCTGATGGCTTTAAATTTTAAAAGACTAAGCTCTCTCAACTTTACCAGATCTTAAGCAAGAAGTACATACGTATAATTTCTGTGGTACTCCATTAACCTTACAAGAAACCTTCTTAATGTTTGATTTCCAAACGTGATTTGATCTTCTATGAGAATGACTTACGTTGTTTCCGTAATGAACGCCTTTTTCACAAATTGCACACTTTGCCATGATATTGCACCTCCTTGCATTTCATTAAGCTCATATATCTTACAAGCTCACAACAAATGTATTCTATCAGATTAAAAACATTTATGCAAGGAAAAAATAAAAATATTTGCTTTTTAATAAAAAATGGGTATAATAACAATATCTACGTCACAAATCAATGGAGGTATTTGATTATGAAGGGACAAATTGATACCCAATATGGACAGATTTTAATTGATACAGATGTTATCGCAACTTATGCAGGTTCTGTAGCCGTTGAATGTTTTGGTATTGTAGGAATGGCTGCGGTTAATATGAAGGATGGTCTTGTAAAATTACTAAAAAAAGATTATCTTCATCATGGTATTAATGTAGTGATTGATGAGAATAATGAAATCAATATTGATTTTCATGTTATTGTTTCTTATGGAGTTGCAATCAGTACAGTAACAGACAATTTGATTGATACTGTAAAATACAAAGTTGAGTCATTTACAGGTCTTAAGCTTAATAAGGTTAATATTTACGTAGAAGGCGTACGTGTAATTGATTAAGGAGGATTACTGTTTTGGAAATTACAAGTGTTAACGCGCAGCTTTTGCAAAAGATGTTTCTTGCAGGAGCAATGAACTTAGATTCAAAAAAAGAATGGATTAATGAGTTAAATGTTTTTCCTGTACCTGATGGAGATACTGGTACAAATATGTCAATGACAATAATGTCTGCTGCAAAGGAAGTAGGAGCGTTACAAAATCCTACGATGGCAGATTTGGCAAAAGCAATTTCTTCTGGATCATTAAGAGGAGCCAGAGGTAATTCCGGAGTTATCCTTTCTCAGTTATTCAGAGGCTTTTGTAAAGTTATTAAAGAGTATGAAGAACTTGATGTTAATATCGTATGTGAGGCATTTCAGAAGGCTGTTGAGACAGCTTACAAGGCTGTAATGAAGCCAAAGGAGGGAACAATTCTTACAGTTGCTAAGGGTGCTGCAGATAAAGCTTTAGAGCTTGCTGATGAGACTGACGATTTAGTGTATTTTGCAGAAGAAGTAATAAAACATGCTGATTATGTTCTTAGTCAGACACCAGAAATGCTTCCTGTTCTTAAACAGGCTGGTGTAGTTGATTCTGGCGGACAGGGACTTATGCAGGTTCTTAAAGGAATTAATGATGCTCTTCTTGGTAAAGAAATCAATTATGAGGCAATGCCAGCATCAACCGGTACAGAATTTGTAAAGATTTCTCCAGAGACGGAGGCTGAGATTAAGTTTGGATATTGTACAGAGTTTATTATTGTTTTAAACAACCCAATTTCTTCCAAGGAGGAGTGCGATTACAAGGCATTCCTTGAGTCTATCGGAGACTCAATTGTAGTTGTAGCTGATGATGAGATAGTAAAGACTCACGTACATACGAACGATCCGGGTCTTGCAATTCAGAGAGCTTTAACATATGGTTCTCTTTCTAAGATTAAGATTGATAATATGCGTGAGGAACATCAGGAGAGACTTATCAAGGATGCAGAGAAGTTAGCACAGCAGCAAAGTCAGGAGAAGGCTGAGACACCAAAAGCTGATGAACCTAGAAAAGACATGGGATTTATTTCTGTTTCTATCGGAGAGGGAATTAATGAAATCTTTAAGGGTTTAGGAGTTGACTACATTATTGAAGGTGGTCAGACAATGAATCCAAGTACAGAAGATATGCTTACAGCAATTGAGAATGTAAATGCTGATCATATTTTCATTCTTCCAAATAATGGAAATATTGTTATGGCGGCAAATCAGGCTGCATCATTAGTTGAGGACAAGGATATTATTGTTATTCCTACAAAGACTATACCTCAGGGAATTACAGCTCTTGTTAACTTTATTCCTGATTATTCAGCAGAAGAAAACAAAGAGGCTATGATTGCTGAGATTGCAAATGTTAAGACTGGCCAGGTGACATATGCTGTACGTGATACAGAGATGGATGGCAAGGTTATCAAGCAGGATGATTACATGGGAATTGGAGATAAGACAATTCTTTCAGTTGGTAAAGACTTAAAGGCAACTACACTTGAGATGATTGACGAGATGGTTGATGAGGATTCTGCAATTGTAAGTATTTATGTTGGAAGTGATGCAACAGAGGAAGCTGCAAGTGAGATTGCAGAGCTTGTTGAAGCTAAGTATCCTGATGTTGAAGTTGAAATTAATAATGGTGGACAGCCGATTTATTATTATGTAATTTCAGTAGAATAATAGGAGCACATATGAATATAGATTCGCCAATAACCTGTATAAAGGGCGTTGGGGAGAAAACAAAAGATTCATTTGCAAAATTAGGAGTATACACCGTTGGTGATATACTCCTTCATTTTCCCCGAAATTATGTCCAGTATCCTAAGATGGTTGATATCAATGATATGTCACGCTTTGAGATTGGATATAATTATGCAATTCATGCAGTAGTAAAACAATCTGCTTTAGTAAAGAATACGAGAAGTATGCCTGTAACATTGCTAAACATAGGCGACGAGGGGCATAAAATCCAGCTCGTCTGGTTTAGAATGCCATACTTGAAAAATACTCTTGTATGTGGTAAGCATTTTGTTTTTTACGGAAAAATAAACATAAAAAATAATATATATACAATGGAACAGCCTGTTATTTATGAGGTGGAAAAATTTCTGGATATAGAAGAAAAATTTGTTCCTGTATACAATCTTACAAATGGGATTAACAATAATCTGCTGATTAAAACGATTAAGCAGACTTTTGTTGAAGAAAGTCTTTTTGCTGATTATATTCCCGGGTATATACGAGAAAAATATGAGCTGTGTGAATATAATTATGCGATTAAACAGATACATTTTCCAGATGATATGGACACTCTTATAACAGCCAGAAAAAGACTGGTATTTGATGAATTTTTCCTTTTTATAATGGGAATGCAATATCAAAAGAATAAGCAGGTTAAGGAATTAAATAATTTCGAATTTGTATCTGGGGATTTTGTTGAAAAGCTGATTACAAAATTGCCATACCAGCTTACAGAAGCACAGCATAATGCGATTAAGGAAATTCAAGATGATATGTCTGGTGATTATGCAATGCAACGTCTGGTGCAGGGAGATGTTGGTTCAGGAAAGACTATAGTTGCTTTTTTACTTATGGCATGGACTTCTGTTTCAGGATATCAGTCGGCAATAATGGCGCCAACTGAGGTTCTGGCAAAACAGCATTATGAAACCTTCTCCCAGTTGTGTCAACTTCTTGGACTGAAGATTCCGCTTATCCTTTTAACAGGTTCAATGACGGCAAAAAAGAAAAGAGATGCATATGAGAGAATGCAATTATATGAGAATGCAATAATTATTGGAACACACACCCTGATTCAGGAAAAGGCCCAGTATAGTGATCTGGCACTTGTTATCACGGACGAGCAGCACAGATTTGGTGTAAAGCAAAGAGATACCTTTTCCGGTAAAGGTTCAAGTCCGCATATTCTTGTGATGAGTGCAACCCCTATTCCAAGAACCCTGGCCATTATTATTTATGGTGATATGGATATTTCTGTAATAGATCAGGTTCCGGCAAGGAGACTTCCGATAAAAAATTGTGTTGTAAATACTGCATATCGACCAAAAGCATACCAGTTTATAGAAGATGAGATAAAAAAAGGTCACCAATGTTATATTATTTGTCCTCTGGTTGAAGAGACGGAAAATATGGAAGGCGAGAACGTAATTGACTATGCCAAGATGCTTCGTGGAATTTTGCCGGAAGAGATTAAGATAGGTGTTTTGCATGGTAAAATGAAAAATGACCTTAAAAATGAGGTTATGGAAGCCTTTTCTTCAAATGAAATTCAGGTTTTAATTTCTACAACGGTTGTTGAGGTAGGTGTCAATGTGCCTAATGCGACAGTTATGATGATAGAGAATGCTGACAGGTTTGGTCTTGCGCAGCTTCATCAGCTAAGAGGTCGTGTTGGACGAGGCCATGCACAGTCTTATTGCATTATGATTAATAATTCAAATAGTAAGACCTCCCAAAAAAGACTTGAGATATTAAATAATTCAAATGATGGATTTTATATTGCAAGTGAAGATTTAAAATTGAGAGGACCGGGAGATTTCTTCGGAATACGTCAGAGTGGAGATATAGTATTCCAGCTTGCTGATATTTATCAGGATGCAGCTGTTCTGGCCGAGGCTTCAGCTGCTGTTAAAGAAATATTAGAAGATGACTGCGAGCTTGAGAAAGAAGAAAATACTGTTCTTAGAAGACAGATGAATATTTTTAAGGATAATCAGTTAAAGCGGATGAATCTATGATTCATCCGCTAATTTTATACCAGAAATATCAGAATCAATTGAGAGAGAGAAGTTTGTATAATAGACTACAAAACCAGGTGCACTTTTGTTTGGCTTTTTGACATTTTTCTTTTGCAGATAGTCTATTTCGACTTTATCATTATTTTTTCCTTTTGAATAATATGCGGCAAGTCGTCCTGCTTCCTCAAAGGTTCTGTCTGGTAATTCTTCGTTATTTGCTTTGACAATTACATGTGAGCCTGGCATCCCTTTTGCGTGGAACCACCAGTCATTACCGGTAGCGAATTTGAAGGTGAGTTCATCATTCTGGTAATTGTTTTTCCCAACATAGATGTCATATCCATCTGAAGAAATATAGTGGAAGGGTTTACTTTTTGTTTTTGCTTTTTTGCTGTTCTTACCTTTTTTTATAAAGCCATATTCTATAAGTTCTTCTTTGATCTGAATTAAGTCGTCAGAGGTTTCTGCAATCTCTAAGGAATTCTGAATCGATTCCAAGTGGTCGATTTGAGCTTTTGTTTCTAATATGAGTTCATTAAGTGCGTCAGCAGTACGCTTTAATTTTCCATACTTGTCAAAATATTTTTTGGCATTATCGCTTACAGAAATAGTTGGATCAAGTGGGATTGTAATTAGTTTGTTGTTGTCGTAATAGTTTTCTGCCTCAAATGATTTTGAATTTTCTGGAACGTTATAACCGTATACATTTATCAGTTCACCATATATTTTATATTTTTCTTTCTTTTCAGAATCTTTTAACTGCTTCTGCTGAAGAAGGTATTTCTTTTGATTTCTTTCAAGTGCAGTCTGAACAATTTTTCTTAAATCTACTGATTTCTGGCGTATTCTTGTGTAGATATTCTTTTCACGATAGTATACCTCAAGGACTTTGGATATTGAATCATAATTCTGGATATCCATGTCATTGTATTGAGTCAGCTCGATAGAAGAAAATTCCTTAGGCTCATTTTTATCCCTTACAATGGAAGGAATAAAGTTGGATTCGTTTATATCCTTTGACAACCATGAGAGATTATTGCATAGATGCAAAAGTTCATCATCTGAGAGTGATGCAACTGGCATGTCTGCATCTAATTGACAGCGGTGAGCAATCTCATTTGCAACAAGTGGACTTATTCCAACGAAAGAAGTATATATTGCCTTGCTTATTGTGGTCGGTTTCTTTGATAAGATATCCTTAATCATTGAGGCATCACAGTTTAGAAGATTGTATTTGTCCTCCTGGGTGGCAGGTATGCAGTATTCTCTGCCAGGTAAAACCTCGCGAAGGGAACTGGTAGATGCAGAAATACGTTTGATACTGTCAATTATCATTCCGTCTGAATTGCAGAAGATGATATTTGAATGTTTGCCCATAAGTTCCACAATTAATGTTTTTTTGCATAAATCACCCATTTCGTTGAGGTGTTCTATCTCAAAATTTATAATTCGCTCCATGTGGGGCTGTGATATTGATATTATTCTTCCATTTGCAATATGTTTTCTTAATACCATACAAAAAGTTGGTGCGGTTAAGGGACTTGGTTTATTTTCGTCAGTAAGATAAACAAATGGAAGAGAAGCACTTGCGGAAATGGCGAGTCGGTAGGAACCGGAAGGACCTTTACAGGTTAATAATAATTCGTCATTTTCCGGCTGTGCAATTTTGCTTATTCTTGAATTTAAAATAGTGTTATTCAGCTCTGAAACAAGGCTTGCAATAACAATTCCATCTAGTGCCATATTTTTACCTCCAAATATAATTCGTATTATAAATATATTTGACGAAAATCGCAAGGAGATATATAATATAAACTATCTATGCGTATATACTTTGTATATATAGAAATGAGGTTGACATATGATAAAAAGTATGACCGGCTTCGGCAGATGCGAAGTAGCAGATGAAAAACGTAAGTTTACAGTTGAACTTAAATCTGTTAATCACAGATATCTTGATGTGAATATCAAGATGCCGAAGAAACTTAATTTTTTTGAAAGTGCGATTCGTAATCTTCTTAAGGAATACATTGAGAGAGGAAAAGTTGATGTATTCATTACATATGAAGATTACACAGAGGATAATTTTACACTTAAGTACAATGCAGCTTTGGCTGGTGAATATTTGAAGCATTTAAGGCAGATGTCAGAAGAGTTCGGAATTGATAACGATATTCGTGTAAGTAGTCTTTCGAGATATCCGGATGTTTTTACAATGGAAGAGCAGACTGTTGATGAGAAGGAACTCTGGGGATGTCTTGAACAGGCTTTAAGGGGAGCATGCAGGCAGTTTGTTGACAGCAGAATCGCTGAAGGTGAAAACCTTAAGATTGATCTTATTGCCAAGCTTGATAATATGCTTTCTTATGTAGACTTTATTGAGGAACGTTCTCCGATTATTATGCAGGAGTACAGAACAAAGCTTGAGGATAAGGTCAGAGAACTTTTAGAAGATAAACAGATTGATGATGCAAGAATAGCTCAGGAAGCTACAATTTTTGCTGATAAAATTTGTGTGGATGAAGAAACTGTTAGATTACGAAGTCATATTCAGGCAACAAAAGATACGTTAACTACTGGTGGTAGTATTGGAAGAAAGCTTGATTTTATTGCACAGGAGATGAATAGAGAGGCAAATACAATTTTGTCGAAATCTAATGATCTTAAGATTTCTGATACAGGAATTAATTTAAAAACTGATATTGAGAAAGTACGTGAACAGATTCAGAATATTGAGTAGCGAGGTGGCTATGAGTAATAAAGGAATTTTAGTTGTTATTTCAGGATTTTCAGGTGCTGGAAAAGGAACTATAATGGGAAAACTTATCGAAGATTATAGTGATAAGTATTCACTTTCAATTTCAGCAACTACAAGACAGCCAAGACCAGGCGAGGTTGATGGAAAGAGTTACTTTTTTGTTGATACAGGAAAGTTTGAGAATATGATTGCTGAAAACGAACTTATTGAATATGCACAGTATGTTGGTAATTATTATGGAACTCCAAAGGCATATGTTGAAGAACAGCTTGCGGCAGGTAAAAATGTGATTTTGGAAATTGAGATACAAGGTGCATTAAAGGTTAGGGAACAGTTCCCTGACACAAAACTTATTTTTGTAAGTGCACCAAGTGCTCAAGTGTTAAGAAATAGACTTGTCGGAAGAGGGACAGAGGCTCCTGAGGTTGTTGAGGCAAGACTTAGCAGAGCATATGAAGAGTCTTTGGGAATTGAAGAATACAACTATTTTGTTGTAAATGATGATCTTTTGGATTGTGTTGCTTTGATGGATAGTATTATTACAAATGAAAGAGAAGGCAATGCAAATCTTAATGAAGCAAATCTGGTTGCAAATAATATAGAATTTATTAATAAAACAAGAAAAGAATTACTTGGATTTTCGAAAGGAGAATAAAAAATGATACACCCATCTTATGTAGAATTAATGAAAGTTGTTAATGAGGATGTTGAAATTGGAGAAGAACCAGTAGTAAACAGTCGTTATTCAATAGTTCTGGCAACTGCTAAAAGAGCTCGTCAGATTATTGATGGAGCAGAACCAATGGTTTTAAAACCAAAATGCAATAAACCATTATCAATCGCAGTTGAGGAACTTTATAATGGTGATGTAAAGATTGTGACAGATGACGAGGCTTAATTTTAAATTTGGGGAATGACATGCAAGCGTCATTCCTTTTTTTCGAACGAGAGGTTGTATGAAATTATTATTTATTTCACTTGGATGTGACAAGAATCTTGTTGATTCTGAGTATATGATTGGAATGTTAACCGAAGAAGGAATTGAGTTGACTGACGATGAATATGAAGCAGATGTAATTATTATTAATAGTTGTTGCTTTATTGGAGATGCAAAAGAAGAAAGCATAAATACTATTTTGGAGATGGCTCAACATAAAACTGATGGCAACTGCAAATCCTTAATTGTTACAGGTTGTCTTGCACAAAGATATAAAGATGAAATTTTTGAAGAGATACCAGAAGTTGATGCAATATTAGGTACTAATTCATATGATGCGATTTATGAAGCAGTTAAGGAAACAATAGCGAATAAAAAATACTCAAATCTTAACACTTTGGAAGGATTACCCAAAATTAATAATAAAAGACTAGTTACAACTGGTGGTCATTATGCATATTTAAAAATTGCTGAGGGTTGTAATAAAAATTGTACTTATTGTGTTATTCCATCTATACGAGGTAGATACAGAAGTGTTCCTATGGAAGAAATTGTTGAACAAGCAAAGGAATTAGTTGAGTTTGGTGTTAAAGAATTGATTCTTGTTGCACAGGAAACTACTTTATATGGTGTTGATTTGTATGGAGAAAAATCATTACACAAATTATTAGATGAACTAAATAAGATTACAGGTTTGTTCTGGATTAGAATTATGTATTGTTACCCAGAGGAGATATATGATGAGCTTATTGATGCGATAATTAGAAATAAGAAAGTTTGTCATTATCTCGATTTGCCAATTCAGCATTGTAATGATAATATTTTAAAGCGAATGGGTAGAAAAACGGATAAAAAAGATATAATAAGAATTACATCTAATCTTAGAGAAAGAATTCCAGATATTACACTTCGCACAAGTCTTATTTGTGGTTTTCCAGGGGAAACTCAGGATGAACATGAAGAACTTATGGAGTTTATAAATGAGGTGGAATTTGACAGATTAGGAGCGTTTACTTATTCACCAGAAGAAGGAACTCCTGCTGCCGGATTTGAAAATCAGGTAGATGAAGAATTAAAATCTGACTGGCAGGCGGAAGTGATGGAACTTCAGGAAGAGGTGATCTTTGATAAGAATAAGACTCTTGTTGGAAAAGAGTTTTATGCATTTATCGAAGGGAAGGTTGCAGATGAGAACTGTTATGTTGGAAGAACCTATAGGGATGCTCCGAATGTCGATGGATATATTTTTGTAAATACACCAGACGAACTTATGACGGGTGATATTGTTAAAGTAAAAGTTACAGGCGCATATGAATATGATTTGATAGGAGAGATTGTATAATGAATTTACCAAACAAATTGACATTATTTAGAGTATTTTTAATTCCATTCTTTGTGTTTTTTCTGTTAGCACCAGAGAAATTAGACTGGTTTGTCGGATATGGAAATTATATTGCTGTAGCTATTTTTATTATAGCAAGCCTTACAGATCTTCTTGATGGAAAGATAGCAAGAAAATATAATCTGGTTACAAATTTTGGGAAATTTATGGATCCACTAGCGGATAAGCTTTTAGTTTGTTCAGCGATGATTTGTCTTATCGATTTAGATCTTTTGCCATCATGGATTGTAATTATTATTATTGCGAGAGAGTTTATCATTAGTGGATTCAGACTTGTTGCATCAGATAATGGAGTTGTAATTGCAGCTAGTTATTGGGGAAAGTTTAAGACAACATTCCAAATGATTATGGTTATTGTACTTATTCTTAATCTTCCATATGCTGTATTTGATGTGATTGGAACTGTTTTAGTTTATGTTTCACTAGCTCTTACAATAATTTCTCTTATTGATTATATTGTAAAGAATAAGAGTGTGCTTAAAGAACAGAAATAAAATTTAGTGGAGAAATAGATATGAGAATAATTGCGGGAAGTGCAAGGAGTTTACCACTTAAAGCTGTAGATGGAATGGATACAAGGCCTACAACAGATAAAACAAAGGAGACGCTTTTTAATGTACTTCAGTTTGATGTTCCAGGATGTTATTTTTTGGATTTATTTGCTGGCAGTGGACAAATTGGTCTCGAAGCATTAAGTAGAGGTGCTGAATATGCCGTGTTTGTTGAAAATGGCAAAAAAGCATGTGCATGTATTGAGGAAAATGTTCGTTTTACTAAATTTGATAAAACAAGTATGTTGTTAAAAAGCGATGCAGCAACAGCAGTGCGAACTTTAGAAGGAAGATACAAATTTGATATTATTTTTATGGACCCGCCATACAATAAAGCGTTAGAAAAAGATGTTTTATTTCAGTTGTCAGATAGTAACATAATGAAAGATGATACATTAATAATTGTAGAAGCATCTGATAGAACTGAATTTGATTATCTTGGAGATTTAGGCTTTGAGATAGTTAAAATTAAGAAATATAAAACAAATCAACATGTATTTATTAAAAGAAAATAAGGAGCATTGAAAATGAAAAGAGCTATTTATCCTGGAAGTTTTGATCCTATAACTTTTGGACATCTTGATATTATAGAAAGATCTTCAAAAATTGTAGATGAATTGGTAGTTGGAGTGCTTCATAACAGTGCAAAAAAATCATTGTTTTCTTTAGATGAACGTGTTAGTATGATTAAGGAAACAACGAAAAATTTACCTAATGTGAAGGTTGAATCTTTTGATGGATTACTTGTTGATTATATGAACAAAATTGATGCATCAATAATAATTCGTGGTCTTCGGGCTGTTACTGATTTTGAGTATGAGCTTCAGATTGCTCAGTCTAATCATGTGCAGAATGAACAAATAGAGACAATTTTTTTGACTACAAATTTAAATTATTCATATCTTAGTTCTACGATTGTCAAAGAGTTTGCATCGTATGGTGGTGATATATCAAAATTTGTACCAGAACAATTTATTGATAAAATTTATGATAAATATAACATTAGTAAAGAGACTAAATAAAGTTAATAAGAGGAGAATAGTCGATGAGCAGTAGAATGGAACAGATAATTGAGGAGATAGAAGAATATATTGGGTCTTGTAAATATGCAGCATTATCTAATAATAAAATTCTTGTTAATAAAGAGGAAATTTGCGAACTTATCTCTGAACTTAGAGCAAAAACACCAGAGGAAATAAAGCGATATCAGAAGATTATCAGCAATAAAGAAGCAATTCTTGCTGATGCGCAGGCAAAAGCAGATCAGATTATTGCTCAGGCTCAGATACAGACTAATGAATTAGTTAGCGAGCATCAAATAATGCAACAGGCATATGCACAGGCTAATGAAGTTGTTCAGATTGCTACAAAGCAGGCACAGGAGATTCTTGATAATGCTACAAATGAGGCAAATAATCTTAGAATGAGTGCTATGGCATATACAGACAGCCAGCTTAAGAATATTGAGGATATCCTTACTAATTCAATTGATACTACTAAATCAAGATACGATGGGCTTATTTCTTCATTACAGGGGTATCTTGATATTGTTTCTTCAAATAGAACACAGCTTTTCCCAGAGGAGCCTGATACAGAAGAGGAAAAAATAGAAAGTAAAAACGAAAAAAATTCTGTTAATGAAAGTGAAGATGGTATCGAAGTGACAAGTTTTTCTGTGTCAAATGATTCTGAAGAAGAATAAAATTAATATAGCAGTTGACAATGACATAATACTGCTTAGTATTTTATGAACAATATATTTCTTGAACGATAAATCGGTAGAATGTATTATTGTTTCTGTCTGAAACAAAAATGATAATCCACCAAAGGAAAGGAAGAGTATCAAGAGTAAGTATTTTTCGACAAAATGTAGTGGATATTGATTAATTACAGATATTCCATTAGTGATTTCAAGAAGTCCGGTTGTATAAATTATTACTTTTGAATTATGTAGCAATGTTTGTACAATACTAACAATTATGGAAAATAGAGTAATATAACCGCATAATCTAATAAGTGTTTCAAAACCGCTTATAATACCGGCGTCAATGATTTGCATATTTAGCTGAAATCTTGATGCCGCTTTTTTGCTTTTTTGATTATTTTTTAATAATTGTAATACGCAAAAAAATACAGATGGAAAATAAAGTATTAAATATGTAAGAAAAAGCCATTCAGGTTTACCTAATGTTTGAGTGACAACAATTGATCCTACATATGCAGGGCTTATATTGTTTGTGAAAGCACAAAGAATTTGTGCATCTTTTTTGCAAATATAATTTTTTTTATAAAACTCTGATGTTAATTTGGCACCAATAGGAAAACCTAGCATTAAACCGCAGATAATAATGATAAGTTTTAAGGTTTTTTCATTGTTTATATTTGAAAGTGCATTTGTATTGATTAACAAATTACTCATTATTATGCAAGGAAAAAGTGTTGGAAAAACTATTTCCCACCATGTCATTATTCCTTTTTGCGATGCAGTAACAGCCGCTTGTGGGGTAAGGATAAAATATAAAATTATAAGTATTGATAATATTATAAATGTTATTTTTTTCATATAATAGATATATGTATAGGAGAGGAAAAATATGAGAGTATTAGAAAATTTGAAACCTAAAAAAGTATTTAATTATTTTGAAGATATTGCTTCAATTCCACATGGGTCTAGAAATACAAAACAAATAAGTGATTATTTAGTTGATTTTGCAAAGAAACACAATTTTGAGTATTATCAAGATAAGTTAAATAATGTGATTATTATAAAGGAAGCAACCGAAGGGTACGAAAATGCTGAGCCTATCATTATTCAGGGTCATATGGATATGGTTTGTGAAAAAGAAAATGGTTGTTCAATTGATTTCGAAAAAGATGGATTATCTCTTATTGTTGATGGTGATTTTATTAAGGCTAAAGATACTACACTTGGTGCTGATGATGGAATTGCTGTTGCATATGCACTTGCAATTTTAGATTCTGATGATATTGAACATCCACGACTTGAAGTAGTAATTACTGTTGATGAAGAAATAGGAATGTTAGGTGCTATTGATATTGATTTATCAATGTTAAAAGGAAAGAAATTGCTTAATATTGACAGTGAACTTGAGGGAGAATTTCTTACAAGTTGTGCAGGTGGGCTTAGTCTTCATAGTTCTATTCCAGTAAAACGTGTCAATCAGAAAGGAATAGAGCTTGATATAAATATCAGTGGACTTGATGGAGGACACTCAGGTGCTGAAATCCATAAGGAACATGGTAATGCAAATATTATAATGGGTCGAGTGTTAGGTGAACTATTGGAGCATATTCCATTTGGAATAAAAAATCTTGCAGGTGGACAAAAAGATAATGCAATTCCAAGAGAGTGTAATGCACAGATTCTTATTCCACTAGAGGGAAAATCTTTAGTTGAACAAATAATAGTAAAATTAGAAAAAACACTTAAAAATGAATTTATGGTTTCAGATAAGAATATTTGTATTTCTATTGAAAATTATGGGGTATGTGAAGCTAATGTATTAGATTATTCATCTGTAAATAAAGTGTTATTCTTTTTGAGAACTACTCCAAATGGAGTTGTAAATATGAGTCAGGTTATTAATGGGCTAGTAGAAACCTCGTTAAATCTTGGAATAATGGAGCTTGAAGAACACGAACTTAATATTGTTACTTCAATAAGAAGTAGTGTTACTTCAAGAAAATTTGATTTAACAAAAAGAGTCACTTCTATTATTGAGATACTTGGAGGAGAAGTTAAAATTGAGGGTGATTATCCAGCATGGGAATACAAGCCTGAATCAGAGTTGCGTACACAGATAGAAAAGGTGTATATTGAGCAGTTTGGAACTGCTCCAGTTTTTAATGCAATACATGCTGGACTTGAGTGTGGTTTGTTTTCTGAGAAGATTCCAGAATTAGATTGCGTATCGTTTGGACCTACAATGTTTGATATTCACACTCCTAAAGAGAGACTATCAATATCTTCGACAGAAAGATATTGGAGATTTTTGTTAAAACTTTTAAAAGAATCGAAATAGAATATGAGATTAGATAAATTTTTATGTGAATGTAATATTGGAACCAGATCTGAAGTAAAGAAAATTATTAAGACAGGTATGGTTTTTGTCAATGGAGAATTGATAAAGCAGGCTGATTATAAAATAGATGAGAATATAGATGAAGTATCATATAATGGAGATCGTCTTTTATATAAAACTAATGTCTATTTTTTATTAAATAAACCTGCGGGATATGTAACCGCAAAAAAAGATAATTTTTATAAAACTGTAATGGAATTTATTCCAGAGGAATATAGAAAAAAATGTTCTCCAGTTGGAAGACTTGATTTAGATACTGAAGGTCTTTTGTTAATAACAGATGATGGAGCTTTAAATCATAGATTGATGAGTCCGTCACATCATGTTGAAAAGACATATTATGCCAGACTTGACAGTAAAATCGGAGTAGAAAATATTGAAAAGTTTAAAGTTGGTGTTGATATTGGAGATGATAAATTAACACTTCCGGCAAAACTTGAGATATTAGATACTTTTGATGAAGTATTTCTTACAATATCTGAGGGAAGATATCATCAGGTAAAGAGAATGTTTGAATCTGTTGGGGCAAAAGTGACATATTTAAAAAGAGTTAAGCTGTCATTTTTGGAGCTTGGAGATTTAGAACCAGGAGAATACAGACAATTAACGGATGAGGAAATTAAACGATTATGAGTAATGGTTTTTTGCCTATTTCAAAAAAAGATATGGAAGAGATGGGAATATCCCAGCTTGATTTTGTGTATATATCAGGTGATGCATATGTAGATCACCCTTCCTTTGGTCATGCAATAATTACAAGAATTCTGCAGGCACATGGTTATTCTGTTGGAATCATTCCACAACCGGATTGGAAGGATGATAGCTCCATTTCTATTTTAGGGGAGCCACGATTAGGATTTTTGGTCTCTGCTGGTAATATGGATTCTATGGTCAATCATTATTCTGTTTCTAAGAAGAGACGAGCAAAGGATTCCTATACTCCATATGGAGAAATGGGAAAAAGACCTGATTATGCGACTGTTGTATATTGTAATCTGATCAGGCATACATATAAGAAAACTCCTATTATTATCGGAGGAATAGAGGCAAGTCTTAGACGTATGGCGCATTATGATTATTGGTCAAATAAGGTAAAAAGATCAGTTTTACTTGATTCAGGTGCGGACATTTTATCCTATGGAATGGGTGAGAGAAGTATAATTGAGATAGCTGATGCATTAAATGCAGGAATAGATGTAAAAGATATTACATTTGTTGATGGTACTGTGTTTAAGACTAGGGATGAATCAATTATTTACGATGCTATAAAGCTTCCTGATTATAAGGAGATTTTAGCTGATAAGAAAACTTTTGCACAAAGCTTTTATACACAGTATTGTAATACAGACCCCTTTGCTGCAAAAAGATTATATGAACCATATAATGGGGAAGTCTTTGTTGTTCAGAATACACCGCAGAAGCCATTGTCACAGCAGGAGATGGATGAGGTATATGCACTTCCATATATGCGGACATGGCATCCAATTTATGATGAGGCAGGAGGCATTCCTGCAATATCAGAGGTTAAGTTTTCCCTGATAAGCAACAGGGGCTGTTACGGAGGATGTAATTTCTGTGCACTGACATTTCATCAGGGAAGAATTATTCAGACCAGAAGTCATGAATCCATAATAGAAGAGGCAAAACTTATTACCCAAGATAAGGATTTCAAGGGTTATATTCATGATGTTGGAGGACCGACAGCCAACTTTAGAGCTCCAGCCTGTTCAAAGCAGCTTACAAAAGGTGCCTGTCCAAAAAGACAGTGTCTTTTCCCAACACCATGTAAGAATCTTGAAGTTGACCATAGTGATTATATTGAGCTTCTTAGAAAGCTCAGAGCCTTGCCAAAGGTAAAGAAAGTATTTATCAGAAGTGGAATAAGATTTGATTATCTTATGTATGATAAGGATAAAACCTTTCTCAGAGAGCTTTGCCAATATCATGTCAGTGGACAGCTGAAGGTTGCACCAGAGCATATTTCAAATGAAGTTCTTGATAAGCTTGGGAAACCAAGAGTAGAGGTATACAACAATTTTGTTAAGGCTTATAAGGAAATGAATAAGAAGCTGGGAAAGGAACAGTACCTTGTCCCATACCTTATGTCTTCGCACCCCGGTTCAACATTAAAAGAGGCAATAGAGTTAGCTGAGTATTTAAGAGATCTGGGATATATGCCGGAACAGGTTCAGGATTTTTATCCTACACCTTCAACTATTTCTACCTGCATGTATTATACAGGTTTAAATCCTGCAACATTAGAACCAGTATACGTGGCGACAAATCCGCATGAAAAAGCAATGCAAAGAGCGCTTATTCAGTATAGAAATCCTAAGAATTATGATCTTGTGTATGAAGCTCTTATGAAGTGTGACCGTAAGGATTTGATAGGATTTGATAAAAAATGTCTTATAAAACCAAGAAGAGCTGTAAAAAATACAGATTCAGGAAATAAGGACTCTAAGAATAAAACATATAAAAATAAGGATTCGAATAATAAAGATTCAAATAATAGATTTTCAAATAACAGGAAAAAGAAACAGACAACAAAGAAGAAGGCTATAAGAAATATTCATAAAAAGAAAAGATGAAAGAATTTGTAATTAAACCTAATGAATCCAATCAGAGATTTGATAAATATTTAAAAAAGCTGCTTCCAAATGCAAATACATCTTTTATATATAAGATGTTAAGAAAGAAAAATATTACATTAAACCAGAAAAAAGCCTCTGGTAATGAGATTATTATAAACGGTGATATTGTTAAGCTGTTTTTTAGTGATGAGACTTTTGATAAGTTTTCTGGCGGTGATGATGTATTTGCTGAGGAATATAATGGATTAAAGAAGCTCGAACTTAAAGGAATAAAAATTATATATGAAGATGATGATGTCTTAATCGTAGACAAGCCGGCAAATATGCTTTCGCAGAAGGCTGCAAATACTGATATTTCTGCAAATGAGCGGTTGCTTGCTTATCTGATAAAATCAAACAGTCTTGATTTTACAACATTTAAAACCTTCAGACCTTCTGTGTGTAACAGATTAGACAGAAATACTACAGGCCTTCTTCTGATGGGTAAATCCTTGAAGGGCTCTCAAAAATTATCTGAAATGCTTAAAAACAGAAGCATTAAAAAATTTTACAGGGCAATTGTCATAGGAGAGATTAGAAAACCTCTTACACTAGAGGGCTTTCTTAAGAAGGATGAAAGTAATAATACAGTTACAATCACAAAAGAGCAGAATGAGGGTTCAAGTTATATTAAAACTGCTTACAAGCCAATTAAAGTGAACAATGGATTAACATTACTTGAGGTTCATCTGATAACAGGAAGAACTCATCAGATAAGGGCACATCTTTCTTCAATTGGTCACCCGGTTCTTGGTGATTTGAAATATGGAGATAATAATTCAAATAGCCTCTGGCGAAAAAAGGGTGTAGGTCACCAGCTGCTTCATTCATATAGAATAGAGTTTGATGAGGACAAGATGGTTATAGCACCTGTGCCTGAAATATTTGAACAGGTTATGGAGTAATTATGGCAACATGGAATTCAAGAGGTTTGCGAGGTTCAACACTTGAGGACCTTCTTAATAGAACGAATGAAAAATATAGAGAAAATGGTCTGGCTCTTATTCAAAAGATACCTACTCCCATTACTCCGATAAAAATCGATAAGGAAAGCAGACACATCACACTTGCCTATTTTGACCAGAAAAGTACAGTTGATTATATTGGTGCAGTACAGGGAATTCCGGTATGTTTTGATGCAAAGGAATGTAACACAGACACTTTTCCTCTTGCAAATATACATGAACATCAGCTTGAATTCATGAATCAGTTTGAGAAGCAGGATGGTATTGCTTTTATATTAATTTATTATACACACCGGGATGAGTTTTATTATCTTAGATTTGAGACCCTTAAAAAATTCTGGGACCGTGCAGTAAATGGCGGTAGAAAAAGCTTCAGGCTTGAGGAGCTGGAGGAGAATTTTTTTCTTCCCAAGATAAATGGTATACTTGTTCCGTATCTTAATATGTTACAATTGGACCTGGAGTTGAGGGATTGACAATATATATTAAGTAACATATAATGTTTTTTGTTTTCTTGTGGTAATATGATAACACATTACCACTTTAATTTATGAAAGTGAGTTTTAAATTATGAAAAATCAATTATTACATACTCCGGATGGAGTGAGAGATATCTATAATGGTGAGTGTAGAAAGAAGCTTTATATTCAGGATAAGCTTCATAATGTACTATTAAGATATGGATATCATGATATACAGACACCTACAATTGAATTTTTTAAAATTTTTAGTAGTGAGATTGGAACAACTCCATCTAAGGATTTGTATAAATTTTTTGATAAAGAAGGAAATACATTAGTTTTAAGACCTGATTTTACACCTTCTATTGCTAGAAGTGCTGTAAAATATTATGTTGATGAGGATATGCCTGTAAAGCTTTGCTACATGGGAAATACTTTTATTAATTCATCTGATTACCAGGGACGTCTTAAAGAGACAACTCAGTGTGGGGCGGAGCTTATTGGAGATTCTACTGTTGCCGCAGATGCTGAGATTATTGCTCTGACGGTAGCTTCGCTTCTTGAGGTTGGCTTAAAGCAATTCCAGATTTCTGTTGGTCATTCAAAGTTCTTTGCTGGTTTAATTGAAGCCGCTGGTATTGATGAAGAGCAGGAGGCTATGCTTAGAGACCTTATATCTAATAAAAATTTCTTTGGAGTTGAGGAATTTATTGAGACATTAAACCTTAATGATGAGCTTAACAAATTATTTATGATGCTTGGAAATTTTGATTCTAAGGAAGAAGAAATTTCTGAAGCTAAGGCTCTTGCAGAAAGCTATCCTGTAATTAAGGAGGCCATAACAGAGCTTGAAGATTTATCAGCATATCTTAAGATGTATGAAATTGATAAATATGTTACAATCGAGCTTGGAATAATAAGTGATTATAAATACTATACAGGAATTATTTTCTCAGGATATACATTTGGAACAGGTGAGCCAATTGTAAAAGGTGGAAGATATGACAGTCTTCTTAAACGTTTTGGAAAAGATGCGCCTGCTATTGGATTTGCAATTGTTGTTGATCAGCTTATGGCTGCAATTTCCAGACAGAACATTCAGCTTGGTATATCTGATAATTCAGCAATGGTTGTATATGATAAGGATTGCGCTAAAGAAGCAATCAGCAGAGCTATGGCACTTAGAAAGCAGGGGGTTAATGTAGAATTACTTCAGGCATCAGATTCACATACCAAGGATGATTATGCGGCGTATGCAGTTAAGATGAGAATAAATAAAGTTGAGTTTATTAATGGAGAAAAATAATGGATGAAAAGAGATATCTAACATTTGCGTTAGGAAAAGGAAGACTTGCAAAGCAGACTCTAAAATTATTTGAGCAGATTGGAATTTCATGTAAAGAAATAAATGATCCTGATACAAGAAAACTTATCTTTGTAAATGAAGAACTTAAATTAAAGTTCTTTTTAGCAAAGGGACCGGATGTACCTACATATGTTGAGTATGGAGCTGCTGACATAGGTGTAGTTGGAAAAGATACCATTCTTGAAGAAGGTAGAAATATTTATGAGGTATTAGACTTAGGATTTGGAAAATGCAGAATGTGTATCTGTGGACCTGAGAATGCAAGAGAGCTTTTGCAGCATCATGAGCAGATTCGTGTTGCAACAAAATATCCTCATATTGCAAAAGATTATTTCTACAATAAAAAACATCAGACTGTTGAGATTATAAAATTAAATGGTTCAATTGAACTTGCACCAATTGTTGGTCTTTCTGAGGTTATTTGTGATATAGTAGAGACAGGAACTACATTAAAGGAAAACGGATTAACTGTACTTGAAGAGGTTTGTCCACTTTCTGCAAGAGTAGTTGTAAATCAGGTTAGTATGAAGATGGAGAACGAAAGAATTACAAAACTTATTCGTGATCTTAAAACAGTAATTTAGTTGGAGGCGATTATGAGAACTCTAAAGTTAAATGAAGAGACAAAAAATAATATTCTTGAAAGCTTACTCAAAAGAAGTCCAAATAATTATGGAGAATTCGAGGGAAGAGTAAACGACATCGTGACAAAGGTCAGAGAGGAAAGAGATGCGGCAGTTTTTGCATATACAAAGCAGTTTGATGGTGCTGATATTTCGGCTGATAATGTTTTAGTTACAGATGCTGAAATTGAAGAAGCATATTCATTAGTTGATGAAACACTTCTTAATGTAATAAGAAAAGCATTAGTTAATATCAGAAAATATCATGAAAAGCAGTTACAGAATTCATGGTTTACTTCTGAAGATGGAATAATCTTAGGACAGAAGGTTACTGCATTAGAAAGAGCCGGAGTATATGTTCCAGGAGGAAAGGCAGTATATCCTTCTTCAGTACTTATGAATGTTCTTCCTGCAAAGGTTGCAGGGGTTGATGAAATTATAATGTGTACTCCACCAGGAAAAGATGGAAAGGTTTATCCATCAACTCTTGTTGCTGCAAAAGAAGCAGGAGTTGATAAAATATATAAGGTTGGTGGAGCTCAGGCAATTGCAGCTATGGCTTTTGGTACAGAGAGTATTCCAAAGGTTGATAAGATTGTTGGTCCTGGAAATATTTATGTTGCATTAGCTAAGAAGGCTGTGTTTGGATATGTAAGTATTGATTCAATTGCCGGACCTAGTGAAATTCTTGTACTTGCTGATGAAACAGCAAATCCAAGATTTGTTGCAGCTGATCTTTTGTCACAGGCAGAGCATGATGAACTTGCATCAGCTATTCTTATTACTACAAGTCAGGAAGTAGCTGATAAGGTATCTGTTGAGGTTGATAAGTTTGTAGAAGAGTTATCAAGAAAAGAGATTATTCAGAAATCACTTGATAATTATGGATACATTTTGGTTGCTGATGATATGGATTCAGCAATTGATGCTGTTAATGAAATTGCATCAGAGCACATGGAAATTGTGACAAAGGATCCATTTGCTGTAATGACAAGAATCAGAAATGCAGGAGCTATTTTTGTCGGAGAATATTCGTCAGAGCCTTTAGGAGATTATTTTGCAGGTCCTAACCATGTTCTTCCTACAAATGGAACAGCTAAGTTTTTCTCGGCTCTTAGTGTAGATGATTTCATTAAGAAATCAAGTATTATAAGTTACTCAAGAGAAGCACTTGAGGCAGTACATAAGGATATTGAGCAGTTTGCAGAGTGTGAACAGTTGACTGCACATGCAAATTCCATTAAAGTAAGATTTGAATAGAAATTATTGTGAGGTAAATATGTCAGAACGTATAGCCAGTATAAGCAGAAAAACTAAAGAGACGGATATCAATGTATCACTCTGTATTGATGGATGTGGTAAATCAAATATTGATTCGGGAGTAGGATTTTTTAATCACATGCTCGAAGGTTTTGCAAAGCATGGCTTTTTTGATTTAAATCTTAGCTGTGATGGAGATATAGAGGTAGATTGTCACCATACAATTGAGGATTGTGGAATTGTTTTGGGAAATGCAATAAAAGAAGCTATCGGAGATAAAAAGGGGATTAAACGATTTGGAAGCTGTATCCTTCCGATGGATGAGTCATTAGTTTTATGTGCTGTTGATTTATCGGGAAGACCTTATCTTGTGTTTGACGGAGAGTTTTCAACAAGCACAGTAGGAGATATGGATACTGAAATGGTTAAAGAATTCTTTTACGCAGTTTCTTATTCCGCAGGAATGAACCTGCATATTAAAGTCTTAAATTCAGGCAATAATCATCATATGATAGAGGCAATGTTTAAGTCTTTCGCCAGAGCATTAGACGAAGCTACAACATTTGATTCTCGTATTACGGATGTTTTGTCAACGAAAGGAAGTTTATAATTTGATGGGTTTAAAAAATATTGTTGCCACTTTATATCTTAAGGGAGGGCAGGCAGTAAAATCTGCTGATGATCATACAGTTATTGGTGATGTCTTCAAAATCTGTCAATTATTTAATGACAGTGGGATTGATAAAATAATTATTTTTGATCTTTCTACAGATGATAATGAGCATGAAAGAAATGTTCATACAATTGAAAATATTAACAGAAATATTGAAATTAAAGTATGTGCTGGTGGTAATATAAATAGGATTGATGATATCAAAAAACTTATGTATGCTGGATGTGTTCAGGTTATTCTAAATGCATCTAAACCTTCAAGTTTGGAACTTGCAGATCTTGCTAGTGAAAAATTTGGAAAAGAAAAAATATTACTTTCAGTTAATAATGTTGATTTTATCTTTAAACATAAGCAGGCAATTGAGGATACATTTCATGAACTATTAGTAATGGATTTAGATATAATTGATGCATTGGAAAATCTAACAAGTATTCCATATGTTGTATATTTGCCTGATGATAATCTTGATAAAATTGTTAATATATTAAATCGTCCAACTGTAAGAGGTATTGCTGGCGAATTTATTAATGATACTGCAACAGACATTATGAAACTAAAATCTGTTCTTTCTAACATGGGAATTAAGATGGATAGTTTTTCTCCAGATTTACAGTGGTCAGATTTAAAACTTAATTCTGATGGAATGGTTCCTGTAATAGTTCAGGATTATAAAACAGATGAAGTGTTAATGCTTGCGTATATGAATGAAGAAGCTTTTAATACGACAATTAATATTGGAAAGATGACTTATTATAGTAGAAGTCGTAATGAACTTTGGACAAAAGGGTTGACATCAGGTCATGTTCAATTTGTTAAGTCATTAACAACAGATTGTGATTTTGATACTATTCTTGCAAAAGTATCACAAGTTGGGGCTGCATGTCATACAGGAAACCGTACATGCTTCTTCAATAATATTGTTAAGAAAAAATATGTTGAGAAGAACCCTCTTAAAGTTCTTGAAACGGTATACGATATTATTGCAGAAAGAAAACTAAATCCTAAGGAAGAGTCATATACAAATTCACTTTTTGAAAAGGGATTAGATGAGATTTTAAAAAAATTAGGTGAAGAATGTACAGAAATAATTATTGCTGCCAAGAATCCGGATGCAGAAAATATAAAGTTTGAAATATCTGACTTTATGTATCATGTAATGCTTTTAATGACAGAAAAGAATATTACATGGAATGATATTGCAAGTGAACTTGCACAAAGATAAGAAGAGGAAAATATATGAGAAAACTGGCTTTAAGTGATGAGATTTTAATGACTATCGATAAACCAGCGAGATATATTGGAAATGAGTTAAACTCAGTAATGAAAGACACATCACAGGTGGATATCCGCTTTGCGATGTGTTTTCCTGATGTATACGAAATAGGTATGTCTCACCTGGGAATTCAGATTCTTTATGATATGTTCAATAAGAGAAAAGATACATGGTGTGAGAGAATATATTCACCATGGCCAGATCTTCATGAGATTATGAAAGAGCAAAATATTCCGCTCTTTGGACTTGAGTCTCAAGAACCTGTAAAGAATTTTGATTTTATTGGAATTACCCTTCAGTATGAGATGTGTTATACCAATATTCTCCAGATACTTGATCTTGCTCAAATACCATTATTAGCAAATGATAGAACAGAAGCGGATCCAATAATTATTGGTGGTGGTCCATGTTCATATAATCCAGAACCAATTGCAGATTTTTTTGATATTTTTTATATTGGTGAAGGCGAAGAAAAATATGATGAATTTTTGGACCTTTACAAACGTATGAAGGCGGATGGAAAATGTAGAGATGAGTTTTTACATGAGGCTGCAAAAATAGAAGGAATTTATGTTCCTAAATTTTACGAGGTTTCATATAAAGAGGATGGAACAATAAAGGATTTTATTCCAATATATGATGATATTCCAAAGACAATTAAAAAGCAGGTAGATATGGAACTTACAGGTTCAGTATATCCAGAAAAACCAGTAGTTCCATTTATTAAAGCAACTCAGGATAGAATTGTTTTAGAAATTCAAAGAGGCTGTATAAGAGGCTGTAGATTCTGTCAGGCAGGAATGATTTATCGTCCTAATCGTGAAAAGGATGTAAGTAGATTAAAAGAGTTGGCTAAGCAGATGATTGCATCCACAGGATATGAAGAAATTTCATTGAGCTCACTTAGTTCGTCTGATTATTCTCAACTTGAAGAACTTATTAATTTTCTTATTGAAGAATGTAGTAAGAAGAAAATCAATATTTCTCTACCTTCACTTAGAATTGATGCATTCTCGCTTGATATTATGCAGAAAGTTCAGGATATTAAAAAAAGTAGCCTGACGTTCGCTCCAGAAGGTGGTTCGCAGAGAATTAGAAATGTTATCAATAAGGGACTTACAGTTGACAATATTCTTGGAGGTGCAAAAGAGGCATTTGAAGGAGGCTGGAATAAGGTTAAGCTTTATTTTATGTTAGGTCTTCCTACAGAAACAGAGGAGGATATGAAAGCTATTCCAGAGCTTGCTAATGATATTGCTGCTTTATATTATGAAACAGTTCCTAAGGAAAAAAGAAATGGTAAGTGTCAGATTACAATATCTACATCATTTTTTGTTCCAAAGCCATTTACCCCATTTCAATGGGCTAGAATGTATGAGCCATCAGATTATCTAGGTAGAGCCAAAATTGTCAATGATCATATGAAAGCACAGCTTAATCATAAAAGTATACGATATAATTGGCATGAAGCTGATGTTACAGTATTAGAAGGAATTCTTGCACGTGGTGATAGAAAAATTGGTAAAGCTATCTTAGATGTATATCAAAATGGTGGTTATTTCGATGCTTGGAATGAATTTTTTGATTATACACGTTGGTTGGAGGCCTTTGAAAGATGCGAGATTAATCCTGATTTTTATACAATGAGAGAGCGTTCGGAGGATGAGGTTTTTCCTTGGGACTTTATTGATGTTGGAATTTCTAAAGATTTTATGTTAAGAGAATGGAAGAATGCTCTTGCAGAAAGTGTAACACCTAACTGCAGAATGAGATGTTCAGGCTGTGGAGCTCGTCAGTTTGGAGGAGGTGTATGCTATGAAGATTAGAGTAAAATTTAAAAAATGGGGATGCATGAAATTTATAGGGCATCTTGATATGATGAGATATTTCCAAAAAGCTGTTAGAAGAGCAGAAATTGATATTTGTTATTCGGAAGGTTTTTCACCGCATCAGATCATGTCATTTGCCGCTCCGCTTGGAGTTGGAATTACCAGTGATGGTGAATATTTTGATATTGAAGTAAATTCAACTGCTAGTACAAATGAGTGTATGGAGGCATTGAATAATCAGATGGTTGAGGGTGTTTTGGTGACTGGTTATGTGAAGTTGCCAGATGATGCTAAAACCGCAATGTCTATTGTAACGGCTGCTGATTATACACTAAGTTATAAAGAGGGATATGAAAGTCCATATTCATATGAAGAGTGGCAAGAGAAAGTAAAAGAGTATATTATAAATGCTAAAGAATTTTTAGTTGTAAAAAAGACTAAAAAGAGTGAGAAAGAAATTGATTTAAAACCATTAGTGTATGAGTTTGATACTGTCAACAATAATGGTAATACACAGTTTTTTATGAAGGTCTCTACTGGAAGTAATGACAATATCAAGCCAGAATTTGTATTAGAATCAATCTATAAAAAATGTGGTCTGGAATATAATTCGTCAGCTATACAGATTCATAGGAATGAAGTATATTCTTGTAATGATAAGGGAGAATTTGTTTCACTTTTAGATATGGGGATGGAGATTACTAACTGATGAATAGAATTGTGATTTCTGAAATAAATTACAAAAATCGAGATTTTGTAGTTTTTATTGAAATGGATGAGAATAGAAAATATCAAAAGTTTTTCATGTATCCAAAAGATCAGAAGTCTCTTGTAGGCAATGTTTATATTGCTAGAGTAGATAAGGTCGTAAAGGGGATTGAAGCAGCATTTGTAAAGATTGCAAAAGATATTACATGCTATCTTTCACTAAGAGATGCAAAAAATCCAGTGTATACTTGTAAGAAGTCAAAAAAACCAGAATTATGTGAAGGCGATGAAATATTAGTTCAGGTTACAAAAGATGCTGTTAAAACAAAAGATCCTATAGTTTCTACAAATATTTCTATATCTACTAAATATTGTATTTCTACAACCAATAATAAAACGAAATCAATTTCTCGTAAGATATCATCAGAAAGAGCAAATGAGATTAAGAATATTGTTGATGTTGTACTAGAAAAATCAAATTATAAAGATGATTTTGGAATTGTTCTAAGAACAGCTGCACAAGAAATAGATAATACAGTTTTGGAATCTGATTTAAAAAATAATATCAGGCAAATTGAAGAAATACTATCTCGTTGCATTCATTTGAATATGTATGAACAATTATATGAAGCTGAAGAATTATATATTTCAAAACTTAAAGGATTAAATTTTGAAAAAATCGAATGTATATTGACTGATAATCACAGAATTTATGATGAGTTGAAAAAATATTTTCCAGATTTGGCTGCTTGTGAAAAGCTTTGTTTATATAAAGATGATTATCCGCTCAGATTGTTATATCAGTTCGAAAGTAATCTTTCAAAAATGACTTCAAAGCAGGTGTGGTTGCCCTCAGGTGGAAATATCATTTTTGAACAGCTCGAAACATTAACATTTATTGATGTAAATTCATCAAAAGGCAGTGCATCAAAAGAAAGTGTTGTTTTAAAAACGAATAAAGAAGCTGCTTTTGAAATTGCAAGGCAGTTAAAGCTGCGTAATATTTCGGGGATGATAATAGTTGATTTTATTAATATGAAGTCAGATGATATACAGACAGAATTAATAACATATTTAAAAACTTTATTGACAAAAGATGATGTTTTGTGTCAATATGTTGATATGACGAAGCTTGGTTTGGTTGAAATTACCAGGAAAAAAGTTTATAAGTCTTTAAAAGAAATTTTAAAATAACTTTAAAAGAAATTTTAAAATAACATGTTGACAATATAAGGATAACATGTTAAACTTTAGAAGTTGTAAGAAAACAAAGTAGAGTATCCACTCTCACCTAAGCGCAAATGAGCGACTTAGAGTTAATATTTCCAACATTTAATTGTGTTAGAGATTGTAATAGTGGATAGTCTGCCTATCCACTATTTTTTATTGGAGGTACAAGACCATTAGCGAATTAATGATTAATGAACAAATCAGAGACAAAGAGGTTAGACTTATCGGAGCAGATGGTGAGCAGTTAGGAATTGTTTCATCTAGAGAGGCACAGAAAATTGCTGATGAAGCAGGACTAGATCTTGTGAAGATTGCTCCAAATGCAAAGCCACCTGTTTGTAAGGTGATTGATTATGGTAAATATCGTTACGAGCAGGCTCGTAAAGAAAAAGATGCCAAGAAAAAGCAGAAGACTGTTGAATTGAAGGAGATTCGTCTTTCACCTAATATTGAAGCTAACGACTTGAATACCAAGACGAATGCTGCGCGTAAATTCCTTGCAAAAGGTAATAAAGTTAAGATTACGCTTCGTTTTAGAGGACGTGAGATGGCTCATATGAATAGTAGCAAGCATATTTTGGATGACTTCGCTGAAGCTCTTTCGGATATTGCTGTAGTGGAGAAAGCACCTAAGGTAGAAGGCAGAAGCATAGGTATGGTGCTGGCAGAGAAAAGATAACAATTTAAGGAGGAAAAACACAATGCCAAAAATGAAGACAAGCAGAGCAGCTGCAAAACGTTTCAAACTTACAGGAACAGGAAAGTTAAAGAGAAATAAAGCTTACAAGAGACATATCTTAACAAAGAAGACAACAAAGACTAAGAGAAATCTTAGAAAGGCAGCTATGACTGACCAGACAAATGTTAAGAATATGAAGAAGATTTTACCATATATGTAAGAGTTAGTTAAGGAGGAATCAGATAATGGCAAGAGTTAAAGGCGGATTAGGTGCTAAGAAAAGACATAATAGAGTTTTAAAGTTAGCAAAAGGATATAGAGGCGCAAGATCTAAGCAGTACAGAGTAGCTAAGCAGTCAGTTATGAGAGCCTTAACAAGTTCTTACGCTGGACGTAAAGAAAGAAAGAGACAGTTCCGTCAGTTATGGATTGCTCGTATTAATGCGGCTTCTCGTATTAATGGACTTTCTTACAGTCAGTTCATGCATGGATTAAAGTTAGCAAATGTTGATCTCAACCGTAAGGTTTTGGCTGATATGGCTGTAACAGATGCAGAAGGATTTGCTAAACTTGTTGAACTTGCAAAGAGCAAATTAGCTTAATTGATATATAAAAAGACATCCATTATGGATGTCTTTTTTATTAAGATAATATTAAGATATAATTTGTGTACTATTTTAAACTATACAAATTACTATAAATAAGATAGAATAATAATAGTTAAATGAAAGGAGTGAATGAATATGTCAATTTTAGTTACAGGTGGAGCTGGATATATTGGAAGTCATACTTGTGTTGAATTACTCGATGCTGGATATGATGTTGTTGTATTAGATAATTTAGCAAATTCATCAAAGAAATCTTTAGATAGAGTAAAAGCGCTTACAGGAAAAGAGGTTAAGTTTTACGAGGGAGATATTCTTGATAGAGAAATCTTGAATACTATTTTCAAAAATGAATCAATTGATAGCTGTATTCATTTTGCTGGACTTAAAGCCGTAGGTGAATCTGTTGCAAAGCCTTGGGAATATTATAATAATAACATTGCTGGAACATTAACACTTGTTGATGTTATGAGACAGAATAATTGCAAAAATATTATTTTCTCATCATCGGCTACTGTTTATGGAGATCCAGCTCAGATTCCTATTACAGAGGAGTGCCCAAAGGGACAATGTACTAATCCATATGGATGGACAAAGTCAATGCTTGAGCAGATACTTATGGATATACAGAAGGCAGATCCAGAATGGAATGTAATTTTACTTCGTTACTTTAATCCTATTGGTGCTCATAAGAGTGGAACAATGGGAGAGAATCCTAATGGAATTCCAAATAATCTTATGCCATACATAACTCAGGTTGCTGTTGGAAAACTTGAACAGTTAGGTGTATTTGGTGATGATTATGATACTCCTGATGGAACCGGAGTGCGTGATTACATTCATGTAGTTGACCTTGCTATTGGACATGTAAAAGCAGTTAAGAAGATTGAAGAGAAGGCTGGATTAAAGATTTACAATTTAGGAACAGGACAGGGATATTCAGTTCTTGATATTGTAAAGAATTTTGAGGCTGCAAATGATATAAAGATTCCTTATCAGATTAAGGAAAGAAGACCAGGAGATATTGCTACATGTTATTGTGATCCTACAAAAGCAAAGGAAGAGCTTGGATGGGAGGCACAGTACGGAATTAAGGATATGTGTGCTGATTCATGGAGATGGCAGAAGAATAATCCAAATGGATATGAGGATTAATAATAAATGTTCATATAAAAAGGACGAGCAATGCTCGTCCTTTTTATATGATTAATTTTGAAAAACAATTTTGTTTTGATCCATTTCTTTTATTTTGGCAAGAGAATAAACATCTAGTCCTTGGGATACTAGTTTTGATGAACCAGGTTGGAAGGATTTTTCAATTACAATTCCAACTCCGGCAACCGTTGCGTGTGCCATTCTAAGCAACCTTACAGCTCCAGTCATTGCTTCTCCATCTGCTAAAAAGTCATCAATAAGTAAAACATGATCATCTGATGATATTACATCTGATGCAAGGCATAGTTCATAATTTTTTTGAGTAGTAAATGAAGTTACTTCAGTTTGAAATAAACGATCATTTAATACTTGTGATGGTTGTTTTTTTAAAATGATTAATGGTACTTTCATTATTAAAGCTGTCATTAAAGCAGGTGAAATACCAGAACTTTCAATAGTGGCTATTTTTGTTATGCCTCTTGATTTAAAATGATTACAAAACTCTTCTCCAATATGACTCATTAGCTCAGGATCAACCTGATGATTCAAAAAGGTATCTACTTTAAGAATTTCAGGACTGATGACATGTCCATCTTTAAGAATTCTATCCTGTAGCTCTTTCATTAAAAACACCCCCCAATGTTTTTTCTTTCTATTATATCATAGATGTGAATTAATTTGTTGAACAAAATTATAAAACTTATTAAGTTTATGATATAATAAAGCCTATGAAAATTACAATTTTATGTGTAGGAAAAGTAAAAGAAAAATTTTATCAGGATGCAATCAAAGAGTTTCAAAAAAGAATGAGTCGATATTGTAAACTTGATATCGTTGAAGTTGCAGATGAGAAAACACAAGAGCAGTCTTCTGATTTAGAAATTCAAATTATTAAAGATAAAGAAGGAGAACGTTTATTAAAACATATAAAAGAAGATGCTTATATAATTTGTCTTGCAATAGATGGAAAACAATTAGATTCTGTAGAGTTATCAGAGAAGATGAATCAGTTGTTTGTGACAGGAAATAGTCATATATGCTTTGTGATAGGAGGGTCACTTGGAATTTCTGATAATGTTCTTAAGAGAGCAAACTACAAACTGAGTTTCTCAAAAATGACATTTCCCCATCAGCTTATGAGAGTTATTTTATTAGAACAAATTTATAGAAGTTTTAGAATAATGAATAATGAACCATATCATAAATAGAGAATGAGACTAGCCAGATGTTCATATACTTTTAATATGAGAACTGAAATTATTGATTTGTTGGAGCTTCCAAAAGATATATTGTTGGGTATACCTCTATTGACATTAAAAGGGGATATGGAGATAACAATTGAAAATCATAAAGGGATATTGTCATATACAAGTGTTGAGTTGGAAATTCTAGCAAAGAATTTCAGAATTTTAATAATTGGTGAAGAAATGATGATTTCTCAATATTCTAAAGATTCAATAACAATAAAAGGCAAAATTAGTGAGGTGACATTTAAGGCTTGATTTTGTATTTTTTTCTACAATACATAACAGGATATCTTAATATTGAGATTATTGGAGAAAATACAAGACGACTTATAAATTTGTGTGCGTCTAATAAAATAAATTTAATGAATATAAAATACATTGATGATAACAAATATAGTTGTGTTATAAAGTCAAATGATGTATTTAAAATGATACCACATTTAAAAAAAACAAAGACTAGATTTATTATAATTTCAAAAAATGGTTCTACAAGCTTTGTTAAAGAGTTTAAAAAAAGAAGTTATTGTATTTTGCTTTTTCTCTTTACAATTTTAGCAACAAGAGATTTTGCATCAAGAATGTGGAAAGTGAGTACAGTTGGTAATTATAAGATTACTTCACAACAGATAAAAAATGTTCTTGAAGAAAATGGATTTTGCAGAGGTGAAAAAATTAATAATATAAAATGCAAAGAAATAGATGGCTTGCTTAGAGAAAATTTCAAAGATTTTGTATGGGTATCTAGCAGTTTTAATGGAACTACATTAACAATTTTAACAAAAGAAAATATTTTGTCAGAAAAGGAAGAAAAAGAGTACTATGGAGATATTTTATCTTCAAAAGATGCAATAATTGCCTCTATAATTACAAGAAGTGGTAAACCATTATGTCATAAAGGGGATATGGTTAATAAAGGAGATGTTCTAGTATCAACTCAGGTTCCGATTCAGGATGAATATGAAAATGATATGGGAATGTATAATGCAAAGGCTGATGCACAGATAACGGGATATGTAGAATATGATTATAATAAGAAATATGATATTACAGAAAAAATATTAAAAAATACTGGAAAGCAGAAAAAATCAATAATATTTGGAATTAAAAATCACATATTTCGAATTCCGGTCTATATATCTGATTTTGAATATAATGATGAGATGACAAAATATTATTCAGTTAACCCGTTTGATTTGCTTGATAGCCCTTTTTTTGTAGGTGTTTCGCTTAAAAATGAATTGGAGTATGTTAATAAAACCAATACTATTGATGAAATAAAAAAGAAGAGTGAAGAAGATTTTGATAAATTTATTGATGATTTAGAGCAAAATGGGGTTTTAATTCTTTCTAAAAATGTTATCATGGATAAGGTGGGAGATTATGTTCAAACAACAGGAAAAATATATTGTTGTGAGGATATAGTTAATTATTCCCAGGAAAGGTAAATTTATAAATGAGTTTAAATGAGGCTACTCTTACAATACCGTCAGAGCATATTTCTAATATTTTTGGACAGTTTGATTGTCATGTTAAAAAAATCGAAAGAACACTTGGTGTTACAATTGTTGTAAGGGATGATCAGCTAAAAATAATTGGAAGTGAAATAAATGCTAATGGTGCAAAAGAATTATTTGAACAGTTAATTCAGTTGGCAAAAAGAGGGAATATTATTACTGAGCAGAATGTAAATTATGCACTTTCGCTTATAGAAGAACACAAAGGAAACTCTATTGTTGAGATTGATAAAGATATAATTTGTCATACAATTAATGGAAAGCCTGTAAAGCCTAAGACACTTGGTCAAAAAGACTATGTTGATGCAATCAGAAAGAAGATGATTGTATTCGGAATGGGGCCAGCAGGAACTGGAAAAACATATCTTGCAATGGCAATGGCAATAACCGCTTTTAAGAATGAGGAAGTTGGAAGAATAATTTTAACAAGACCTGCAATTGAGGCTGGAGAAAAATTAGGATTTCTTCCAGGTGATCTTCAAAGTAAGATAGATCCATATTTAAGACCTTTATATGATGCATTATATCAGATTATGGGGGCAGAAAGCTTCCAGAAAAATATGGAAAAAGGATTGATTGAGGTTGCACCACTGGCATATATGAGAGGAAGAACATTGGATAATGCATTTATTATTCTCGATGAAGCACAGAATACCACTCCAGCGCAGATGAAAATGTTTTTGACAAGAATTGGTTTTGGATCAAAAGTGGTTGTTACGGGTGATGCTTCTCAGAAAGACTTAGCTCCGGGTGCAAAGTCTGGACTTGATGTTGCTTTAAAAGTACTAAAGAAAATTGATGATATTGGAATTTGTACACTTACAAGTAATGATGTTGTAAGACACCCTTTAGTTCAGAAAATTGTACAGGCTTATGATGATTATGAACATAAGATGGAAGTTAAAAAAAATAAGCAGGGGAGAAAGATAGTTGAAAGAAAAGGTTAATTATATTAGAGTTGCATCAGTATCTGTTATAGCAATTGCAACGATATTATTTACTAGTTTTTTCTGCTATTTTCAGGGATTTTATCCAGATGAATATATTTCAATATATTTTATAGATTTTGTATATTTACTGATATTTATATTTGAGCTTGAATATGAGCGACTTCATAAAAAATTAGATGGAAATGTAAATTCCAGATTTACAAGAATTGCAATGGGATATTTAATATGTGTGTTATTTTGTTGTGGAATAATTAATATGCCACTCTATTGTAAACCAGTAATAATTATTCCATTAATTATGTGTTCAGTCTCTAATGAATTAATCTCTTTTATTTCGTCTATTTTTTTGAATATAATTATAAGTATGATTGTGTCAGGAGATTATTATGAGCTTCTGGCCAATATTTTGATTACTGTTTTTGGAGTAATGATAGCAAAATTATTCAGAAATAAAAAAATGTATGCATACTCTTGTGTTTTGATTATTTCAATTTCAGTTGCAATACCAGAATTGTTCTATTATTGGAATCAAAAAACAACTGATTATAAAATTATGTATTTGTCAGTAATTGGTTCGATAGGTGCATGTGTTGTCAGTTATGTTCTTTTTAATTTTGTTTTTCCAGAGACATCAAAATCGATGGATAACCTTTTGATAGAAATAACTACAGAATTATATCCACAAGTTAGAGAATTAAAGGAATATTCACTTTATGAATATGAGCATGCAAATATAGTTTCTGATATTGCATATAGATGTGCTAAGGAATGCGATTTGAATGCTAACTTGTGTGCGGCTGGCGGATTTTATTACAGATTAGGAAAATGGTTAGGTGAACCACATGTGAAAAAAGGGACAAATAGAGCAGAAAATTTATGCTTTCCACAGCCATTGGTAGATATTATTTCTGAATATTACGGTGAGGAAAAATTACCTTCTACACCAGAGTCGGCATTAATTCATATGATAGATGCACTTGTTTTTAAAATGCGTGCGGTAAAACAGGAAGATGTTGGAAAGAATGCGTGGAATAACGAATTAATAATCGTTCAGATATTAAATGAATTTTCAACATCCGGATTATATGATGATTCAAAATTGGGAATGAATCAGTTTATGAAGATAAGGGATTTTTTAAAAAAGGAGGATTTACTTCATTGAGTTTTTATCTAGAAGAGGAAGTTGAAGTTGATTTTGACTTTGATTATAAAATGCTAGCGGACAAAGTAATTAGTTATTGTTTAGAAAGTCAGAATTTTCCATATGAAGCAGAAATTAATCTTACACTAACTAATAATGAGGGAATACATATAATAAATAGGGAATATAGACAGATTGACAGACCTACAGATGTTTTGTCATTTCCAATGCTTTCATATGATGAACCCGGAGATTTTTCGTTTTTATCAGATGAAAATGAAGGAGATTTTAATCCGGATACGGGTGAAGCAATCTTAGGTGATATTATTATCTCAGTGGATAAAGTTAAAGAGCAGGCAAATGAGTATGGACATAGTATGTCTAGGGAGTTTGCTTTTCTCATTACACATAGTATGCTTCATCTTTTTGGGTATGATCATATTGAAAAAGAAGATGCTGTAATAATGGAACCATTGCAGGAGAAAATACTAAATGAATTAGAAATCTATAGATAAATAGGAGTTTTTTATGAATAATAAGAAAAAGAAGGCAATGATAATTTTACTTTGTGTGTTATTAGTATCATTAGTTATTTTTCTTGTGCTTTTATTTGTACTAAAAAAAGACAAGCCACAAGATACACAGGTAAAAGAATCTACGCCACTTATCGAGACACAGACGGAAGTAGAAAAGGAAATTAATACACATGAAGGGCAAGCAAAAAGCTTACTTACGGGAGAATGGATAGATGCTGAACTTGCATCTAAAAGACCAATATCGATAATGGTTGAAAATACATCAGCTTGTTTGCCTAGATATGGACTTTCAAAAGCTGATGTGATTTATGAATGTCCTGTAGAGGGTGGAAGTACACGTTATATGGTATTATTTCAGGATTATTCGAATATGGAAAAGATAGGGAATATTAGAAGCTGCAGACATTATTATGCATATTTTGCCCATGAATACGAGTCTGTTTATCTTCATGCCGGAGCAAGCTATATTGCAGATGATGGTGTTTTGGCACAGCATTATATTGATGATGTGGATGCCATAAAAGGTAAGGCTGATAATTATTTTTACAGAGATTCATCAGAGCATAAGGCTCCACACAATCTGTATACTTCTTCTGATAAAATAGCAGGAATGTTTGCAGAGTATGGATATGATGAATATCATTCCGAAAATTATCAGGGTAATTTTAAATTTGCAAATGATGATGAGTCTGTAAATCTGGATAACGGAACAGATGCTGTGGCATTAACTATGTATTATCCAATAAATAAGCCATGGTTTGTATATAATGCTGAGGATGGTCTATATTATAGATATCAGTTTAAGGACAAAGAAACTGATGGTATAGATAATTCGCAGGTTTGTGTTAAGAATATTATTATAATGAATTGTGCGGTTTCAGAGGTTGATTCTTCAAGTGGTCTTTTGGATATTAATCAGCTTTCAGGTGGTTCAGGATACTTTATTACAAATGGCAAATGCATCGATATTACATGGAGCAGAGCCTCATATGATGATATAACACATTATTATGATTTAAATGGTAATGAAATCACTCTTAATCAGGGTAAGACATGGATTGAAGTTGGAAGCAATGGGTCGGCTTCGAAAAATGTTATATACAGTACAATGGATGAGTTTAATAATAGATAATAGAGGTTTAAAATGTCAAAATCTACAAAATCTTCTAATAGAAAAGATTCAAATTTTCTGGTGCAGGGATCGATACTTGCGATTGCATCAATAATAAGCCGAATAATAGGTCTTATTTATCGTATTCCAATGACAGAAATAATCGGTGATGTAGGTAATAATTATTATGCATGTGCTTTTGATGTATATAATGTAATGCTTATTATTTCATCATACAGTTTGCCTTTAGCTGTTTCAAAACTGGTATCTGCAAGAATGGCAAAGGGACATAGAAAAAAAGCATATCAGATTTTAAAAGGTGCACTTATTTTTGCCCTTGTATCAGGAACGATTGTGGCCCTGATAGTATATTTCGGAGCAGAATTTTTTACAGCCAGAATGCTTAAAACTCCAAATAGTATTTTTGCCCTTAAAGTATTAGCACCTGCCCTGGTAGTAGTTGCAGTACTTGGAGTGCTCCGTGGTTTTTTCCAGGGACTTGGAACAATGATGCCAAGTGCCATTTCACAGATAATTGAGCAGATAGTAAATGCTATTGTCAGTGTATGGGCGGCTTATGTTCTCTTTAAGGTGGGAGCCAGAACAGGAGCCGTGCTTGGTGATAAGGAGCACTATGCAGCTGCATATGGAGCTGCTGGTGGAACTCTTGGAACTAACCTTGGATCAGTTGCAGCACTCTTATTTGTATTGTTTGTGTTTATTGTATATTTGAGAGTCTTTAAAGCACAGATGAAACGTGATAGAAGTGTTAAGGTGGATTCTTTTGCATATACAATGAAAATTCTTATTTTCACAATCATTCCGGTATTATTAAGTACAACTATTTATAATATTAGTGGAATTATTGACCAGGGAATTTTTAAAAATGTTGCATTACTTCAGGGATATACAGAGCATGAGGTTGATATATGGTGGGGAGTATTTGCCGGAAAATACAAACTGATGATTAATGTGCCTATATCAATTGCTTCGGCAATGGCAGCCTCATCAGTTCCTTCGCTTACAAAGTCATTTGCAAATGATGATATGGAGAGTGTTAGAAAACAGATAAATGCAGCTATGCGTTTTGTTATGGTTATAGCGTTTCCATGTGCTGTGGGGCTTGCAGTTCTTGCTACCCCAATCTTTTCTATATTGTTCCCGGGAACAATAAGCACTGTTGATATTGCTTCAAGGATGATGTGGTTTGGATCAATTGCTGTTGTGTTTTATTCAATGTCGACATTGTCGAATGGTTTGTTACAGGGAATAAACAGGCTGCAGGTGCCGGTTGTTAATGCAGCGATTGCATTAGTTGCACATGTTGTATTGCTTGTTGTGCTGATGCTTTTCTTTAGACTAAATATATATGCAGTGATTATTGCTAATACATTCTTCTCGCTTTTAATGTGTTATCTGAATGCCAGAGCACTCAGAAAGTATAGTGGATATAAGCAGGAGATTGTAAAGACTTTTATAATTCCTGTTATCTGTTCACTGATAATGGGAGTATGTGGATTTGTCGTTTATTATGGACTGTACAAACTTACAAAGATAATTTATCTTGCTTTTGCAGTAGCATTAATCGCATCGGTTATAATATATTTTGTAACCTTATTATTATTTAAAGGTCTTACA
>JAXJTU010000156.1:0-5621 GCA_036309425.1 Agathobacter sp.
ATGTAATATTCCTCTTTGAGATTTTCGATATCATCTACTATCTCAAAGGTTTCATCGAATAACTTCCATGCTTCGTGTGGTATATGAATATTGTCAGTAAAAAAGTCAAGCACACGCTGTCTTACTTCCATTGATGTATCAAGACCCTCGCATACTGGATCCGAAAGCAATTCCTTCCAGTTTTCTATATCAAGACGAAGTCTTAAATCTGCATAAATTTCCTCCATGCGCACCATGAAAAAATCTACATCCGTAACCGGCTCCGCCTTTTCTTCTTCCTCTTCTGTAGCTCTTGTGTACTCCATCGCTGTATCATAGGCTTCCCTTAATCGCTTAAAGCCTTCCTGGTCATCCTCAGGATTAGTTACCTGGATAAGTCTTCTGTAGGCTTCTCTGATTGGAGCCTCGTCCTTGGTTTGTTCAATTTCTAATATATGAAATGCTACCTTAATATCCATTATCTTTTCCTTCTTTCCTCTGAATTCTCTGGAGACTTTTATCTCAGTTTTCATATATGCATTATTTTATAATAACACATAATTGTCATACGACGGTAACACAATAATACTTCTTATCAGAAAATGCTCACAAAAAAGGAGCTGTTTTTTACAGCTCCTTTTTTGTGTGTCTTGGATTATCAAGTCCTATCTATTATCCACTCTCTCAGGATACATGTCATGATACATCATTCGCTTCCATGCAACCTCTTCCCACTTTGTTCCTGGCTTTCCGTAATTACAGTATGGGGCAATTGAAAGACCTCCTCTTGGAAGAAATTTTCCTGTAACTTCGATGTATTTTGGTTCCATAAGTTCTATTAAATCCTTCATGATTTTATTCACACAGTCTTCATGGAAATCGCCATGATTTCTGAATGAGAAAAGATAAAGTTTTAACGACTTGCTTTCTACAAGTTTCTCATCCGGAACATATGAGATAATAATGTTGGCAAAATCCGGTTGCCCTGTAATTGGGCAAAGACTTGTAAACTCCGGGCAATTGAACTTCACAAAATAATCATTTTCCGGATGCTTATTACTGAAGGTCTCGAGTACTGAAGGGTCATAATCCGTTTTGTATTCAGTTCCCTGACTTCCTAATTTTGTTAAATTTTCTTTTTCACGCATATTTTAATATCTCCAAATATTGTTAATTTTTAATTACCAGAGTTAACTAAACATTTTGTCAGTTTTTCATCTTGGTAATCTTCTATAGCATTTATTTTTCGTGCTATGTAAATGAATGGCGTATCAAGAACAGCAACTACTGCCTTAAATACATATGTTGTAATGAGAATGCTCATAAATACTCCAACCGGATATGTTCCCCAGAATGCAAACGTTACAAAAATAATTGTATCAACAGCCTGACTGATAAGTGTACTTCCATTGTTTCTTAACCAAAGTTTGTTCTGCTTGTTTCCTGATTTTTTCCAGATTAAATGATATAAAAACACATCTACGTTCTGGCTGCATACAAATCCAATTAAACTTGCAATTGTAATTCTTGGAACAAGACCAAATACAACCTTTAAGCTCTCGTTTATGTAATCGCTTGTATTAGGTGTGAATGCCAAAATAAACTGTGTTCCAAGTAACCAGAGAAGCATGATTGAGAAGCTGTATTTTACTGCTTTTGTAGCTTCTTTTTTGCCGTATTTCTCTGACAAAATATCTGTTACCAAAAATGTTGATGCATACAAAACATTGCCTGCTGTTGTCGATACCCCGAACAAATCTACACATTTACACACTGCAATGTTTCCAAGTAATGTTCCGAAAATGGAAAAAGCAAATAGTCCGTTTTTTCCGAAAAGTTTATATAAAAGTAATACACTTCCAAGATATATCAAAACTGTTCCAATAAAAATTAATTCGTTCATTTTTTACTCTCCATAAAAAAAATAGCTTTACAAAACGCAAAGCTATAACCCACATAAAAACATGTTAAATTATAGTCCTGGTTTTGTTTATCGACAGGATGGTACAAACGAACTGTCGGCATTTTTGCGAGCTTGTAGCAACTTAGGTCTGCTACATTCTCGTCAAATGCGGTTGTTATTATATCAAGTGAACTTTTAAAATGCAAGGGGAATTATACAAAATACATGACAGTTGGAACAGTTATCAGGGATAATACTGTGGTTAATAATATCATTTGTGATAACAGTTTAGTCTTGTGTCCATTTTTGCCGGCCAGCATCAGGGGCATATTTGCACCTGGGAGAGCAGTCATCAGGACGAATGCGCTGGTCAGATTTTTGTCTGCACCTATTGATTGCATTGCAACTGATATTATTATTGGAATTATTATCAGGTGAAGGAAGGCGTAGGCATACACCATTTTTCCTTTAAAAATATCCCTAAATGATACCATTGCAAGGGATGCACCTAATACTGTCATAGACAAAAATGTTGTGGCATTTGCTATGTAAATTAAGCTGTCGCCGATTACACCTGGAACTTTTATGTTAAACCAGCATAATAGTATTGCAATTATGCTGCTGATTATTCCTATGTTTATTTTTGGGGATGATTTTGTATCACTATTTTGTGTAGTTAATTTATCTTTTTTATTATTTTTTTCTTTATCACTTCTGAGCACATAGGTCCCATGTGTATAGAAAAACAGACTAAATAAAACATTAAAAATGATTACGTATATCATTGCTTCTGATGGCAATATTGCTCTTGCAAGTGGGATGCCAATAAAGCCTGTGTTGGTGTAAACCATCATCATATGGTAGTATTTTCGCTCGTTTGGTGTAATCCTTAGGATAATTGGCAGGATTACACCCATGGAGATTAAAACAAGATAAATCACTATTCCTATTGCGCCGGCAAAAAGAATTTTGCTGTGTTCTACGACTGGACGATCCTGGATAATGCAGGCTATTGCCAGGGCTGGATTACAGACATCGATTACTAGGGTTGAAATCTTTTTTGACATTTGCTCATCTATAATTTTTAGTTTAAAAATAGTGTATCCTGTCATTACAAGAATGGCTATTACCAGCATTTGTTTAATGATAACGAGTATTCCCATGATAAACTCCTTCTTGTGTTGCAATATTTCCTTCACCAATTGTTTTTAAAGACTTCATAAACGTAAAAAAAAGACAGTCTATCGAACAACTGTCTTTTTAGGAGAAGGTATTTTACTATGGGGATAGTAAAAAATATATAATGTATTGGGGGGTTTTTACATCAATTATAATACCACTTTATTTTAAATAAGTGTTCACAAACTTCTAAAAAATGTTTCTGATTTTATTATTAAATGTGCACAAAAAAATTTTTAATATTTGTGAACATTTTTTGAACAGTTCGTGGTATAGTACTATAGTATCGATTAGATAAAGTCTTTTAGGAGACGCAAGGGGGTCCAGCTCAGTGAGCTGGTTTTTTTTTGCAAAATTTTCATTAAGCTCTTAAAAAGTATTATCTGAATTATAATTTCTTTGCAAGATAGAATTCTGCAATAAAGCCCATAAGAACAATAGTTCCTCCTGCTATTCTTGCTTTTTCCTGTTGTTCTGCATTAGGATACATTTCAAGCGAACCATTAAGAACATAGAGTGTTCCTAAAATAATAATCATACCTATTATAAGCATTAATATAAAAACAATTACTTTTCCTATACGCTTCATACACTTATTCTCCCATTTAATATCTCACATATTTTATCAAAGACATTTTTGTATTTTGAGACAAAAAAGCTTCGTATTTATTATTCTCTACATAATAAATACGAAGCACATTTTAATATTGTTGCAATTCCCTCAACAAACTGCTTCTGGAAATTCATATAGATTACTACCATAGGAACAATTGCTAACATTGCAGCTGCCATCATCGCCGGGTAATCACTAGTGTACTGACCTTGCATTTTTGCAAGGCCTGCACTAAGTGTTGTTGTATCACTATTGGTACATACAATCATTGGCCACATCAAATCCTTAAATGCAAAAAGTACAGTAAATATCGCAAGCGATATCATTGACGAACGAGTCAAAGGAAGCATAATAAATAGAAATCTGTGCTGGAATCATCATCTGAATCAATACTAATGAGAACATTATCTTTTTTCCTGGAAACTCGAGTCTTCCAAATACATAGCCTGCCATGGTGGCTGTCAGACATGCACATAATACACGGAAGAAAATCATTAGTAAAGTATTTTTGTATAGGATAATGAAGTTGTAGCTCTTCCAAACTTTGGCAAAGTTACTCCAATGCCATCCGTGGTGAGGGAAAATGTAAAACGGAGATACTGAAATTGCTTCCTGATTTGTTTTTAAAGCTGTAAGTATCATCCATGCAAATGGTACAAGCATGATAAAAGACATAATAATCAAAATACCGTACACAAGTATTTTATTAATTCTATCATGCTCTTTTATTCCTTTCATATCTTTTCCCTCCTTCTACTATATAAATTTTTTATATCCGGATAAGAATATGTTAACACGAATAAAATATATTCACATATCTAGTCGTTCTCGATATATATCATAATGTTCTTTATTATCTTACAAAATCTATATAAAAGCATTATTTTAAGTGCATTTTTGCCATTTTGCACATTATTTGCCCATCTATTTTGTGCATTATATACAGGCATCTTCAAATCATAAAAACATATTGAAATGTTATGGGAACTTTTTGAATATTATAGAAAAAATGGCGGTCTGATTTTTCAAACCGCCGAAATGTATGTGTTTTTGACAACGCTTATGGAAAACCATTTTTTGTATAGGTATTCCCATTAGCAACAAGTGTTATTCCTTATAAACATGTTACTTTATGTACCAGCAATCGAATAAATTTCTTCCATACTAAATCCAATCAAATCTTCACTCTCAGTATATGGGTCAAGAAAAATGTTAACTGGACCGCATACCTCTTTTGAGCACTGTATCGCATAATTTGCTATATCCATAAACGAAGCTTTTCCAATTTCATGCTCGAGATAATCCTCGGGAATATTGGCAGTGTCACTGTAAATTGAAATATACATCTGTTCGTTTTCATCCTCTTCAATCATTGGCGTTCTAGAAGTCCGGAACTGTAGATTGGGATCATTTGCTTCAAGGCGAAGCTGCTGCATCTCTTCCTCGGAGAGCTCCCAGTCGAAAACGAAATAGAATTTCTTTCCATATTTATTGTATAGAGTATCTAATTTGCTCATTATTTTTTCCTCTCTAATGCAAGTCACAGGCTTACTCATTGGCTAACCTGGCTACAATACTATGTGCTGCAATATTTCCTTCACCTATAGCTTTTGCAATCTGATATGGTCTGCCAGTGCAATCGCCTGCTGCAAACACACCCTCTTTTGAGGTTTTCATTTCTCTGTCTACGACGATGTGAGGTCCGTCCATCTCAAGACCTTTAAGTAATGTTGTCGGAGCTACAGAAGTGCGAAGGATGAATATTCCATCAACTGGTTGACGGCTTCCGTCGCCTAGTTCTATTTCTTCAACTCGCTCTTGTCCATGTATCTCTTTTACAGGTGAATCAAGTTTTATTACATTTGGAAGGTCGATTTCGTAATCCGGATATAGAGCCGAAACATAGACCGTCTCTGCCAGTTCAGCTAAATAGGCAATTTCATGCTC
>JAXJTU010000157.1:0-8120 GCA_036309425.1 Agathobacter sp.
CTCGTATACTAAGTCTGTTTTATCTACATATATATAGTCTCTTTCTCTTATTTTATCAAATGTCTGTACGCTTATTGGATATAACATTTATTCTACTGCCTTTCCTTATTGCAAAATCTATCAAACAAACTATTGTTTTTAGTATAGCACAGACTTCTGCATTTTAGAACTATATTAACTTTAGATACTCTTCTAACATGCCAATCATTGGAAGCATCTATGAGCACAAAAAAGCCACTAGGGACACTAAAAAAGCCAGAAAACTCCGTCCCTAATGGCTCTTATATGCTTTTCTCTGTGCCTGTACATATGTTAACATTTCCGATGTATGTCCCACCATTGCATTTGGGCAAAAATGACTGATAGTAAGCATTATGTCTTCTTTTGTATCCTTCTTCCTTGCATATACATTGACATCTAAGGACTTGCCATTTCTTAATTCCAGTTTTATTACATGACTTACTGTAATACCATTCTGCTTATCAATTTGCTCATAGATTCCGAGTACATCTGCAATTGCAGCAATTTTTGTAATATCCTTTTTTAATGCAATTGCCTTCTCCGATATGATAACAAATTTATCCTCGTATCTCTTTGTTGCCAGAAGATCATCTGCCAATTCAAGGTTTTCTGCTTTTATAAAGCGGCATTTCTCTCCTCTTACAAATTCGAAACCAAGATATGACATTCCTGCTCCAATAATCACAATAAGTGCAAACAGTACGATAGCCGTTGTTTCCATCATTTTAGTAATTGCCACAAGTAACATTAAAACACCGATTAGCTCAACTAAAATGCCTAGTGCCAAAAATACTATTCCCTTTTTCTTGTAAGACTTTAAATATTGCTCTCTTCCCATAACTTTTTTACTCCTTGCTTATATTTGTTTTTGTTTTCATATGTAAAACCAACAAGAATATTTTGATTGTTCTTGTGGATTTCATCCATGATGTTTTGGATTTCTTTATTATATTTTATTTCATCAACCGCTGCTGTCTTATATTTTTTTCCTGAATGTGTATTTATGATAATGTATTCCTGTCTGACTGCGCCAATAGACTTATTATCTCCTCCAACATACATCCACAAAATATCACTGTAGGGTAAGACATGAATTGCTTTTTTCGCATAAACCAGATAATTTTTTGTCAAAATAATTCTGGCATTTGGAAATTTTCTTGAAGCTTCATCGTCTAGCGATGCCTGCAATCCAAATTTGTCATATTTGTCCAGGTTAATTGCGCTTGCTATCTCAAAATACAGCCATAAACCTAGATAATAAATTCCTATTCCTCCAATTAGTATTCGAAGATCCCATGTCAGTTCTTTGCTATCAGACACATCATTTAGGATGCTAAAGAAAAGTGGTTCTGAAACAATCCCACAAAGGCATGCCCCAATAATGCATATCACAAAAATGAGAAAGTCTTTCATGTGCTTCTTTCGCAAAAGTTTCATTTTCTACATAACTCCTTATTTATAACTGATGTTCCACAACTCTTTTCAATAACACTCTGGTGTTTTTGCTGCGGAATGTGCGCCAGCTTTGCTGACACCTTCCGTAATATATCAAAATCCGCAAATTTCCGCAAGGAAAAAATGGTTGCACCGACGGAAACTATTGGTTGCAAAGCCTATTTTTCCGCGGTTTCTGTGGTTTTTGACTCTTCAATTTCCATAAAGCTTTTGTAATACTGCGCTTCCATAATTTCTGTAGCCGTCTGTGAATATCCAGTAATTAAATATATGTCGCCCCCTTCTAAATCTGTATATGCAGCAAATTTATACTCATATTTTTCCTCATCGCTTTCTACCCTTTTGATAGAATAAGAATAATAGTAATATTTCAAACCATTTACCTCGAATTCTCCTTCTGAAGTAATAGGGGATATTCCTGCTAAGCTTTTACTTTCTGCATATTCCCTGGCCGTTGAAGAAGTGGACCGGATTATTGATGTTTCTACATATGCGTCATCCTGTTCTGAATAATACCCTTTGCCTCCAATGTTTTCTGAATAAAAAATAAATCCTTCTGGCAATTTGTATGATACAGAAGTCTCACCTTTTTTAATTGTATCCTCTTCGATATCTTTTAACGAAGTTTTTTCTTCCCAGCCTGACCCGGCCGCATCATCCTTTTTGTCGGTTGGCTTTGCTTTTTTCAATATTGTTGTTATCTCTGATATTGCTGTCTCGTAGTGTTCTTCCCGTCCGTTTTCATCAAGATTTGTCATATCGATTCCGTCGAATACAGCTATTCCCATGATGTGTTTTCCGTCGCCTGCTCCTGATAAGAGAATTTCATAATATGTGCTATCTATTATTAGCCTGTACTCTATGTATTCTTTTTTATCCACCATAATTTTCTGTGGTTCAAGCTCAATTTCACATCCAGCCTTCTTCATATTCTCTGTCTTTTCTGCTCTGTTTTCCCAGAATTCTTCTACATCCGTATCATCTACATCAATTTGAATCAGATATTCTTCACAACTTCTGATGTTTAAGCATCCGCTTTCATGCACCAGTGCCTTTCCTTTTTTCTTTACCTTAAATTCAAATCCTTTAAAAATTATTTCCCACTCATCGGTACTTTCTGTTTTATTGGTTTTACCCTCTTCAATTTCACTTTCTTCAATGCTTTCTTCGCTATTTTTCTGTGGCAGATTGACTACCCCCATAAAAATCAGCCCCAATAAAACCGCTGCTGCCAACAGACAGATAGCAATTATTACAGATATTATTGTCTTAAGTTTTTCCATATCTAAACATCCCTTTTCTTATTTTGCTCTATTTCATTTTCATGACTATCTTCAAGAATTATCTGCATCCTGTCCTCTTTTTTCATTCTCATCAATTCTAAATTTGTAAGTAAAAGAAGCAGAATAAAAATTATCAGAACTGCTGCTGTAGCTATTATTGTCGCAGGCTTATACTTTATGTAGATTCTATCTCTGTCTGCCCCTGTATAACATTCTATATAATCGCCATCCCGTATACCTGTCTCATCCAGCCAGATTGTATCCATAATCTTTCGGCTATCGTCTCCTAAATAGCATACATCGGCCTTAGTATACTGACTATAAACCTTCTCAACTCGTGCTATTTCATAATTTTCTTTGTGAGTAATCCACTCATTTTTTATTAGCAGCACTGATAAAACAATCATTAAAAACACACAGCATACAGATATTATGGCAGATACTGTTTTTAATCTTGCCTTACTATGTGCTCCTCTTATATTTTTCAAATGAACTGTGGTGTTTATTTTTTCTGTTGCATTTTGGCCATAAATAAGCTCATCAATACTGATATCTAATATCTCACATATACAGACCACTCTGTCTAAGTCTGGATAAGCTTTATCTCTTTCCCATTTTGAAACTGCCTGTCTGCTGACTCCTATTTTCTCAGCAAACTCTTCCTGATTTAATCCGCGAGCCTTGCGGTATTCCTGTATTCTTTCACCAATTAATAACATTTTTCTCCTTTAAGCCAGTGGGGACGGAGTTTTCTGGCTTTTTTAGTGTCACTTGTGGTTCATGCAATTAGAATTCATTCCATGCAAAATAATTCGTCCTCTTTTCATATACTATAGCAAAGGAAAAGATATGATAAAAGGATTTTCAAAATGAATTTTTCATTTATATATTTTCTTTATTCGAAAAAGGGACTACAATAAGTGTATCAGGTTTTTACATTTTATATTTAGAGGAGGGTTTTATATGGCAAACAGATTTGTACTTAATGAAACATCTTATCACGGAGCTGGGGCAATCGCCGAGATTGCTACCGAGACAAAGGGAAAAGGCTTCACAAAAGCATTTGTATGCTCTGATCCTGACCTTGTAAAATTTGGTGTTACCAAGAAGGTGCTTGATGTTCTCGATGAGGCGGCTATTCCTTATGAGCTTTATTCAAACATTAAGCCAAACCCAACAGTTGAAAATGTTCAGTCCGGAGTTACTGCATTTAAGGCTTCAGGCGCTGATTACATTATTGCAATTGGTGGTGGTTCTTCAATGGATACAGCAAAGGCAATTGGTATTATCATCACCAATCCTGAATTCGAGGATGTTGTAAGCTTAGAGGGGGGTGCACCAACCAAGAATAGATGCGTTCCTATTTTTGCAGTTCCAACAACTGCCGGAACTGCTGCAGAGGTTACTATCAACTACGTTATCACAGATGCTGATAAAAATCGTAAAATGGTTTGTGTTGACCCTAAGGATATTCCAATCGTTGCATTTGTTGATCCTGAAATGATGTCTACAATGCCAAAGGGACTTACAGCTGCTACTGGTATGGATGCGCTCACACATGCAATCGAAGGATACATAACAGCCGGTGCATGGGAACTTTCTGATATGTTCCACCTAAAGGCAATCGAAATTATTTCACGTTCTCTTCGTTCTGCTGTAGCAAATGAACCAGAAGGAAGAACTGATATGGCTTTGGGGCAGTATGTTGCCGGTATGGGATTTTCTAATGTTGGTCTTGGAATTGTTCACTCAATGGCTCACCCACTTGGAGCTTTATATGACACACCTCATGGTGTTGCAAACGCAATTATTCTTCCAACTGTTATGGAGTACAATGCTCCTGCTACTGGAGAAAAGTACCGCGAAATCGCTCGCGCAATGGGGGTTGAAGGAGTTGACAGCATGAGTCAGGAGGAATACAGAAAAGCTGCAATTGATGCAGTTAAGCAGTTGTCTTCTGATGTTGGAATTCCAGCAGACCTAAAGGAAATCGTAAAAGAAGAGGATATTCCTTTCCTTGCCCAGTCTGCTTATGACGATGCCTGCCGACCAGGTAATCCACGTGAGACCAGCGTAGAGGAGATTACGGAGCTTTATAAATCACTATTGTAAGATTTGTGCAATACTATTTATGTAGTACTATTCATGTAGTGCTATTGAAATAATATTCCCCCACTTCACATAATGCGGAGTGGGGGTTTTATTTATAATTTATACTTAATAATTTTGCCATGTACTTAATTGTATTGATAAAACTTCGTATTTTATATTGATACTAATTTGTCCAAATACATAATTTGTCTAAACCAATCAGCTTATCTAATCCATCAAGTTCATGAAGGCGAACTTCTCCAATTTCCAACACCTTTAATTTGTCAAGTTTTTCCAAAAATTTCAAACTGTGTATTTCTGTCTCACATGACATAAATCTTAAAGTCTCCAAATTTGTTAAATATCCAAAATCTTCTGCAAATAACATACCCATATCATAAGTATCTTCATCTTCAGTCAGGCCTTCATAATCCTCATCCTCTGCGTAATAATACTTTATATTATTTTCAAAGTCTTCCATTTTAGTCAGATTCAAATCCATATCTTTATGAATATCCTCTTCCAGCTCCAATATATTTCTTTTTATATATAAGCGAGAAAATAAATTATATTTTTTAATTTCTATAAATTCATCAAGATTATTGTATCGTCCCGTATCAGAAATACATGCACAGTCCCATTCATCACCAGAATTTGAAAAATTGAATGGAACTATCAATTCTTGACTACCAAATCCTAATTCAAAATCATTAGTTGTCGATACATATAAATATTTTATTCTGCCAAGGTCTTCCTCTGTTATATTCTCATCTTTTATTCCCAAATAATTTCTTATACATTTTTCAAACCATTTTGATTTAAACGTTATTTCACTCATCGTCTACTCCTATTTTCTTTAGTACTAATTATATTGCAATTTTTTTAATTTTACTATAATTTATAATAAACGTAAAAACAATCAGATTTTGCTTTTATCAGATTGTTTTGAATGTAATCCAGTTACTATATATACTGCTATAGATTACTGTATTACGAATAATATCCTTACTGATGTTCTGATTAGAAATCGAGGTGATGTAATGCATATGCTTTTAACTGAATTTGATGAGAAAAAGTTTGCAAAAAATATTCGTAATGAAGGATTCGATGAAGGTCATAAATTAGGAAATGAAGAAGTTTTGCAAATAATGGATTCCATTAATAAGGGGTATGACACCCTAGAGAAATTAACTTCTCTCGGATATGATTCCGAGATTGCAAGAAAAGTTTTAGAAAAAATGAAATAACACAAATAAAAACGGAGTTTTATGAAAGAGGTTTATTAATTTATGAAAACAAAACAACGAAATCGTCTGGTATTAGGAATTGCCATTGCAATGATAGCTTTTCTATTAATATACTTTAACGGACAAAAAGTATCAGATTTTATCAGAAGTGTAGTTATTGAGGCTCAACTAAAAAAGCAATATGATGAAAAGTTTGATGTTAGTGTAAAATCTATTTACAAATTTTCGTCAGTCAAACTTCCATATGCAACCAATACCCATCCATATGATCCGAATGAATATTTCTACTCATTCTGTGCAACACAAAAAGATACAAATTATACCATACATGGTTACACAAACTCTTCTTGTCATGTAATATGCACAACGGAACCTGTAATTCATTATTCTGATCAGTTAAAAAAGGATATAGACGAGTGTATTCAAAAAATTATATCAGAAGATGCTTATGCAATGAAAATATCCTTTGAAGAAATAATGTATTATGAAGATCTTTCCTATGAGGATTTTCTAATAAGCAGATCATGTACATACCGTGATGAATTAGATCTTTACTTCACATCTGATACAACAGATGAAGAAATTGCTAATATCGTAGCTCTGCTAGAAGAAAAAGAGTTTCCTTTTAACATCAATTCATATCGCGTTGACGCCGACTATGATAGTGACATATTAAAAGGAAAAGAATTTGGTTATGATGTATATTACAGCTTTGAAAACGGAGAGGATTACTATAAACAAAACTTATTCGACGATTATAGTAGCCATTCATCAAAAATTTCACTAGACAAATAAAGCCCCTGGCCAGGGGCTTTTCTTTATAAAAAGAAATCTGTTTCTAATTCAATAAGCTTACAATTTGGAATACCAACATCCCAGAACTTATCAACCGGAATATTCCTAATCTGACTAATAATGCTGCAATTCATGGCACCATGCCCAACTATAAGAATTTTTTTATTCGCAATAATATCAGGCTTAATTACCTGCTCAAGAAACTCTCCCGTTCTACTGTAAAGCTGCTCCAGCGTTTCACCACCTTCAACCGCCACATACTCCTCAGGCTTTTGGAAAAGCACATTAATAGGCTGACCAGTACCTTCAAAGTAATTGGTACAGCCTTCGTACACACCAAAGCTCATCTCTTTTAATCTGTCATCCTCTATGATTGGAACCCCAAGCCCCTCAAGTGCTATCTCGGCAGTTTCCCTGGCTCTTAATAGTGGTGAAGTATAGCAAATATCAAAACCAATTTGTGCACATTCCTCCTGCACTTGCCTGGCCATACTACGCCCCTCCTCATTAAGTGGAATATCCGTCCTCCCCTGTAACTTCTTCATCTCATTCCACTCAGTTTTACCATGACGCATAATATATAACATAATAGAACTCCTTATGTATATTTCGTACCTCTATATATAAAAATCCATTTAACCCATATAGTAAAAATGTGGGAAGACTAAGCTTCCCACTCTTTAATGTTCATCTCTTCACGGATTGATTACCGAAGGTTAATGGAGGCCCTCTTTAATGTTCATCTATTCTATGGTTCAAGACCATAGGGTTAATGGAGACCGCTCTGTACTTATATTATGACAATTAACAAAATGTGTCAATGTCATACCCTATATTATTATATATTATAAATTTTTATTCTTTTTATGGGGGCTGTGCCTTCATGTGGCGACTTCGCTATGGCATGGTGTAGGGGGCTGTGCCTTCATGTGGCAGCTTCGGCTTGGCATGGTGCACGGTGGGGGGTGGATGGTTCTTGAGGGGTAGCATTATATGGCGACGATTAATGAGGAAAGGGAGTAATTGGTTAGGTTTCATTCCCCCGAAACCCTAGAGGGGATTTGCTCGGACGGCAAATCCAGGTGGCAAGGGGCAAGGACGCCCCTTTGCCACCGACTCGTAGCAGCTATAAAAACTATCGAAATGAAACCTTAACAATTGCCCCTTTCCGAATGTTAGTCGCCATATAATGCTACCCCTCAAGAACCATCCACCCCCCACCGTGCAC
>JAXJTU010000158.1:0-34496 GCA_036309425.1 Agathobacter sp.
AAATGGAAAAGTACAGGTGTAACTTTCACTAAAATTAACAGATTTCAGTTTGTTATACTAATTTTGTGAAAAACACATTTGAAAATATTTTACAAATATTTTATAATTGAAAAGATGATTTACAAAAAGGAGAAAATTATTTATGGCAGTATGTAAAAATTGCGGGCAGGAAAATGCCGCAGATGCAGCTTTCTGCATTAATTGTGGATCTGCAATCACACCAGACACACCTGTAGAGGCAACACCAGTAGAGCCAACACAGACACAGAACACACCAGTGGAGCCAGCACAGGCGCAGGGCACACCAGTAGAGCCAGTACAGGCAACACCACAACAGTCTGAATCACAGAATGGCAATAAATTTGAGATGCCAAATATTAACATCACAGACAAGCTTAAAAACATCGAAATTCCAAGCGAATATGCAGACAGACTTAAAGAGAACAAAAAGCCATTAGCTATCATCGCTGGAGCAGCAGCAGGAGTTCTTTTATTAATCATTATTCTTTGCGTAGCTCTTGGTGGAAATGGACCAGAGAGCTTAATTAAGAAGAGCGTAAAGGCCAGTAACAAAGAAAAGATGTCATTTAATGATGTGTTAGCAATGAACATGAATACATATTCAAATGCAGTAGAAGAAGAAGTTGCAAAGATTCGCTACTCAAAGGATTATGGTGAGTTCAACGAAGATATAGAGTCATTAAAAGAGTATGTTGAAGAGTATGCAGATGATTATGCAGATGGTATGGAAGATTACTATGGAGACGACTGGAAGATAACATACGACATCAAGAGAGTTAAGAAGTTTGACAAAGATGACGACGAGTTTGAAGAATGTGAGGACAGATGGGAGTCATATGTTGAGTCATTAGAGGATTCAGCAGAGTACTACGAGGATCTTGCAGATGATGAAGACGACGATGACAAAGCTGAAATGTACGAAAAGCTTGCAGCAGTTTATGATAAGTATGCTAAGAAGTATGACAAGAAGGACGTAACAGCTGTTCGTGAAGTTAAAGTTAAGTACACAATCAAGGGTGATGACGAGAAAGAAAGTCACACTAATGAGATTACATTCGCTAAAGTTGGTGGAAAATGGGTTAAATTAGGCTACTAATTTATAGCTATTTTATATAAAAGAGCTTCTCAATCTTATGATTGAGGAGCCCTTTTTTGTGTGGTAGAATAGTACTATATATGATTATTGGCAGAGGTTTTACATATGAATGAAAAAAGATTAGATTGGCTTGATGTAGCTAAAGGTTATGGAATATTATTTGTAATATACGCCCATACGGATTATGGTTTTATTGGTAATTTGTTATATACATTTCATGTTCCACTTTTCTTTTTCCTGAGTGGATTTGTATTTTCAAACAAATATGATTTTAAAACTTTTTTTATAAAGAAGATTAAGGCGATTGTTATTCCGTATTTTTTGTATGGAATTCCTATGTTTATTAGTCAGGTTGTATATATGAAAACGCCAGTATTAGAGTTGTTAAAAGACTTTGTTATACAAAGGCGATTGTGGACACTGTGGTTTATTGCTTGTCTCTTCTGGCTCAATATTTTGTTTTACTGGGTGGTAACATTAGGAAAGACTTACCTTAAAATGGGACTTTTAGTTGCGGTAATATTTGCTGCTGGAATTTGTTATTTTGAGTTTGGAGGGCCAAATCTTCCATGGAATATGGATATTTGCCTTACAATGGTTCCGTTTTTCTTTGTGGGATATGTCTGCAAAAATTATTATGACAAGCTTCGTGGTATTATTAATTCAGTCTCTAAATCTGTTATTACATTTATTATTTGTGTCGTAATCAATCAGGGACTTGGTATTTTATCAATAAAATTAACTGGAGCTACAATGGATGTTTTTCATAACCAGTATGGAATTTGGCCGCTTACATATATATCAGCATTTGCAGGAATAGTCTGGATTGTGATAATGTCACATTGGCTTGTTGTTCCTCCAATCAGATACATAGGGCGTTACAGTATGATTTATTTTGCATGGCATCAGCATATTTTCCTTACGGTAGTTCTTGATTTATTCAACTCAATAGGATTATCTTTGAAAGAAAGCTGGGCATACATTAACAAAGTTGGATATTATCTGATAGTTGATTTTTGCATCATAATTTTAATCTCATTATGTAGTTTTTTAATCGAAGCAGTAAAAAAGAAAATAGTTGTTGCCAGAAAATGACATAGATGATAATATGGGGATGTTATGAGCTGTTTTGATAAAAAGATGAAATTATATGACAAAATTTAAAAAGTTTTTATTGGGAACGGCTATGTTCTTGTAATACTGCTAATGTGATTAATGTACGATCCAGCAGGAAACGAAATGTTTAACTGTTTCGATTTTACATATGATTCAAGAAACAAAGTTGACTTTGTAAATTTTACTGCAAAATCAACTGGAACCTGGAGTTGTAGAGTGTGAAGATAATTTAGTATGTACAGTTAAAAATGGTAAAGTAATTGATTATTATTATAATTAATTAGGAAATAGCATCCTTTAAGGATGCTATTTTGATGATTAAAACAACATTGCTAGGAAAGGGGTTATATATGTTAAAGAATAATCGCAGAATGATGTATATTGTACTATCAGGAATAATTACATGTGTTTTAATGCTTATTATATTTTGGTTACATGGATTCCAACCTTTTGGAGTAAAAACCTTAGCATGTGATGATGCATATATACAGTATCTTGATTTCTATTCATATTTTAAAGATGTTGTTGCAGGCAAAAATAGTATTCTATATTCTTTCGGAAAGACATTAGGTGGAACAAATATTGCGGTATTTAGTTATTATTTATCATCGCCTTTTGTGTGGTTAACATTGTTATTTTCCAAAAGTCAGTTAAATACTTATTTTAATATATCTGTATTGTTAAAACTTACTCTTGCTTCAATGACATTTTGCTATTACTTATTTAAGAGATTTGAAGGTAAAGTTGATAATAGATATAAAAAATTGCTTGTAATCTTACTTTCGGTTGCGTATTCTCTTTCACAGTATAGTGTTGCCCAGGCTAGCAATGTAATGTGGTTAGATGGTGTATATATGCTGCCACTTATTCTGTTAGGTGTTTATAATGTTGTAAATTCAAAGGGGGCTGGAAATTATCAGCTGTTATTGGATACAGTATAATTGCTAACTGGTATATTGCAGGAATTAATTGTTTATTTTCAGGTATATGGTTCTTAGTAGAGTATTTTTTAGATAGAAAGGAAATAAAAACATTTATTAGTCTGGGTTTAAAATATGTTCTTTATATGATTGTTGGAGTAATGCTAAGTGCGTGCTTATTCTTACCGACACTTAAGGCTCTTCAAAATAGTAGTCGTGGAGCTATAAATTTACAACAATTATTAAGTATAAATTTCAATGGTCATATTGGTTCTGCAATTCAGAATTACTCATATGGAGCATTAAGTAGCAATGGAAGTGTTGCACTATTTTGTGGAAGTGTTGCACTTATTGGAATGTTGTGCTTTTTCTTTAATAAGGTTGAAAGTATTTATAAAAAAATTGTACTCGGTTGCATAGCAATCTTTAATTTACTTTGTTATTATTTTGTACCATTTAGTATTATTTTTACCCTATTAAAAGAAGCAAATAGTTATTGGTACAGATTTTCTCATTTGGGAATTTTTATTATTATTTTTATTGCAGCACAGTATTTCATTCTTGCTAAAAAGGCAGATTGTTTTTTGCCACTAAAATGTGGTTTGGGATTCGCTACACTGTTATTAGTGCTTGATAATGTTCATTCGGTAAATGATTCTAAGCAGACAAGCATGACTGCACTTATGTTCATTATTTTAGGTGCGGTTCTTTCATTGATTGAGTACTATATTGATTCAGATAAATCAAATAGACTATTTGTAAAAGCTGGTGCAGTATTGTTGTCAGTATTGTCTGTGTGGGAGTATTCACATAATGCAATTCTTTTGATGAATAGATATTCTATATCAGATGTGAGTTCATATTGTTCATATTCCAAAAATCAGGAAGAAATGATTGGTCAGATAAAAGACTATGATGGTGGATTGTACCGAATGTCGCAGACATCGACTAGAAACATGCTAAATGGAGGGCTTACAGCTAATTATAATGAAGCATTAGCTTATGATTACTGGTCTATAAGTGGATATACTTCATCACCTGATGACAATCAAAGAGATTTTTTGGATAATTTAGGATATTGTAAGTGTGGATTGAATATGTGTATTGTAAATACATCAATACTTGGCGCAGATACATTACTTGGTGTAAAGTATGTGATGTCAGAATATCCAATTAATGGCTTGAAAAAAGTGGATGAAATAAATTCCTATAATGAAAAAGCATTATATGAAAATCCTTTTAGCCTTCCAATGGCTTTGGTATATTCAAAGTTCAATGAAGGAATGGATAAAACAAATCCGTTTGAATATCAGAATAGTATTTATTGTAAACTGGCAGGAAACGATTCTAAAATATACCAAAAGCTTGAGTATTCTGTTGAAAAACTGGATGGAAATAATTCATATAGTATTCAAATACCATCTGGAAATTATGCAGTATATGGAAATATTCCATATAATAATGCTTTAAATGCCACTTTAGATGTAAATTCTATTTATTCAATTTTTTATGCATGTTGGTTGTCGCAATCAGTATTTTATGTTCCGACATCTCAAAATGATACAATTGCAAAAGTTTCCATTAGTGCTGAAAATCTTAATGATATAAATGATGATAATACATGTTTTTATGCATTAGATTTAGATAAATTGCAACTAATTACTGATAAATTAAGAATGGGTGAGCCGAAAAATTGTGAAATAGAAGATGGTTATATAAATGTATCTGTTTCAGATGCCTCAAAAAATCAGAACCTGCTTTTAGCAGTCCCATATGATAAGGGATGGACAATTACTAGAAATGGAAAACGGATAAATGTAACTAAGGATATGTTAATTGGAGACTGCCTATACTCTATTCCTTTAGATGAAGGAGAGAATAATATAGAGATGAAGTATCATGTTCAAGGATTAGCATTAGGAATTTGTATTTCTGTTATTGCAATAATAGTGTTAATAGGGATACAATTGTATAAGAAAAAACATAAAGAAAAATAGGAGATTGAATATTAATGGCAAAGGAAAAAATTTCTATAATTGTTCCTTGTTACAATGAACAGGAAGTTTTGCCAATTTTTTATCCAAAGGCGGCAAGCGTTTTACAATCATTAGACTATGATTATGAAATGATTTTTATAAATGATGGCTCAAAAGATGATACATTAAAAGTTCTCAAAGAATTATCAGAAAAGGATGAGAATGTAACGTATCTTTCGTTTTCTCGTAATTTTGGTAAGGAAGCTGCCATGTATGCAGGTTTTTGTAATGCAAAAGGGGATTATGTAGCTGTAATGGATGCTGATTTACAAGATCCACCAGAAATACTTCCGCAAATGCTGAAGTATATTGAATCTGGCGAGTATGATAGTGTTGCAACAAGAAGGGTATCAAGAAAAGGTGAGCCGATAATAAGAAGCTGGTTTGCACGCAAATTTTACAAGCTAATAAATAAAATATCAGAAGCTGATATCGTAGATGGTGCAAGAGACTATAGACTTATGAAAAGAAGTATGGTTGATGCAATTGTATCCATGAGTGAATATAATCGTTTTTCTAAGGGCATTTTTGGTTGGGTAGGATTTAAAACATACTGGTATCCGTATGAGAATGTAGAACGTGCTGCAGGAGAAACAAAATGGAGTTTTTGGAAACTGTTAAAATATGCAATAGATGGCATAATTAATTTTTCGCAGGCTCCTCTTTGCTTTGCATCCTGGTCAGGAATTGGAATGACAATGTGTTCATTCGTTATGTTGATTTTTATTATTGTCAAAAAACTTCTTTTTGACGATCCGGTTGCAGGATGGGCTTCTACTATATGTGTGATTATTTTTATTGGTGGTATTCAGATGTTTTGTCTTGGAATAATGGGACAGTATATTGCCAAAATTTATATGGAGTCAAAGCATCGACCACATTTTATTATTTCAGATTCAAATATGGAAGGTGTTGTTAAGATAAAATGATTAAAAAGAATAAAGAAGTAATCCTTTATCTTTTCTTTGGAGGTTTGGCGTTTATTCTTAGTATTGTTTCATATGCATTTTTAAATGTTACATTAGGAATAAATGAATTAATTGCAAATGTTATTTCTTGGATAATTGTTGTTCTATTTGCATTTTTTACAAACAGAATTTGGGTATTTTCTTCACCAACGAAAACAGTTGTTGATTTTTTGAAACAGTTGATTTCATTTTTTGGAGGAAGGGTTTTGACTCTTGTTATAGAAGAAATAATATTGGGTGTATTTATTACATGGTTGCAATTTCCAAGCATGATAATCAAAATAATCGCACAGATAGTAGTAATTGTATTAAATTATGTTATAAGCAAATTTTTAGTTTTTAAAAATGATTAATAAAAAAGCTTTTCAATTTTTATTGAGAAGTTTTTTTTATTATGTAATAACATAATTTTCCGAATAAATAGAATAGAAAAAAAATACAATTTATGGTACAATGTTACTATATTTTGTGGAGAGAGGATTAAAAAATGAGAGAAGGTAAGAGGACAAAATTATTTACGGCAATGATAGTTTCTGCACTATCAATTTTTTTATGTGCAACTTTCGTTTATGCAGAAGAGGCTGCTGTTGATGATGAGTGTTACACTATGGGTGGTGGATATATTTTAGAAGAAACCCAATTGTATGGAGCATCATTAGAAGAGGAAACTGCACTTTATGCAGATGATAAGTATTTTGAAAGTACAGGTTTTGATGGTAAAACTTATTACCATGAGAATCGATTTAGTGATACAACAGTTAGACGTGGAATCGATGTATCAAAATGGCAGAAAGATATTGATTGGAACAAGGTAAAAGCCAGTGGGGTTGATTATGCAATAATCAGAGTTGCATTCAGGTCTGCAAAAGAAGGAAAACTAGGAGTGGATGAATATGGCATTAAAAACCTTATTGGTGCAAAGCAGGCAGGTCTTAAGGTTGGTGTATATATTTTCTCAGAAGCAATAACAGTCCAGGAAGCTGAAGAGGAAGCTGACTATGTATTAAATTTGATTGATGGAAGATTTCTTGATTTACCAATCGTATTTGACTACGAAGACGGATACTATGTAGAAGCAAATATTAAATATCCAGGAAGATTTAAACAGGCTAACGTTTCAAAGGAATTAGGAACCCAGATGTGTAATGCCTTTTGTAATAGAGTAAAAAGCAGAGGCTATACAGCAATGGTATATGCAAATGTTAGTACACTAACTGGCAGATTGATTCCAGAGCAGATTTATAATACTAATTATATCTGGGTTGCCCGGTATAATGATAGGGTATCAACTTCTAGATGGTCATATAATGGAAAGTATTCCTTCTGGCAGTATTCAGAAAGTCTGTCAATTGATGGAATTAATAGTAGCAGTGTTGATGGTGATTTCTGGTATGATGATGGATTAAGCATGGCATTAAACAGAACTGGTCTTTTTTATCAGGGAAATGATTTATATTATTTCAAGAATGGACATATTGATTATTCATACAATGGAGTCGCTAAGTGTAGAAATAAATGGTATTATGTAAAAAATGGTAAAGCAGATTTATCATATACTGGTCTTGCATCAAATAGTAACGGTTGGTGGTACTGTCAAAAAGGTATTGTTGATTTTAACTATAATGGATTATGTGCAAATCAGTATGGAACATGGTATGTATATAATGGAAAGGTTCAGACAAATTACACTGGTGTCCCATATATTAGCAACACAAGTATCAATGGCCAGAATGGAAAAGCTACTACATATAAAGGCTGGTATAGTATTGTAAACGGTAAACTTATTTATACAGAAGATATTTTGAAAAACAGTAATGGTTGGTGGTATGTAAATAAAGGCATGGTTGACTTTAATGCAAACTCTATTTACAAGAACAACAACGGCTGGTGGTATGTAAAAGATGGTAAGGTAGATTTTGACTACTCAGGAATAGCAAGAAATAAATATGGTGACTGGTATATCAAAGGTGGAAAAGCCCAGATGAATACAACTGGAGTAGTATATTCTGCAAATAAGCAACATGGTGAAGAAATTTTTGATGGCTGGTATTATGTGGAAGACGGAAAAGTTGTATACAATAGAAATACAATTGGTAAAAACAATTCAGGTACATGGTATATCGGAACAGATGGTAAGGTTGATTTTACAGTAGACACAGTAGCAAAAACTGATTGTGGCTGGTGGTATGTAAGAAAAGGACAAATTGATGAGGCGTATACAGGAATAGCAAGAAATACTTATGGTGACTGGTATCTTAAGGACGGAAAGGTACAGTTTGATGCAGATGATATTATAAAGTCTAACACAATAGATCATGATATTGAATTTAATGGTTGGTATTTGATTAGAGGTGGAAAAGTTCAATATGATACAATCACAGTAGCAAAAAATAAAAATGGCTGGTGGTATGTAAAAGATGGAAAAGTAGATTTCGAAGCAAATACAGTAGCAAAAAATGAGAATGGCTGGTGGCGTATCAAGGATGGAAAAGTAGATTTTAATTATACTGGTGTTGCAAGTAATGAAAATGGAGACTGGTATATTAAAGATGGAAAAGTAGACTTTAGTTACAATGGTATTGCAAAGAGCGGTCAGGATGAATATTTGATTAATGGAGGAAGTGTTAGAACCGATGTGACAGACCTTGTTAAACTGACAAAATCGGAATGCGATGGAATTATATATGAAGGCTGGTACAATATTGTAGAAGGAAAAATTCTTAGACAGACGACACTTGCTCAGAATGAAAATGGAATTTGGTATGTAAAAGATGGAAAAGTAGACTTTACATATTCTGGAGAATTTGAACTTGATGGACACAAGTATAAAATTGTAAAAGGTAAGGTACAGTAGGTAATAACTGATTTATAACATAGGAGAATGAAAATTGTTCAATAATTTATGGAAACAGATATTATGTGTTTTGGTAACAATTGCTGTGGTAAATCTTGCAGGCATTTGCGGTGTTAAGGCGGATACTATGCCTGGTGGATATATGGCACAGCCGGAATTTGATATTTCATCGGAAATACAAAATATTGATTCTACTGATGTTGAGGTGAAAAATTATTCATCCCAAAAATATAATCATGATTGGGATGCGTATTCAAGTAATTATATTTACAATCTTTTAAGCTTGGATGAAAGAGAAGTATGGGATTGTCTGGAAGTAGAATGTAATAATATTTTGAATAGTAGTGCGTATTATGAACAGACAAATTATGTTTATAGTTCAGTACTTTCTAAGGATGAAATGAAGAATGTTGCCTATCTTTTTCAGGCTAGTAATCCACAGTATTTTTTCCTCTATGGAATCTATTTTGGCTCTTCTTCACAAGGGACAAGGAATGTAATTGGATTTAGGTTATACAAAGAATTCTATAATGGCTCTACCAGAGTGGCTGCAAGAGATGCAATAAGCAATCAGATAAAATTGTGGAAAGGTGAAATTTCTTCCTGCTCTGGTAATTATGAAAAGGTTAAAAAGATTCATGATTTAATATGTACTAAAGTTGTTTATGATTATGATTTTGCCTCAAATATGAACGATCAGGATGAGCAGATTCATTTTTCACAGAGTATTTATAGCGTTTTTTGTATGGATAAAACAGTGTGTGCAGGATATGCAAAAGCATTTGCAGTACTATGCAATATGGCAAATATCGATTCATTCTGTGTAACTAGCCAAGTACATGAATGGAATAAGGTAAAACTTAAAGACAGTTGGTATAATATGGATTGCACATGGGATGATTCAGCGTCAGGGATTGAATATACATATTTCTGTAAAAATGACAAAAATATAAACGATTCAGCCCATACTCCGGAAAATAGATATAAAAAATATCTTCCACCTTGTACATTAGATTCAGGAGCAACGGAAACTTCTTATGGAAAATTACCTGCAATTACAAATACTGTTGCTACCCCAACAATTTCTACCCAGGAAACAAATGGACAATATCTGGTTTCGATGAGTACGTCAACATCAGGAGCAACAATATATTATACGCTTAATGGGATATCACCTTCATCGGCTTCGACAAAATCATATTGTTATACACAACCATTTTATTTGTCGGATATTTCCAATTTAAAAGCAATGGCTGTGTTAGATGGATATTATGATAGTGATACATCGACTCCAAATAGTCTAAACGGTTTGGCAAAGGGCTCTGATGGTCAGTGGTATTATTATGTAAATGGTTATGTTGATACAACTTGTAATGATATCATTAATAACTCAAATGGTTGGTGGTATGTTCAAAATGGTAAAGTAAGATTTAACTTTACTGGAATTGCCAAGAATTCAAAGGGCGAATGGTATGTTCGTGATGGTAAGGTTGACTTTGGGAAGAACGAAGTGCTGAAAGTTAATTCATCTACAAGCTACTATGTGGATGAGACTAATGTTTATGACGGTTGGTATAACATTGTAGGTGGTCAACTTGTTAGAAGTTCAACTGTGGCAAGAAATCAAAATGGTTGGTGGTATATAGGCAATGATGGAAAAGTTGATTTTGATATCAATACGGTAGCAAAGAACAATAACGGCTGGTGGGTTATACAAAATGGAAAAGTTAATTTTGGATTTAATGGAATTGCAGATAATAATAATGGCAGTTGGTATTGCAACGGTGGTAAAGTGCAATTTGGAGCAAATGGAGTATTGAAAACTTCAACCGGCTGGTATTATATAAAAAATGGTGCTGTCCAAAAAGGGACAGAAACCATAGAGAAAAATTCCAATGGCTGGTGGTATATAGGTAATGATGGAAAAGTTGATTTTACATTTAATGGTATAGCACAGAATTCTAATGGTTATTGGTACATAAAAAACGGCAAGGTCGATTTTTCGTACAATGGTATTTATGAAGAATATAATATGGGGATGACATATTATATAGAAAATGGTAAGGTGATGATTAATAAATTAATACTATAAGGGAAAGAGGGGCTATGAATTTTATTAAACGATCAGTAAACATTATTGCTGTATTTATTCTGATTTTTTTAGTATGCCTAACAATTGAGAGGGTGGAAGTCAGTGCTGCTGTAGAAAAGGCGGATGATGGTAACTGGTATTATTATAATGAGTATGGTATAGATTATTCTTACACTGGAATTGCTAAAAATGAATATGGCTGGTGGAGAATTGAAGAAGGTAAGGTTGATTTTAACTATAATGGCGTAGCTAAGAATGAAAACGGCTGGTGGAAAATTAGCAATGGTAAGGTTGATTTTAACTATAACGGAGTGGCCAAGAATGAATTTGGTTGGTGGAAAATCAGTAATGGAAAAGTCGATTTTAGTTATAATGGGCTAGCTAAGAATGAGAATGGCTGGTGGAAAATCAGCAATGGAAAAGTCGATTTTAACTATACAGGTGTAGCCAGAAATGAATATGGATACTGGTATGTCAGCAATGGAAAAGTGATATTTGATTATACTGGTACAGGAGATGGTTGTGGTTCATTTTGGAGATTTACAAATGGTAAGATTGAACCAATATGTGATGTGGAAGTACTTACTGCAATGTTATACTGTGAGGCTTGTGGTGAGTGTGATGAAGGTAAATATGCTGTTATGTCTGTAATTGCAAATAGAAAAAAATCATCTTCTTTTCCAAACACATATTACGAAGTTTTAACACAGAAAGGTCAGTTTAGTCCGTATGCGAGTGGCAAGCTTGTAAAAGTTCTTGATGAACAGAAATACAATAATGAAACAAATTGCAGACAAGTGGTAATTGATGTGATTGAGAATGGTGTGACAGGTGATTGGCTGTATTTTTGGTCAAAGAGCTTTTATGATAGTAAGCCTGATGGTGAAAGACCGCCTGAAGATACAATACAGCAGATCGGAAATCAAGTTTTTTGGAAAAATTGGTTTAGGTAAAATTAGTAAAGAAAAGGGTTGGATGAGAGAGTGTATTTTTTCTTGTCCAACTTTTTTATTTTCTTGTAAAATGTCATAAAAAGTAGTAAAATAAGCCCTGAGTACCAAAAAGGAGAAAGAATATAATGCGTTTATTAAATAATAAGGTTGCTAAATTTTTTACGCTAATAGTTATTTTATTTGGAGCTGTTTTATTTGGAAAAACAGACGATACATATGCAGCAGGTGGTTCGCCTGATTATGTTATTGTATTAGACCCGGGGCACGACTCAACACATACTGGAGCTCATCAAAATGGGTATAAAGAGGAGTCTATAAATTTAAAAATTGCCCAGTATTGTAAGATGGAGCTGGAAAAAACTCCAGGAATAAAAGTTCATTTAATTAGAAACTCAGAGAGCTGTCCGTATGGTGGAAGTGCTGTTGGAGGAAGTTCATCATGTAATTCACAGAGAATTCAGTATGCAAAAAAAGTAAATGCTGATTACTATGTTAGTTTTCACATAGATTCTTCTAGTAGTTCATCCGCAAGGGGAGCATCAGTTTATTATCCAAATAATAATTATAGACCAGAGATTGGATTTAAGGGTGAAAGGCTTGCTGTTGAGATTTTATCACAACTTAAGGCGGTGGGTGTTAGTCAGCGTGGAAGAGGAATAATGATTCGTAATTCGGAGAATGGTTCAACATATCCTGACGGATCATTGGCGGATTATTTAGCTGTAATAAAAGGAAATAAGAAAAATAATATACCAGCAGTATTAATTGAACATTGTTTTTTGAGTAATAAATCAGATTGTAATCAGTTTTTGTCATCTGATGGAAAACTTCAAATGTTGGGAAAGGCTGATTCTTTGGGCATACTGAATCAGTTAGGTCTTAATAATGTTTCTGTAAATAAGGCACAAGACGGTAATTGGTATTTGTATAGAAATGGAAATATTGATTATGGTTATACGGGCCTGGGGGCAAATGTAAATGGCTGGTGGTATATTCGAAATGGAAAAGTAGATTTTGGCGCAAATACTTTAGTTAAATTTAAAAATAGTTACTGGTATGTCAAAAATGGAAAATATGATTCAACATATACAGGTGTAATTAGAAATCAAAATGGAGATTGGTTTGTAAGAAATGGAGAAGTAGATTTCTCATATACAGGAGTTGCGGAAATACATAGCAAGTATAATTATAATGGAAATCTGCTCGAATATGATGGATGGTATAATTTCAAAAATGGTCAGCTTATATATGCGAATGATGTTGCCAAAAACAACTATGGTTGGTGGTATGTACAAAATGGAAAAGTAAACTTTAATGTAAATTCCGTTGTCAAAAATAATCTTGGCTGGTGGTATGTAAGAGATGGAAAAGTAGATTTTGGATTCACAGGAATTGCAAGGAATGTTAACGGAGACTGGTACATACAAAATGGAAAAGTATGTTTCGAAAAAACGGGATTAATTAAAGTTGCTAATATTAATCAGAAAATTGATTATGCGACTGGCGAAACAATTGAATTTGATGGAACATATTACGTTGAAAATGGAAAGGTGATTCATAATGCTACTACTGTAGCCAAAGATGAAAATGGCTGGTGGTACATAAAAGATGGTGTTATTCAGAATAAGGCAAATACCATTGTTAAGAATATGAATGGCTGGTGGTATGTAAAAGATGGAAAAGTCGATTTCAGTTTTAATGGAATAGCCAGAAATGAAAATGGAGATTGGTATGTAAAAGGTGGTAAAGTTCAACTGGAAGAAACTGGTTTGGTTAAAACCGATTACAAGATTCAGAATTACCCAGATACTTATTCGGAAGCAATAGAATTTGAAGGCTGGTATCATGTAAAGAATGGTAAAGTACAGTATGTTCAGGATATAGTAAAAAATAGTCTGGGCTGGTGGTATGTAGGAACGGATGGAAAGGTTGACTTTTCTTATTGCGGAATCGCCTCAAATAATTATGGAACATGGTACATAGAAAATGGAAAAGTAAACTTTGACTACAATAGCGATGAATATCAGTATGATGATAAGGTTTACAAAATAGAAAATGGAAAAGCTACAGAAATTGTTTTGACAAATGTTTACACAATTCAGGAAGACGAAGAACCAGCATCACAGACAGATGAGGAAATGTCCATTCAGACGGAGTCTAATTTAGAAAATAGTTTGGTTTATGAAGAATAATTTTATAGGGAGGATTGATTTATGATAATCAATACAAAGGCAAAAACATTTTTTAAAGCTGTTATTTTAATGTTTACTGTATCGATTATATTGTTGTTGTATATAAATCCTGTATCTGCAGCTAACTATACACAGAAAACAATATATGTATCTGATGCTAACTCGCCACTATATGGAAAAAATGTAAGACTTTATTATGATCTTGACGGGAATTTGATTCAGGATACTCAAAGTATTGTTGGTCTTAGGGGAAAATATGAGATTTTTGTTAATAAGATAACAAATGTTGTGACAATATACACAGTGGATAATGGTGTATATGTTCCTATGAAGCGATTTGTTTGTTCAAATGGTGGAGGAAATACACCAGAAGGAATTTTTTATACTCCTAACAAATATCGTTGGCATGAACTTATGGGACCTTGCTATGGACAATGGGATACAAGAATAACAGGCGGGGTACTATTTCATTCTGTATATTATAATTCATATAATAACAATAATACTTTGAGTGTAAGCGCATATAATAAGCTTGGAACAACATGTTCTCATGGTTGTGTAAGATTAAGAGCAGGCGATGCCAAATGGATATATGATAATTGTCCATTAAAGACACGAGTATACATATATTCAAAAAATGGATATGAACCATTCAGCAAACCTAAAGCAGATGTGTTACCATCATGGCACACATGGGATCCTACAGATCCTAACATGCATTATAAATGTGAACAAAATGGATGTCATGGTACATGTGCAAACGGAACAGCATATGATGGTATCACAGGACAGACTCGTTACTATATGGATGGAAATTTTGCTGATTGGGTAACTGGTCTGTTAAATGCAGGTGATTCCTGGGCATATTTTAGAAATGGAGTCTTTGATGGAGGAGTAAATGGTCTTGTCAAGAATCATAATGGCTGGTGGCTTGTAAAAGGTGGAAGAGTAGATTTTTCTGCTAATACGGTCGAAAAGAATCAAAATGGCTGGTGGTATTTAAAAGGCGGAAAAGTAGATTTTGGATTTACAGGAATCGCACACAACCAGAACGGCGATTGGGCTATCAACAAAGGAAAAGTTAACTTCGGATATAATGGCTTATATTATGCAAATAATATTAGTCAGAATTATAATGGTCAGACTATTACATATAATGGCTGGTACTATTTTACAAATGGTAAGCTTAGCACGAAAACTACTGTAGCAAAAGCCGGTGACAAATATGTATATGTAAAGAATGGAAGAGTAGATTATTCATATACAGGTGTTGCTGATAATGAATATGGAACCTGGTTCCTAAGAAATGGTGTAGTTGGATTTGATTTGAATGGTGTAGTAAGTGACGGCAAGAACTCATATTATGTAGTACAGAGTAAAGTGCAGACTAATTGCAACGGGTTCGTTGATGTAAATGGTCAGTCATATTACATGAATAGAGGAAAGGTTGTTACAGATAGCACAGTAGTGCGCTCTGGAAATAACTGGATATATATAACAGGTGGAAAGCCGGATTACAGTTATTTTGGTATTGCAAAGAATAGTAATGGATACTGGTTTGTCAGAGATGGATATGTTGACTTTAATTATACTGGATTGATAAAAGACAATGCGAATAATGCATGGTATGTATCAGAAGGAAAAATTAATACAACAGCTACAGGTGAATATGATATAAATCATACTTTAATCGACTTAAACACACATGAAGAAACCTACTTAACTGGTAAATTCTATTTCAATAAAGGCAAGATTGAAATGGGAAGAACAGATATAGTAAGTTATAATGGCAGTTGGGTTTATGTTTCGGATGGACAGATTGACTGGAATGCAAATACAGTTGCGAAAAATCAAAATGGTTGGTGGTATGTAAATAATGGAAAAGTTGATTTCCATTATTGCGGACTAGGAGAAAACGAAAATGGTAAGTGGTATATCAAGAATGGAAAAGTATCTTTTGATACAAATGGTTTAGTAAAGATTGGTGTAGATTGGTACCATTTTAGAAATGGCAAATTACAGACAGGATATTGTGATGTAGTTAAAAATAATGGCAACTGGTGGTATGTTGGTGATGATGGCAAGGTTGACTTTAATATGAATACTGTTGCAAAGAATTCATATGGCTGGTGGGTGATTAGAAACGGTAAGGTTGATTTTGGCTTTAATGGTATAGCAGATAATGACCAGGGAACCTGGTACTGCAAAAACGGTAAGGTAGACTTCACCTACACAGGAACCTACTACGACAATGCCACACAGACTTATTACAACATAAGTAACGGTCGCGTAGTTTAAGATTATTTTAATTTTTGCATAAGGTTATTGCACAATTACCTCAAAACCTACATAATAAGGGGATAAATTCGGAGGTACAAAATGGAAAAGTATATTGACGATTTAATCGAAAGATATCCGGTTTTGGCACAATGCAAAGACTCAATCAATGCAGCCTACAAACTGATGGAAGAATCGTATTCATCTGGCGGTAAAGTTCTTATCGCTGGAAATGGAGGCTCTGCTGCCGATTCTGAGCATATGGCAGGAGAATTAATGAAGCGTTTCAGTAAATCGCGCCCAATAAGTGATGATTTCAAAGAAAAACTCATAAGCATCGATGCGGAAATTGGAGAAGAACTCTCAAAAAATCTAGAAGGAACACTTCGTGCGATTCCACTAGTAGCTCATGAGGCAATGTCAACTGCTTATATTAATGATGTTGATGGATATGGAGTATTCGCCCAGCAGCTTTTTGGTTTTGGGGATGAAGGAGATGTGTTCATCGGCATATCAACATCGGGAAATAGCAAAAATATAATTAACGCAGCTATTGTTGCGAAAGCTATGGGCATTAAGGTACTTGGGCTTACAGGTCAAGGCGGCGGACGTCTTGCAGAGCTTGCAGATGTAGTTGTCAGGGTGCCTGAAAAGGAAACCTACAAGATTCAGGAATTACATCTTCCAATCTATCATTGCTGGTGTTTGATGCTCGAAGACTATTTCTTCTAAAATTGGAGGCATTATGAAAAAGACATTAAACAAAAAAATATTCATTCCCATAATAATAGCTTTTGTTCTGGTAGCGATTTTGCTTGCCACATTCCTAATTAAGGGATTAAAAAACCGCGAATACAAGCAATTTCCAGAAGGCTACAAAGTGTCATCTGTCGATGTCGGAGGAATGACTGTAGAAGAGGCAAAAGAAGCCTTAAAAAAACAGGCAGAAACATATAAAATCAACATGCTTCTCGATGAAGTATCGTTCGATCTTACTGCAAAGGATCTTGGACTTGAATATTCAGAAAATGTAAATATCCAGGAAATATGTAACTTTGCAAATGGAGCAAAGTCAAAAGATGGAAAAACTGACGATAAGATGCAGGTAAATATTTTCAACATGAAGTCAGTTGAACCACTTAAGGAAACAATGCTTGCTGCATATGAGTTGGCAAAAGAAGAAGCAGAAGCTTCGCAGGAAGCTGCTTCAACACAAACTGATGAACAGTCTGCACAGGAAAGTGCAACAGAAGAGTATGCTTTGGAAAATCCTACAAAAGCATCAATTACATACAATCAGGAAACAGGCTCATTTATTGGTGTTGATGGTGTCTCAGGAGATGCCCCAAATTATGACAACGCAGTAAATATTCTTACTGAAGCAGTTAAAAAATTCGAGCCAACAGTCGAAGCTCATTCAGAAATTATGTATGCTGAAGGAGAAATCGCAGCACAAAGTACAGCTGTATCAAACGCATTAGCAACAGCAAATGCATTTCTTAATTTAAAAATAGATTGTGTATTTGCCCCAGAAGGAAAAGACCCTGCAACAGAATCAATCGATGCAGCTACAATCGCAAGCTGGCTTGCAGTGCAAAAGGATGGACTTACAGTTGAAATAAATCCTGAAGTGATGTCAACTGCCTGTTCAGAAATGGCAAAGAAACATGATGTAACAAAATACAGAACAGCAAAATTTAAGACAACAACCAGTGGGGATATTAATATCTCTGTGGCTACTTCAGGCCAGACCGTTGATTCAAACCAATTCTACAATGATATTTATGAACTTCTTACTAACAAGAAGTCCGGCACGGTTAATGCAAAATATTCAGAAGTGCCGGATTCAGCACAGAGTGAATATGTAAATTTTGATGGAAATTACTGTGAAGTGGATCTGACTAACCAGGTGGTATATGTATACAAAGACGGAAATCAGGTGGTTTCGTCTAAAGTAGTAACAGGATGTGTTGCAAAAGGATATGGTACACCAACTGGAGTATATTCTATTTTTTCAATGGATAAGGACCGTTACTTAAACGGACCAGGATATAAGACATGGGTTAACTTCTTCCTTCCATTTAACGGCGGAATCGGATTCCATGATGCCGGTTGGAGAAGTACATTTGGTGGTAGCATATATCTATACAACGGAAGTCATGGATGTATAAACATGCCATATTCAGCAGTAAAGACATTGTATGAAAATGTTTCAATGGGAACAAAAGTTGTTGTATATGGTGGTGTTTCAAAAGTTGAAGGATTAGAGCAGACATGGAGCGGAACTTCAGCCTATACCGTAGAAGAAGGTTCAGGAGCATTCCAGCTTGACGCAAACTGCCTTGATAATGCTCAAAAGACATACCAGACTTCAAACCCGGCAGTGGCAACAGTAGATGCAAATGGTCTTGTTACACCAGTTGGTGTAGGCTCATGCAGTATAACAGTAAACGCTGCTTCGACAGGAAAATACAAAGCTGCAAGCACTAGTGTAAGTGTTACAGTAAATGCAAAGCCGCAGCCACAGCCACAACAGCCACAGCAACCACAACAGCCGCAGCAACCACAACAGCCGCAGCAACCAGAAGCAAAAAAAGATGCTTCAATAACAGCCAGCGATATGTCTTTTGCAATCAGCAATGGCGTTATGACATCAAAGGTTACCGCAGCAGTAGATAGTGGAACTGCATTAAAATACTATAGTAATGCACCAGGAGTGGTAACTGTTGACGAAAATACTGGAGTAGTAACAGTCGTAGGTGAAGGAACTGCAACAATTACAATAAAATCTGAAGCAAGCGACAGATATAACAGCGCAGAAAAAACAATAACCATTACAGTTACACCATAAATTTACAAAAGCCCGCCAGGAATAACAAGACATTTTAGTCTTTGTCATTCCTGACGGGCTATATTTATGTATGAAAAATTATTGTTCCTTATCCTGCATAGAACGAAGAAGATAGTATGATTCTTCGTAGTGAACGCGGCGCTTCACATCAAGTAAATAATTTAAATCATCAATTACCTCCGGCTTATCAAAAAGCTCAATTATATATGGAGAATAATGCGTTCCGGCTTCATTCTTAAATTCCATAATAACATCATCAAGATTTTTTCCAGGACTGTAGCTTCTTCCAATCTTATCAGTAGCAGCATCAAGACAGTCGGCAATCATAACAATATCAATAATTGTCTTTTCAGGAAGGTCGGTGTTGTCAAAACTGAAAGGATATCCTTTTGAACCATCGTACCATTTATGATGCCCCTGGATTATAGATGTATAATCACGTGTTGACAGATGTTTGACTGAAAGTCTTGCACCAATATCCGGATGCTGAATTATTGTCTGGAATTCCTCATTTAAAAGTTTCCTTCCATAAACAAGAATAGTATCAAGCATAGGTATTTTACCAATATCGTGACAGAGTGCAGCTTCATATGCAAACAGAACAATCTGCTCCGAATTTTTCTTGACCTTTTTTATGCTGGTAAAACCTTTCATACCCGCAAAAAGTTCTGGGTGAACTTTGATGATATGTTCTGTAAGGCAACGAGAAATATCTGCGACCATGTGTGTATGAACATACGTAGGCACATGAAGCGCTGCAAGGATGTTAAGGCAAAGTTCTTTAAACGTGATACCACCCGCAAGTTCAATAAAATTATCAAGAAATTTAGTTATGTATGCCAATAAAAAACTAAGAATTCCATCTGTCTTAGGTGAAAAAATATAACTTAAAATATTCTGATACATAATCTGAAGAGTTCTTTTTTCACGTTCAGATAAGTTTTCTTTATCAAGCACCGTCATAAATTCTATAGGTAAAACCATGTTTAAATATACAGAATCAATGTTGTGTGCATGTTTATTTCGTCCCTTATACAAACGAACAAGATGTGTCTTATATGCTTTTACATCAATAACTCCATTTAAGTAACGATTTCTAAGTACGAACATCTCAAGTACATTTGCATCAATAAAAGACTTGCGATTTGGCATATTTTTCCACATGGAAAATAATTTTTCCGAGTATTTTAAAATCTCCTTAAGCTGGGCCTTGCTAAAACCTCGTCTGTTGTTGCATTCGGTAAGAATAGAAATATATTTTAATGTTCTGAAATTATAATCAATCCAATCAAAATCAGGAGCATATTCGTTGTAAAATGAAGAATCACACAGGTCTAATGTCTTTTTCAAAACAGTAAAAACCTTGTTATTAACATTAGATTTTCCCGTAATTGATTCATATAACCAGGCGAGATACTGACTATTTATAAGTACAAGATCTTTCGAGCTTTGATCAGGCAGCTTTTTAAATTGTTCTTCCTGTAACAGCAGTAAAAATGTATCGCCAATTTCCTCAGCCTGCTGAAAAGCCCCATAAAGCTTATCTTTACTTAAAGATACACGATTGTAATAGTTAAGAAGAGAGCAGTAAATTCGGATAGAAACATCGCCCTGTTTAATCTGTGTAGCAATATTATCTTTGCAGTGAGGGTCAAGCAATAATTTTTGAGCAACAATATTTGCTATGTGCAAATCCAAATCTTCAAGACTAAGACTATCAGAAAGGCTGCCACGCAAATTATCAAGTGCATGATATTCCTCATCTGTAAGGTCGCGATCTGGAGCTAAAAGTGGATTGAGGACCTTATCAATAATGTCCATATTTTCCATGGCCAGAACTCGGATTTTTACGAAATTAGTGGCCAAAAAATCCCCATATTCCTCTGCAAATGATATATCATCAAGTGAAAGCGATGACAATTTTCGTATTTCCTTTATATTCTCTACGTATCTTTCTAGTCTCTTCATAAAAACCCTCAATCCCCATTTTGTATTCTTTATAAAATTTACGAAAATGTATAGACAGAATACCTAAAATATTATACCACAAAACAATACTTTTGTGCAATTTATATAGTAATCTTTTTCATTGACTAGCAGGCATAAACAATCTAAAATACAATTATGAATGAAAAGAAGAACTTTATAGATAAAATAATGGAAAAACCATCAATGGCTAAGTATGCGCCAGCATATATAAAACATAGAGAATTTATCATGTATTCCTTTTTTGGAATCCTGGCTTTTTTTGTGTGTATGGCTACATATGCCTATTGCAATGTGACTCTTGGAATAAACGAGCTTCTGGCTAATGCCTATTCATGGATTGTTGCAGTCTTATTTTCTTTTGTGACAAATAAAATCTGGGTATTCGACGCACCTACACGAACATTTTGGAAATTGATGATTCAGATGTTTGGCTTTTTTTCAGGTAGAGTTGTGACACTTATTGTAGAAGAAGCAATCTTGTTTATTTTCATAACCATGTATGGCTTTCCAAGTATAATAGTCAAACTGATATCACAATTTATAGTCGTAACTTTAAACTATGTAATAAGTAAATTAGTTGTTTTTAGAAAAAAATAATTTTTTACCTATTGAGCTGACGTTACGTCATCCTGTTATTATATAAATAACTTATTATCAGATTAAGGAGAATTTTATTATGAAAGGTATAATTTTAGCGGGGGGATCGGGAACTCGTCTTTATCCTTTGACAATGGTTACATCTAAGCAGCTGCTTCCGATATATGATAAGCCAATGATTTATTATCCTATGTCGGTTCTTATGAATGCGGGGATAAGGGAAATACTGATAATTTCAACACCACAGGATACTCCAAGATTTAAGGAACTCTTAGGAGATGGTCATCAGTTCGGGGTTAGTCTTTCTTATGCGATTCAGCCTAGTCCGGATGGTCTTGCCCAGGCATTTATTATTGGGGAAGAATTCATTGGTGACGACACTGTTGCAATGGTCTTAGGTGATAATATTTTTTCAGGCCATGGCCTTAACAAGCGTCTGATTGAAGCTGTAGAAAATGCAGAAACAGGAAAGGGTGCGACAGTATTTGGCTACTATGTAGATGACCCTGAGAGATTTGGAATTGTTGAATTTGATTCTGATGGAAAGGCAATTTCAATTGAGGAAAAACCAGAAAAACCAAAGAGTAATTATTGTGTGACAGGTTTGTATTTCTACGACAATAAGGTTGTAGAATATGCAAAAAATCTTAAACCATCAGCAAGAGGTGAGCTCGAAATCACAGATCTTAATAGAATCTATTTAGAGGATAACAGCCTTAATGTTGAACTATTAGGCCATGGCTTTACATGGCTTGACACAGGAACGCATGAGTCTTTGGTAGATGCAACAAATTTTGTAAAAACAGTTGAGACACATCAACACCGTAAAATAGCATGTCTTGAAGAAATCGCATACCTTAATGGCTGGATTTCAAAAGAAGATATACTTAAAGTGTATGAGGTATTTAAGAAGAACCAGTACGGCAAATACCTTAAAGATGTAATCGATGGTAAATATCAGGAAGATTTATATTAATCCTTAAAATGAAAGCAAATTAGGAGGAAACAACAATGACAATAATCGTAACAGGTGGAGCAGGTTTTATTGGGAGCAACTTTGTTTTTCACATGTTAGACAAATACCCGGATTACAGAATCGTATGTATTGACAAACTCACATACGCTGGTAATCTTTCAACACTTAAGCCGGTAATGGATAATCCTAACTTCCGTTTCGTTAAGTTGGATATATGTGACCGCCAGGGTGTATATAAATTGTTTGAGGAAGAACATCCGGATATCGTAGTAAACTTTGCAGCAGAGTCTCATGTTGACCGCTCTATTGAAAATCCGGAAATTTTCCTTCAGACAAACATTATAGGTACAGCTACTCTTATGGATGCCTGTCGTGAGTATGGAATTACACGATATCATCAGGTCTCAACAGATGAAGTTTATGGAGACTTACCACTTGATCGTCCAGACCTTTTCTTTACTGAGGAAACACCAATCCATACATCAAGCCCATACAGCTCATCCAAAGCAGGAGCAGACCTTTTGGTATTAGCTTATCACAGAACATATGGACTCCCAGTAACAATCAGTCGTTGTTCAAATAACTACGGACCATATCATTTTCCGGAAAAGCTTATACCATTAATGATTGCAAATGCATTAAATGATAAGCCGCTTCCGGTATATGGAGAAGGATTGAATGTTCGTGACTGGCTCTACGTAGAAGATCACTGCAAAGCAATAGACCTAATTATCCATAAAGGAAAAGTAGGTGAAGTATACAATGTAGGCGGTCATAACGAGAAGCAGAACATCGAAATAGTAAAAATAATCTGTAAAGAACTTGGAAAACCGGAGAGTCTTATCACACATGTAGGAGACCGTAAGGGACACGATATGCGTTACGCTATCGACCCGACAAAGATTCACAATGATCTTGGATGGTTACCAGAGACTAAGTTCGAAGATGGAATAAAGAAGACAATTCAGTGGTATCTTGATAACAAAGAATGGTGGGAAGAAATCATCTCTGGTGAGTACCAGAATTATTATGACAAAATGTATTCTAACCGCTAGAAAATAAAAAACAGATATGGAGTTAAAAATGAAAGTTCTTGTAACCGGCGTGGCTGGACAGTTGGGTCACGATGTGATGAATGAGCTGGCAAAGCGTGGATATGAAGCTATAGGTAGCGACATTTCTCCAGAATATAGTGGAGAGACAGATGGTACAGCAGTTGTAACAATGCCATATGTATCAATGGATATAACAGATTCAGCAGCAGTTGAAAAAACAATTACTGAATCAGGAGCTGATGTTGTAATACATTGCGCGGCATGGACTGCGGTTGATCTGGCAGAGGATGAGGATAAAATTGATAAGGTTCGCTCAATTAATGCTGGTGGAACACAAAATATTGCAAATGTATGTAAAAAGTTTGACTGTAAGATGGTTTATATCAGTACAGATTATGTTTTTGACGGTCAGGGAGATAAACCATGGGAGCCTGATTGCAAAGATTATGCGCCACTTAATGTCTATGGACAGACCAAGCTTGAGGGTGAACTTGCAGTAGCAAATACATTAGAAAAATATTTTATCGTCAGAATCGCGTGGGTGTTTGGAGTAAACGGAAAGAATTTTATCAAAACAATGTTGAATGTTGCCAAGACTCACGACAAACTTACAGTAGTAGCGGACCAAATCGGAACACCAACATACACATTTGATCTTGCAAGATTACTTGTAGACATGATAGAAACAGACAAGTATGGCTATTACCACGCAACAAATGAAGGTGGATATATAAGCTGGTATGATTTTACAAAGGAAATTTTCAGACAGGCAGTTGCCAAAGGCCACAGTGAGTATGCACCGGATAAAGTAACCGTAATCCCGGTAACGACAGCTGAGTATGGTGTGTCAAAAGCTGCCCGGCCATTTAACAGCCGCCTTGCAAAAGGAAAACTTTTAGAAGCTGGATTTAGCCCACTTCCAACATGGCAGGATGCGCTTGACAGATATCTGGATGAGATTGAGTATTAAAATCTTTACTTGATACTGATTTATCAGATGTTGATTATTAATAAATCTTTATTTAGGTTTAAGTTGAAAAATAAGGAGATTAAGATGGGACAGATTAAAGTAGAAAAGAATGCAGGTGGAATAGAAGGACTCTGCGTAATTGAACCTACAGTTCATGGTGATGCAAGAGGATATTTTATGGAGACATATAATCAGAATGACATGCATGAAGCCGGGCTTGATATGGTATTTGTACAGGATAATCAGTCCAGCTCAACAAAAGGAGTTCTTAGAGGGCTTCATTTCCAGAAGGAGTTCCCACAAGGAAAACTTGTACGCGTGGTAAAAGGTTCTGTGTTTGACGTGGCAGTAGATCTTCGTAAAGAAAGCCAGACATATGGAAAATGGTTTGGAGTTGAGCTTACAGAAGAAAACAAAAAGCAGTTCTACATTCCGGAAGGATTTGCACATGGATTTCTGGTACTTTCAGAGCTTGCTGAATTTTGCTATAAATGTACAGATTTCTATCATCCGGGCGATGAAGGAGGACTTGCATGGAATGATCCGGAAATTGGAATTGAGTGGCCGCAGCTTCAGGGGGATTATCCGGGAGATGCATCGGGAAGTGGTTATACACTTGCTGATGGAACACCGCTTAACCTAAGTGATAAAGACCAGCTATGGCTTGGACTTAAAGATACATTTACATTCTAAAAAGAGCGGGCAATTTTGCCCGCTCTTTTTAATTATTTTTTTACTTTCAAGAACACTGCAGCGTTCTTAATGTGGAGTGTGCATCAGACAAAATCCGGCAAACGCAAAGCGTCTCCTCCTGCCGTCTGATACATTCATCATATGCTCCCGAAGAGATAATCCTGTCAAGTTCCCTAAATTCATACGCCATCCGATGCCCACTCTCTGGAACAAATATATCTTCAAATGTTTTATCCTGCGTAGAATAGAAAACAAGTGTTGAATCAAGTGAATTGGCAGGGGCCTCAATGAGCAGGTAGCCTTTAGTTCCCTGGATAAGCGTACGAGATGGCCCCTGGCAGTCCTTTGCCGCCACACAGCAAGACGTAAAATCAGGATACGAAAGAGTAAGAACCCCGCTGGTGTCAACATTTCTCATCATATTTGGCAAATAATTCACCTTAAGAGGCTCACCAAATAATCCGGCCACCATATGAATGTTATAAACATTAAGGTCCATAAGCACGCCACCGTCACATTCTAAATCAAAAACTCTAAAATATTCACCGGCAGCAAACCTGTCAAATTTGCTGGAATACTGCGAAAAATTACATTCAACATATTTGATTTGCCCAACCTTAGGAAGTGCATTTCGCAGCGCTTTATATATCGGCAAATACTGATTCGAAATAGCCTCAAGAAGAAAGACTTTTTTCTTTCGCGCATTTTCAATCAGTCTGACAGCATCTGAATAGCTGCTTACAAAAGGTTTTTCCAAAAAAACATTAATACCCTTGTTTATTGCAGCCATCGCCATATCATAATGAAGATTATTTGGAGTGGCAATATAAACGGCATCAACCCTGATTTTCCTGTCAGCAATGTCCTTAATCATAAGTTCGTAGTCCGTATATTCATAAGGAATTGAAGAATTATCACAAAGTTCTATAAGAGTTGTTTCTGAACGTTTAGTTCCACACAAAGCAGTGATATTTATTTGTTCAAGTTCAGATAAAACCGGTAAAATTTCTTTTACAATCATACCTGTTCCTGCAATGGCAATTGAAATCATAAAAACCTCCCAAAATAAAATAAAGATAAACCATAAACCCATTATTTATTAGAATTATAATATAATTACTGGAAAAAAGCACTAGTCAAGAGCAAAACCTTGTGCTATAATTCTCTAGTGTGACTCATTGGTCGCACTATATCCAAATGGATATTTTATACGAAAGTGCAATTTTATTCACATATATTTTAAGGAGGATAACGTTAGCAATGAGCGTACAGGTTGAGAATTTAGAGCACAATATGGCGAAACTTACTATCGAAGTTTCAGCAGAAGAAGTAGAGAAAGCATTACAGACAGCATACAATAAGCAGAAGAGCAATATCAGCGTTCCTGGATTCCGTAAGGGAAAGGTTCCAAGAGCTATGATTGAGAAGATGTATGGAGCAGGAGTATTTTACGAAGATGCTGCAAATACACTTATGCAGGATTCATATCCAGCAGCACTTGACGAGAGCGGAGTTGATGTAGTATCTCGTCCATCAATAGAAGTTGTACAGATTGAGAAGGGACAGCCTTTCATTTACACAGCAGAAGTTGCTGTTAAGCCAGAAGTAGAGCTTGGAAAGTACATGGGAGTAACAGTTACTAAGATCGATACAACAGTAACTGATGAAGAAGTAGATGAAGCCCTTGAACAGGAGAGACAGCAGAGCTCAAGAACTGTTGATGTAACAGACAGAGCAGTACAGGATGGAGACATCGCAGTTATCGACTTTGAAGGATTTGCTGATGGAGTAGCATTTGAAGGTGGAAAGGGAGAGAACTATTCATTAGAGATCGGATCTCACTCATTCATAGATACATTTGAAGAGCAGCTTATCGGAAAGAACATCGGAGATGAGTTAGATGTTAACGTAACATTCCCAGAGCAGTATCAGGCAGCAGACCTTGCAGGAAAGCCAGCGGTATTCAAGGTAAAGATTAATGGAATCAAGGCTAAAGAGCTTCCAGAGCTTAACGATGATTTCGCTTCTGATAAGGGACATGATACACTTGCTGAGTACAAGGAAGAAGTTAAGAAGAACCTTGTAGAGAAGAAGGAAGAAGAAGCTAAGAGAACTAAGGAAGATGAAGCAATCCAGAAGATTATCGACAAGTCTAAGATGGATATTCCAGAGGCTATGGTAAAGACACAGTGCGAGACAATGGTTGAAGAGTTCGCTCAGAGAATCGCTCAGTCTGGTCTTACAATGGAACAGTACATGCAGTTCTCAGGAATTACAGTAGATCAGTTAATGGAGCAGGTTAAGCCAGAAGCTATGACACGTATCCAGAGCACATTAGTACTTGAGGCAATTGTTAAGGAAGAGAACATTGAAATATCAGACGAAGAGCTTGATGCTGAAATTGAGAAGATGGCTCAGGGCTATGGTATGGAAGTTGATAAGCTTAAAGAGTACATGGGTGATGCTCAGAAAGAGTCAATGAAGAGAGAGATGGCTATCACAAAGGCTGTTGAACTTATCATGGCAAACATCAAAGAGCGTGCAAAGGCTAAGAAGAAGACAGAGACAGCAGACGCTGAATAATAAATAGTTGAAATAATGAGACTGGCTCAGAAAACTGGGCCGGTCTGAAATTTTATATAAGGAGGTTTTCGATGAGTTTAGTACCTTATGTCATTGAACAAACAAGCAGAGGAGAACGCAATTACGATATCTATTCGCGTTTATTAAAGGATCGTATCATTTTCTTAGGAGAAGAGGTAAACGAGACAACAGCAAGTCTTGTTGTAGCTCAGCTTTTATTCTTAGAATCAGAAGATCCAAATAAAGATATTCATTTATACATTAACTCACCAGGAGGAATGGTAACAGCAGGACTTGCAATCTATGATACAATGCAGTATATCAAGTGTGATGTATCAACTATATGTATCGGACTTGCAGCAAGCATGGGTGCATTCTTACTTGCAGGTGGAGCAAAAGGAAAGAGATATGCACTTCCTAACGCTGAGATTATGATTCATCAGCCATCAGGAGGAGCAAAAGGTCAGGCTACTGAAATTGAAATAGCAGCAGAAAATATTTTAAAGACAAAGAAGAGATTAAATGAAATATTAGCGGAGAATACAGGAAAGCCTTACGAGGTTATCGCTGCTGATACAGAGAGAGATCATTATCTTTCAGCACAGGAAGCTGCTGAGTATGGTCTTATTGACAGCGTTATTACAAGTCGCTAATAACAGGAGAAGTAGAAAATGGCAGGAAAAAATGATGGAAAGATCCGTTGCTCTTTTTGCGGAAAGACACAGGAACAGGTAGACAGACTTATTGCTGGACCAAATGGTGCATATATTTGTGATGAGTGTATTGATATCTGTACTGAAATTCTTGAAGAAGAGGGGATGGAGGTAAGCAGAAGCAGCAAGAAACAGGAAGAGATTAACCTCTTAAAGCCTAGAGAGTTAAAGAGTTTTCTTGACGAGTATGTTATTGGTCAGGATGATGCAAAGAAAGTTCTCTCAGTTGCTGTATACAATCATTACAAAAGAGTTCTTGCAGGCAACGATTTAGGAGTAGAGCTTCAGAAAAGTAACATTCTTATGCTCGGACCTACAGGTTCAGGAAAAACATTGCTTGCACAGACACTTGCTAGAATATTAAATGTACCATTTGCAATTGCTGATGCTACAACACTAACAGAAGCCGGTTATGTAGGAGAGGATGTTGAAAATATTCTCCTGAAGCTTATCCAGGCTGCTGATTATGATATCGAGAGAGCTCAGCATGGAATTATTTATATTGATGAGATAGATAAGATTACAAAAAAATCTGAAAATGTATCTATTACAAGAGATGTATCTGGTGAAGGTGTTCAGCAGGCACTTCTTAAGATTTTAGAGGGAACAGTTGCATCTGTTCCGCCACAGGGAGGAAGAAAGCATCCTCAGCAGGAACTTATCCCAATTGATACTACAAACATATTATTTATTTGTGGTGGAGCTTTTGATGGTCTTGAGAAGATTATCGAAAGCAGAATGGATACATCATCTATTGGTTTTAACTCTGAAGTTAAATCAAAATCAGATCTTAATGTAGGAGCAACATTTAAGAGAGCTCTTCCACAGGATTTTGTTAAGTTTGGACTTATTCCAGAGTTTATTGGACGAGTGCCTATTACGGTATCGCTTGATTCGTTGGATGAAGATGCACTTATCAGAATCCTTCGTGAGCCAAAGAACTCACTTGTAAAGCAGTATACAAAGCTTTTAGAGTTAGATGGTGTAGGACTGGAATTTACAGATGATGCTGTTTTAGCTATTGCGGAGAAAGCATTAGAGAGAAAGACTGGTGCTAGAGGTCTCCGTGCAATAATGGAAGCTGTAATGCTTGATTTGATGTATGAAATTCCATCAGATGAAAGTATAAGCAGATGTGTGATTGACAAAGAAATTGTTGAGAATAATCTTAAGATAAAAGAAGAGGGTACTCCAACAGAATTAGAGGAGAATGCTGGAGAACTCGCATCATAGGGAGAGACTGGTGAAAGATATGGTATTAACAATGCCTGTTGTAGCGCTCCGGGGAATGACTATTTTACCTGGAATGATAGCGCATTTTGATATCAGTCGTGATAAATCTTTACGCGCTGTTGAGGAATCCATGATGGACGAACAGCGCATCTTTCTTGTTACACAAAAAAATGTAGAACAGGCAAATCCTATAAAGGATGATTTGTATAAAATAGGTATTATCGCGAATATCAAACAGGTAATAAAATTACAGAATAATATTGTAAGAATTCTGGTAGAAGGTTTAGAAAGAGCCGAGCTACTTGAATTTTCGAATAAGGAAGAATATTTGGAAGGTGAAATTCTTGAGCTTTCAAAAGAAGATGAAGAAGAAAGTATTGTACCGGCAGCCAAAGAAGCCATGATAAAAAGCATAAAAGAAACCTTTATAAAATATTCTGCCGTAAATGGAAAAATAAACAAAGAAATAATCAGTCAGGTAGATGAAATGACTGATTTGGAAAAGGTAATTGATTATGTATCAAACAACCTTCCGGTAAATTATCAGGAAAAGCAGAAAATACTTGAGGCAATTTCATTAACAGAACGATATGAAGCCTTGCTTACTATGCTTTTTAATGAGATGGAAGTAATTGCAATAAAGAATGATTTCCAGAAAAAAGTTAAAGAGAAAGTAGATAAGCACCAGAAAGAGTATATATTAAGAGAACAGCTCTCCGTAATTCGTGAGGAACTAGGAGAAGATAATACACAGTCTGAAGCTGATGATTTTTTGGATAAAATTAAAAAATTGAAAGCTTCAAATGAAGTTAAAGACAAACTAAAAAAAGAAGTAAAACGTTTCAAGAGCGTAAGTGGAAGTTCTTCGGAAAGCGCAGTAATAAGAGGATATATTGAGACCTTACTTGAATTACCATGGGACAAAGCTTCCAAAGATAACAGAGATTTAGATCATGCAGAAGAAATATTGAACCAGGATCACTATGGACTTTCCAAGGTGAAGGAGCGTGTATTAGAATTTCTGGCAGTAAGAAATCTGACAAGCAAGGGAGAAAGCCCTATTATTTGTCTTGTAGGTCCTCCAGGAACAGGAAAAACAAGTATTGCCCGTTCCATAGCGAAAGCGTTAGATAAGGAATATGTAAGAATATGTCTTGGTGGTGTAAGGGATGAAGCAGAAATCAGAGGACACAGAAAGACATATGTAGGCGCAATGCCTGGACGCATAATTGCTGGTTTAAAGACAGCGGGAGTGAACAATCCGCTCATGCTTTTAGATGAGATAGACAAGGTGAGCAGTGACTACAAAGGAGATACATCGGCAGCCCTTCTTGAAGTATTAGACGGGGAACAGAATAGTAAGTTCAGAGACCATTACGTAGAGCTTCCTGTTGACTTGTCAGAAGTTTTATTTATAGCAACAGCAAACTCAATTGATGAGATGCCAAAGCCTCTTTTAGATCGTATGGAAGTTATTGAAGTGTCAAGTTATACGGAGAATGAAAAATTCCATATTGCCAAAGAACATCTCGTAGAAAAGCAAAAAGAGATTAATGGACTAAAAAAAGAACAGCTTAGCATTGCTGACGGCGCATTAAAGAAAATAATACATTCATACACAAAGGAAGCCGGAGTTCGTAATCTCGAGCGACAAATAGCAAAAATCTGTCGAAAGAGTGCTAGAGAAATCTATCAAAATAAAGTAGAAACAGTAAAAATTACACAAAATAATCTTGAAAAATTCCTGGGAAAAGAAAAATACACTCAGGATAAAAAGAATGAAAACAACGAAGTTGGAATAGTTCGCGGTTTGGCATGGACTAGTGTAGGTGGAGTTACATTAGAAGTAGAGGTAAATATAATGCCTGGAAAAGGTGAACTGTCTCTAACAGGAAAATTGGGTGATGTAATGAAAGAATCCGCACACGCTGGATTAAGCTACATCCGTTCAATCAGCCCAAATTATAATGTGGATAAAGAATTTTTCCAGAAAAATGATATTCACATTCATATACCTGAAGGTGCTGTGCCAAAAGATGGCCCATCAGCAGGAATAACAATGGCGACAGCAGTTTTTTCTGCTATTACAAACAAACCGGTAAGGGCAGATGTCGCTATGACAGGGGAGATAACTTTGCGAGGAAGAGTCCTTCCTATAGGAGGATTGAAAGAAAAACTCTTAGCAGCCCAAAACGCAGGTATGAAAAAGGTATGCATTCCAATGGATAATAAAAAAGATTTGGAAGAAATCTCGACTGAGATAACAAAGGGAATGGAAGTAATTCCAGTAAAAACTTTTGACCAGGTTTTAAAGATAGCCCTTGCATAAAATGATTAGGTAAAAAACAAAGTTCAAACGTACACCGGCTACCCCTTGACAGGAGAAAGGATAGAACATGGTAATAAGAAGTGTAGAACTTGAAACTGTATGCGGAATAACAAGTACAATTCCGGATAATGAGATGAATGAGGTTGCATTTGCGGGAAAATCAAATGTAGGAAAGTCATCACTTATTAACGCATTAATGAATAGAAAATCGCTTGCAAGAACTTCATCACAGCCAGGAAAGACCCAGACGATAAACTTTTATAACGTAAATGAAATGATGTATCTTGTAGACCTTCCAGGATATGGATACGCAAACGCAAACGTTGAGATAAAGGCTAAATGGGGACAGATGATAGAGAATTATCTCCATGTATCCAAACGCCTTCAGGCGGTATTTTTGCTTATAGATATTAGACACGAGCCATCAGATAATGACCAGCTTATGTATGAGTGGATGCTGAATCAGGGATTTAAACCGATAATTATAGCAACCAAAAAAGATAAAATAAGCAAGAATCAGGTTGAGTCTCATGTACAGAGAATCAGAAAAGTATTAAAAGTTGAGCCTGGCACAATTATTATTCCATTTTCCGCAGAAACAAAAGAAGGTAAAGAAGAAATCTGGAATTTAATTGATTCACTTGTTTTTGATGAGGAAACACTTGCAGCGATTGCGCTAGAAGATGAACAAAGAAAAGCTGCCAAACGTGAAGCAAAGCTCCGGGAGAAAAATAAAACAGCCACAGTAGGTCTTGATGAAAACGGTAAAAAACAACGCTGGAAAAAAACTGACAGACCTGTAGCAAAAAAGACTGCAAAGAAGGCGGCTGAGAAAAAGAAAGCTGCCAGTAAGAAAGGCAAGAAAAAATAAATGAAGAATAAATATGTATTTGTAGCTGTAATGCTTGTCTGCATTCTTGTGGCAAGTATGGGACTTACAACTATATATGTAAATAATACACAGTCTAACGAGGCTAAAATAGACAATGATGAAGTTAAAATAGTAACATCATTCTATCCCATGTATGTTGCAACAGAAAATATTATCGCTGGAATAGATGGGGTTTCGCTTACAAACCTGAGTGAGCCTCAGACAGGTTGTCTTCATGATTTTCAAATGACACCTGCAGATATGAAACTGCTTTCAACAGCCGATGTGTTTGTAATAAACGGTGGAGGGATTGAAGGTTTTATGTCTGATGTGGCAGGTTCATATCCCGAACTTGAAATTGTAGAGGCCTGCCAGGATATCTCTCTTCTTGGAGAATCGGAGAACGACGCCCAGCACGAAGAAGCCCATGTCGAGGAGGAATCACATGCTCACGACGAAGCCCGGCATGAAGAGTCTCATGTCGAGGAGGAATCACATGCTCACGACGAAGTCCATGCCCATGACCATGGTGGAGAGAATGCTCATGCATGGATGAGTGTAAAATTATACAGAAGCCAGGTTGCAACAATTGCTTCACGTCTTGCTGAAATAGACCCGGACAATAGCGAAGCGTATTTACAAAATGCCAGGGAATATGATCAAAAACTTGAAAAACTACAGGAAAAGCAGGAAGAAATAATGGAGCTTGCAGCAGGAAAAAATATAATAATTTTCCATGAAGCATATGAGTATGTGGCAAGTGATTATGGAATGAATGTAAGCTATACAATGGACCTTGACGAAGAACGCCAGGTAAGTGCCGGAGAGGTAGCAGAGGTTATAGATGAAATCAGGCAGAACAATGTTTCCATTATTTTGGCAGAAGAATTATATGGCAAAAATATGGGCGATGCAGTAAAAAAAGAAGCTGATGTACAAGTAATCTATATTGATACCCTTAATCGAGGCGATTATGATGCGGATAGCTATATCACAGGAATGACAAACAATATTGAGCTAATTAAAGCAGCATTTAATAAATAAACAAAGGAGGCGCCATGAAAAAAATTATACAAGCATGCGGATTTCACTGTATAAAGATAAAAAAACT
>JAXJTU010000159.1:0-5410 GCA_036309425.1 Agathobacter sp.
GTGGATTGGTTGATAGTTTTTCGACAATTCTATTTTACCATAAACCTAGAGGAGATATTTTATTTTTGCAACAAAAAATGCCGTATTTATGCGGCTTACGGCGTTTCGCAAACGCCTAACTAGAAAAAAAGACAAAAAGGAGAGGTATATATGTGTGGAATTATAGGTTTTGTAGGTAAACAAAAAGCACAAGATATCCTATTAGACGGACTTGAAAAACTTGAATATAGAGGATATGACAGTGCTGGAATTGCATGGTTTAAGGAGAATGGAGGAATTTCAGTCAGGAAAACTGCTGGAAATGTAAAAGACCTTCGAGCAATCTGTGATGAGAACGAATCGACATGCGGTATTGGACACACTCGCTGGGCAACTCACGGTGGAGTAACTAATGCCAATGCACACCCGCATAAATGCGAAAATATCGCTTTGATTCACAATGGAATAATCGAGAATTATCATGAACTTATAGAAGAATTCGAGCTTGAAAGAGATTTAATATCAGAGACAGATACTGAGGTTGCAGCAGCATTATTCAATAAGCTTTATGATGGTGAAAATCCTATTGAAACAATCAGGAAGACTATTCCTCTTTTCAAAGGTTCCTTTGCCTTTTGCATTATGTTTAAGAATAAACCTAATGTTATTTATGCTGTAAGAAATGTTAGCCCAATGGTGGCAACAGAGTCTGATGCCGGCTCGTTTATCTCATCAGATCTTACTTCCTTTATTCAATACAACAAGAAGTATTTTATTGTTCCAGAATATACAATTTTAGCCATGAAAGATAATGGAATAAAGCTTTTGTCTTTGGACGGTTATGAAGTTGAACCTGAATGGCTCGAGGTTAACTGGGATATTACAGCTGCTCAGAAAGAGGGATATCCATATTACATGTTAAAGGAAATCAATGAACAGCCTGTAGCCATCCAGAGAACTATCGCACCGAGAATCACTAATGACCTTCCTGATTTTTCAAATGATAACATTCCTTCATCACTTTTTGAAAACTGCCGTGACATTACTATCATAGCTTGCGGAACAGCAATGTATGCAGGTATGGTCGGAAAGACTTTAATACAGGATATGCTCAGCCTCCCAGTAACAGTTGCAATCGCTTCTGAATTTCGCTATGAGAATCCAGTAATCACAAATGATAGCCTCGTAATTGTTGTATCACAGTCTGGAGAAACAATTGACACATTAGAAGCACTTCGCCTTGCCAAGACAAAAACCGAAAAAACGCTTGCCATAGTAAATGTTAAAGGTTCTTCAATTGCAAGAGAAAGCAATTATGTTCTCTATACACATGCAGGTCCTGAGATTGCAGTTGCAAGTACGAAGGCTTACACTGTACAAGCTGCAATTTTTTATTTGATTGCCTGTCAGTTAGGATTAACTCGAAAGAAAATTTGTTTAAATGATGCAAAAGAATTTATTAGAAATCTTTATTCAGTTAGTGACCATATAACAGATATACTAAAAATATCAGATAAGATAGAATCACTCACCAGACGCATGATAAATGCCACTAACACTTTCTTTATTGGAAGAGGTATTGATTATGCGCTTTCCATGGAAGGGGCCTTAAAGCTTAAGGAGATTTCGTATATTCATTCAGAAGCTTATGCTGCTGGTGAACTTAAGCATGGAACTATTTCATTAATCAGTGATGGGGTTCCTGTAATTGCATTGGCTACTCAAGATCATGTGTACAGCAAGGTTATTTCAAATATCCGCGAGGTAAAAGCAAGAGGTGCATATGTTATTCTCCTTAGTATGGATCAAGAGATTACAGACCGTTCAATTTGTGATGTTCATATTTCATTACCTAATGTTCCAGTACAGTTTTCGATTTTTGAATCGGTTGTTGTATTACAGATGATTGCATATTACACATCAGTTGGCAAGGGACTCAATCCTGACCAGCCTAGAAATCTGGCTAAATCGGTCACTGTAGAATGAAGTCAAATATAAACATTTAAAGGAGCTACCGCTTATACAAGCGTAGCTCCTTTAAAATAGTATTGGTCTAGCCCTCAATTATGACACTTCTAACAAGATCAACATTTCCAGCTGACATACTGAACTCATCAAGTCCCATCTCCAAAAGCTTAGGTACAGCATTTACATCTCCTGCAAGTTCTCCACACATTCCAACTTTTCTATTGTATTTATGACCTGCATCGATAATTGTCTGAATAGCCTTAAGTACTGCGGGATGGAAGGAATCATAACGAGATGCAATCTTTTTATTTCCACGGTCTACGGCAAGCATATATTGTGTCAGATCATTAGTTCCAATGCTGAAGAAATCTGCTTCTTTTGCAAATTCATCTGCCAGAATTACACTCGCCGGAGTCTCCATCATCATGCCGATTTCAATGTTCTCGTCAAATGAAATCTGCTCTTTGCGAAGCTTATCCTTACACTTTTCTACAATCTCCTTTGCCTGCCTTAATTCCTCAAGTGAAATAAGCATTGGGAACATAATTCTTACATGGCCAAAAGCGCTTGCGCGTAAAATTGCACGAAGCTGTTCTTCAAACATCTCTGGCAAATCAAGAGAGATTCTAATTGCACGCCATCCTAAGAATGGGTTTTCTTCATCATCGAATTCATAATATGGAAGACTCTTATCTCCACCTATATCAAGTGTTCTGATAGTAAGCTCCTGTGGACAAAGCTCTGCTGCTTCTTTATATACAGCAAACTGCTCCTCTTCGCTTGGAAAATGAGTATTGTCCATGTATAAAAATTCAGTTCTGAAAAGGCCGATACCGTCAATATTTTTATCTAATGCAAGCTTAATTTCATCTGTGCTTCCAACGTTTACACAAAGTGAAATTCTTTTCCCGGCAGCTGTTACAGGCTCCATTGTACGATACTTTTTAATACGTTCTTCCTCTTCTAACTCCGCTTGCTTACGCTTTTGATATTCCTCAACTGTAGTCTCATCCGGATCAACAAAAATCTTTCCTGTTTTTGCGTCCATACAAATCATACTATCCTTTTCGACAATATCCAGAATTTCAGATACACCTGTCAGCGCTGGTATTCCGTAGTTCTTTGCCATAATAGATACATGACTTGTAACTCCACCTTCTTTTGTGATGATTCCCTTTACGAATTCCGGATTCATCTTAACTGTATCAGATGGAAATAAATCCTTTGCAACAATAATCACCGGCTCTACAATTGCTGCCAGATTCTGCGGCTCTATATTCTTACATTTCATGATTAATCTTTTTCCAATATCACGCACATCTGAACTTCGCTCACGCATATACTCGTCATCGATTTGTTCAAATAATGTTGCAATTTCTACTACAGCTGCTGCGATAGCCTGCTGCGCATTCATATGCTCTGAACGAATTTTTCCTAAGACATTTTCCTCAAGAACGAAATCCTGGGCCATTGTCTTGTGAGCTTCGAAAATTGGATTTTGTTCAGCTAGTCCTTCAAGCTCTGAAATTATTTCCTGCCTTACTTTTTCAAATAAAGCTTCCTCAGCAACTATCTGGTCATCTGCGACCAAATAGTTTGCTGGTGTTAAATCCACTTCCTCATAGAGAAAAGCCGGTGCAATGGCGATACCGCGTGATGCAGTTTTTTCTACATTAATTTCCTTCATAGAATTATTCTCCTAATCCACTTTCAATAAGTTCCACTAACATTTTTAAATCTTCCTCTTCAGTCTCGCCCTCGCACTGTACTTCAATTTCTGTACCATACTTTATCGCTGCAGCCATAAGATTTAAAATGCTCTTTACCTGCACTTTGCTGTTGCCGACAAGAATGAAAACTGATGACTTACATTTCATTGCAGCCTGAGATAAAACTCCTGCCGGTCTTGCATGGATTCCTGATTTATTTTTAACTACTACCTTCTGTGATACCATAATTAATTCCCCCCTTGTTTTTAATTAGACTTCTACACCAAAATGCTCAAATAAAATCTTCTCTGCTTCTGCACTCCACATTCCACGATTACGCTTACATGCTTCATCAAGCTTTGCAAATAATGGATCATTTTTTCCTAACTCTTCAAAATCATCAATTGCAGTTAGTGGCATATCAAACTGTGTATATGTAAGCTTCTTTCCTCCAGGAATACCTGGAAGATTCAATGTTGCATCCACTATACTGTCAATTCCACCTACATGAGTAACCATAACTGCCGGCTCAATTTTTCCGGCTGCCGCCAAACGGTTTGCTTCAATTAAATCGTCGTTGTTTCCTCCTGTCGTTCCAAGGATATGTGTGCTTGTATAATGTGAGTTGTAGAGATTAATCTCTGCCTTGAACTGATTATCTGTTGGTCCTGCAAAGAAATTCATACATCCATCAAATGCAAGAAGCTTGTCTCCCATCTCAGCAACCTGTCTGTTTGGCACATATACAAAAACATCATCATATCCGTGTCCATCTGTGATTGCCATAAGCCCTTCTACAGGATCTGTCATTGTTGCTGTGTTAACATAAATTAGTTCTACTCCATTTTCAGCAGCCTGCTCTGGTGTAATCATCTGCATTGCTCTTGCAATACGATCATCACTGATATCTGTAACTACGATACGCTTTGGCCTATTTTCAAACTGGATTCCGTAGCTTACAGCGCCAAGTCCCATTGGGCCACAGCCACCCATAATTAAAATATTTCCACCTTCTTTTGTTCCCATTGTATGGTTATAATTTCTCTTATTTGTATGGTAGTTTGCATGATATCCACCGATGATACAGCTCATAGGCTCTCCTAATGATGCCTCAAAGAAGCTGTCTCCATCATAATTCATAAGACATCCCAGCTCCATAACCTCATGAGGAATAATGCAGTATGTACATGCTCCTCCAAAGAATTCATAAGAGTATCCCGGTGAAGCAAGGCTTCCTTTGTAGTTTAATGCCGGCTGCTGCGCAAACTTCTGTCCTGGCTTAAACTGGTCCTGCCATTTTGCACCTACCTTCTCGATAACACCTGCAAACTCATGACCGATAATAATTGGATTGGTGTCAATATTCTGTGGTGCACGCTTATGCTTCTTTCCCTGTTCTACAAGCTTGTACGTTGACATACATATACTGTCACTTATTACTCTTACTAAGATTTCATCATCTTTAATCTCTGGTAACTCAAACTCTTCTAATCTTAAATCTCTTTCTCCATACATTCTGACTGCTTTAGTTTTCATAATTATTTTACCCCATTCTTTCTTATATTTCTTCTATTTTTACCTGATTAAGTAACTCATCTACCACATTTCTTGCTGGTGGCTTTGTTCCAATTGTTGTAACTGCTCCTGCCGATACAGCCATACACATCTTCACTGTTTCCTCGTTCGTCAATTTTTTATCCCACGAGTATGATAAAGCTGCAACCATTGCATCTCCTGCACCTACTGTTGAATGA
>JAXJTU010000160.1:0-57252 GCA_036309425.1 Agathobacter sp.
AATAACGGGGTGTGGCTCAGCTTGGCTAGAGCGCCTGGTTTGGGACCAGGAGGTCGCAGGTTCGAATCCTGTCACCCCGATTTGTCGAGAGACAAATTAATACGTGTGTGTAGCTCAGCTGGATAGAGCACTTGGCTACGGACCAAGGTGTCGGGAGTTCGAATCTTCTCACGCACGTTTATGTGTCCATAGCTCAGCTGGATAGAGCACCGGCCTTCTAAGCCGGGTGTCGGGGGTTCGAATCCCTTTGGGCACATTCTTTTTATATGGTGGGTATAGCGCAGTTGGTTAGCGCGCCAGATTGTGGCTCTGGAGGCCCAGGGTTCGAATCCCTGTATCCACCCTGTTGCATGGCAACAAAACCGAATGGTGCAAGAGTAAGATACTCATGGGCTATCGCCAAGCGGTAAGGCACGGGATTTTGATTCCCGCATTCGTTGGTTCGAATCCAACTAGCCCAGTTTTATATGGGATACTAGCTCAGTCGGTAGAGCACTTGACTTTTAATCAAGTTGTCTGGGGTTCGATTCCCCAGTGTCTCATTTTTTTAGAAGGTAGATATACCTTCTTTTTTTTTGGAAATCTGTATAGGCTTAAGTAGATTTCATATAGTTACAGAGGGATAAATCAGAAAATGGAAGGGGAGAGGGGAACATGCCAAAATCACCCAGACAGAAGCAGAAGCTTTTGTATGTGGCAAAGTTTTTTCTAGAGCATACAGATGAAAATCATCCTGCACAGACACCACAAATACTAGAGTATTTAGAGAAAAATGATATAAAAGCCGAAAGAAAAAGTATTTATGATGATATAGCTACACTTTGTGATTTTGGTTATGACATAATCAAAAATCCAGGACCGCGAGGGGGATATTTTCTTGCAAGCCGTGATTTTGAATTGGCAGAAGTGAAATTATTGGTAGACATTGTCCAATCATCCAAATTTATTACTTCAAAAAAATCACGGGAATTAATTAAAAAATTAGGTTCAGAAGTAAGCTTAAATGATGCAAAATCACTTCAAAGACAAGTTGTAGTAGCACAACGAAATAAAGCTGCAAATGAAAATATTTACTATAGTGTTGATGTAATATATGAGGCAATAGCTCAAAATAAAAAAATACGTTATCACTACTTTGAATGGAACATAAACAAGGAAATTCAGCTACGAAAAAATGGAGAATATTATGAAGTGAGTCCATGGCTTCTTACGTGGGCCGATGAAAATTATTATCTTGTAGCTTACGATGGCGCGGCTGGAATAATAAAGCATTACCGGGTAGACAAAATGCTGCACATTGAGATGATGAGAGAAGAAAGAGAAGGAAAAGAAATTTTTGAAAAAATAGATGTTGCAGCCATGTCAAAGAAAACTTTTGGAATGTTTTCTGGAAATGAACGTACAGTGCAAATTCTTTGTGATAAATCCCTTACAGGAGTAATAATTGACCGTTTTGGACAGGAAGTAGCAATTAGAGCTTATGATGATAATAATGTGCTTGCCAGAAGTAATATTGAAATTAGTCCTCAGTTCTTTGGCTGGATATCCGGCTTTGGAGACAAGATGTCGATATTTGGTCCACCGGATGTTCGCGATAGTTACAGAAAGTACATACAAGGGATATTGTCTCAATATAATTAGTGATCTAATATTGATGTGGCAAAAATTTGTTTAAAAAAGTCACATTCTAATAATAATAAATTGAGGTTGAAAAGATTTTATTCTCTTGTTAGAATGAGTTGGAATAATGCTTTTATGAGGTAGAAAAATGATTAAACATATAATTTTATGGACTCTTAAAGAAGAGTATTCTAAAGAAGAAAAAATAGAAATCAAGAAAGGAATCAAAGAAGGTTTAGAAGGGCTGATGGGACAGATACCAGGCCTTATGGAGATAAAGGTAAATATTGAAGGTCTTGAAAGTTCAAACGCGGACCTTATGCTTGATTCTTCCTTCAAGGATGAGGCATCTTTAAAAGCATATGCGATACATCCAAAACATGTAGAAGTGGCAGATACAAAAGTAAGACCATATACTCAGGTTCGTTCATGTCTTGATTTTGAAGTTGAGGAAGAAAAGAAACAGGAATATTGGGATATTTATGATAAGGATAAGAAGAGAACTGGTTACTGTATGCGAAGAAATGACTGGATTTTAAAGGATGATGAATATCACCTTTCAGTTCTCGGTGTTATTAGACGACCAGACGGAAAATTCTTAATTACCCAAAGGGTAATGACAAAGAGCTGGGCTCCAGGATGGTGGGAAGTTTCTGGAGGTGCTGCTATGGCAGGAGAGGATTCGTTTGATGCAGTTTGCCGTGAGGTAAAAGAAGAGGTAGGTCTTGATGTATCAAATGCTCCTGGTAAGCTTGTATACACATATCACAGAGAAAATCCAGGTGAGGGAGATAACTATTTTGTAGATGTATATCGTTTTGACCTTGATTTTGATGAGTCTGACGTAAAGATTCAGGAAGAGGAAGCTTTAGGATTTAAGATTGCAACTCTTGATGAAATCAAGGCTCTTGCAGCTGAAGGAATTTTCTTACATTATGACAGTATAAAGTCGGTATTTGAGGATTAGGAGGCATTATGAATTTACCAAAGGATCCGGTTATGCTTCTTTCAGTCGTAAATACACAGCTTAGAGATATTTATCCATCTCTTGATGAACTTGCGGCTGCTCATATGATTGATGTAAAAGAAATTGAAGATAAGCTTGCTAAAATTAATTATTTATATAATAAAGAGCGTAATCAATTTGTATAAAGAATAAAATCAAAAAGGAGAAGTATATGGAGGCTTTATGTGATTTTTGTGCATACAACGAGTATGACGAGGAAGATGAAGCATATTACTGTTCGGTAAATATGGACGAGGATGACATGGCACGTTTTGTGCAAAGCAGTTATAAGAACTGTCCTTTTTATAAATCAGGTGATGAGTACAAGGTTGTACGACACCAGATGTAGATGTCAGCAAAGCTGATGGCCATTCCGCAGCAATAACGCAGGAGACTTATTGAGTTTTAGCGGAGTGTTCTTGAAAGTAGGGGGGATTATGAATAAAATATTATCAGTTGATGCTAAAAGATTTTATAAGCAGCTTGCAGCTTTGGTAATCCCGATAGCAATTCAGAATTTTATTACATCCGCAGTTGGTTCTGCAGATGTTCTGATGTTGGGATATGTAGGTCAGTCAGCATTATCTGCAGTATCTCTGGCAAATCAGTATCAGTTTATTTTAAGTGGGGTATTTTTCGGAATTGCATCAGGAATTACAATGCTGTGTTCACAGTATTGGGGGAAAAAAGATACAAAATCTATTCAGGCAGTGATGGGGATTGCGTTTAAAATTTCTTTTACCCTTTGTTTTTTTATTTCAGTTGCATGTATTTTTGCGCCTGAGACAATGATGAGAATATATACAGACGACACAAATTTAATAAAGCTTGGAGTTAAATATTTAAAAATAACAGGAATATCATATGTGCTTATGAGTGTGTCACAGGTTTATCTGAGCACTCTTAGAAGTATTGAAAGAGCAAAGGTTTCTACAATAATAAGTAGTGTAGCACTCGGACTTAATATTGTATTAAATGCCACCTTCATTTTTGGTCCTTTTGGATTACCAAAGCTTGGAGTGGTAGGTGTAGCGCTTGCAACAACTATTTCAAGAGTTGTTGAGTGTGTACTTTGTCTTGTGGATTTAAGTTTTAATAAGAGTATTCGCATAAATTTTTCTATTTTTTTTGGAAAACATAAGGCCTTGTTTAAAGATTATCTTAAGTATTCATTGCCTGCACTTGGAAATGATATATCGTGGACTTTAGCATTTTCAACATATTCAATAATTATGGGACATATGAATTCTGATATGGTTGCAGCAAGTTCTGTTGCAACTACGGTACGTGATTTATGTACAGTACTTTGCTTTGGAATGGCAGCTGGTGGTTCTGTGCTTCTTGGAATTGAAATTGGTGAGGGAAGAGTTGATAATGTAAAAAAAGATGCGAAACGCTTGTGCCATATAACACTTTTGTGTGGTGCGATTACAGGTATCATTATTCTTCTTATCAGACCAATTGTATTTTATTGTTTTACACTTACAGATAGGGCAAGTGATTATTTGAATATAATGCTTTGGATTAGTTCCTATTATGTAATTGGACAGGCAATAAATACTGTTACTATAGCAGGAATATTTAGAGCTGGTGGAGATTCGAAGTTTGGACTAATATGCGATACGATTACAATGTGGGTAGTTAGCGTACCGCTTGGCTTTATCAGTGCATTTGTGCTTAAACTTCCGCCAATGTGGGTATACTTTATTCTGTGTCTGGATGAGTTTTGGAAAGAGCCTGTTGTATATTGGAGATATAAAAGTTACAAATGGATAAAAGACATAACTCGTAAATATGAAAATTAATTTTTTTAGATAATTAATATAATGTTTATAAAGGCACGGTTGATTTTAACCGTGCTTTTAAATATAATGGGAATAGCTGTAAAAACGAGATGGAGGTACTATGGAAAACAACCAGGCGCCAAATAATTATAATTATAATAACGGCAATAATAATAATAGCAATAATAACAATAATAACAGAAATAATGGCAATAACGGTAATAACGGTAATAATAACAGCAATAATAACCGTAACGGACAAAAGGTTATGGGATTTATCCTATTTACATTAGTTGCATTATTTGTTTTTTCGCTCATTACCAGTCATTTTTCAGAGATGAGTTCAAAAGAGGTTACTTACTCTGAATTTTTATCAGAACTTGATAAGGGTAATGTTAAGACGGTAGAGTTTGAATCATATCAGATTAACTATACTTTAGTTAAGAATGAGACCTTATATGACGTAACATACTATACAGGAATTGTGGATGACCCTGAGCTTGTGGTTGCACTTAAGCAGGCGAAGACTTCAGAAGGAAAACATATTGAGATTTCTGCAGCTGTTCCAGACAATACTTCAGCATGGATACTTAATATTTTAAGCTTTATTATTCCGCTTATTTTTATCTGGATTATTTTTGGTTTTATTGCCAAAAAAGTTGGTGGCGGAATGGGAATGGGTGTTGGAAAGTCAACTGCCAAGATGTATGATATGGAAAAGTCAACTGGTGTTACATTTAAGGATGTAGCAGGACAGGATGAGGCGAAAGAGTCATTACAGGAAGTTGTAGATTTTCTTCATAATCCAGCCAAATATAAAGAAATTGGAGCAAAGCTTCCTAAGGGAGCACTTCTTGTGGGACCTCCGGGAACAGGTAAGACACTTCTTGCAAAGGCTGTAGCCGGTGAGGCAGGAGTTCCATTTTTCTCACTTGCCGGTTCTGATTTTGTTGAAATGTTCGTTGGTGTTGGTGCGTCAAGAGTAAGAGACTTATTCAAGGAAGCACAGAAGAATGCACCATGTATTATCTTTATTGATGAGATTGATGCAATTGGTAAGAGCCGTGACAGTAAGTTTGGAAGTGGAAACGATGAGCGTGAGCAGACACTTAACCAGCTCCTTGCGGAGATGGACGGATTCGATACTTCTAAGGGTCTTCTAATTTTAGCAGCTACAAACAGACCAGAAGTATTAGATAAAGCTCTTCTTAGACCAGGTCGTTTTGACAGAAGAATTATAGTTGATAAGCCTGATCTTAAAGGTCGACTTGAAACCCTTAAGGTTCATTCTAAGAATGTTATGATGGATGAAACAGTAGACCTTGATGCGCTTGCGCTTGCAACTGCAGGTCTTGTTGGTTCAGATCTTGCAAATATGGTAAATGAGGCTGCCATCAATGCGGTTAAACATAAGAGAAAGTTTGTAAATCAGTCAGACCTTTTCGAAGCTTTTGAGCTTGTTGCTGTAGGTGGAAAAGAGAAGAAAGACCGAGTAATGGGTGAGAAGGAGCGTAAGATTGTTTCTTACCATGAGGTTGGACATGCGCTTGTATCTGCGCTTCAGAAGAATACCGAGCCTGTTCAGAAGATTACTATTGTTCCACGTACAATGGGAGCATTAGGATACACTCTTCAGACACCAGAGGAAGAGAAATATCTTGAGACAAAAGAAGAATTGCTTGCAAAGATAACAACTTATATGGCAGGTAGAGCGGCAGAGGTTGTTGTATTTGATTCAGCTACAAGTGGAGCTTCTAATGATATCGAGAATGCTACAAAGATTGCAAGAGCAATGGTTACAATGTTTGGTATGTCAGATCGTTTTGGTATGATGTGTCTTGCTACTGTTGAGAATCAGTATTTAGGTGGTGGTGCAGGTCTTATCTGCGGAGAAGACACTGCTGCTGAAATCGATAAAGAAGTTTTAAAGATTATCAATGAGTGTTATAATGAGGCTACAAGGCTTCTGACAGAGAATAGAGAAGTACTTGATAAAATTTCTGAATATCTTTATGAGAAAGAGACTATTACTGGTAAGGAATTTATGAAGATGTTCAGACAGATGAAGGGATTACCTGAACCGGAAGAAGAATCAAAGGCTGATGCGCTTCAGGCAGGAATGACTTCAGAAGATGGAAAAGAAAATGTAAATATTTTGCAGGATGATATTTTTGCAGAGTAATTTAAATACCCATAGGGCAGTGCCTTATGGGTATTTCTAAAAGGTGAGATTTATGTTTGATATAAAAGAGGAGCTTAAAAAACTTCCTAATCAGCCTGGTGTATATATAATGCATGATAAAAATGACACCATTATATACATTGGAAAGGCAAAGAGTCTGACAAAGAGGGTACATCAGTATTTCCAGGCAAGCCATAACGAGGGATTAAAGAAAAAACAAATGGTTGAAAACATCCACCATTTTGAATATATAGTTACGGACTCAGAGCTTGAGGCCCTGGTTTTAGAATGCAATTTAATTAAAGAGCATACTCCCAAATATAATACCATGCTTCGGGATGATAAGACATATCCATATATCAAGGTTACAGTAGATGAGGATTATCCAAGAGTTTTATTTGCCCGGCAGATGAAGAAAGATAAATCGAGATATTTTGGACCCTATACGAGTGCAGGAGCAGTTAAGGATACAATAGACTTAATCAATAAACTGTATAAGATAAGAACGTGTAATCGTAAGCTTCCAAGAGATATTGGGCTTGACAGACCATGTCTTAATTACCATATTCATCAGTGTGATGCTCCTTGTCAGGGTTATATTAGCAAAGAGGAGTATGGAAAACAGATTGCAAAGGTTATGGGCTTTCTTGGAGGAGATTTCGCACCAATTTTAAAAGAATTGCAGGAAAAGATGGAAGCTGCATCAGAGGAGATGGAGTTTGAGAAGGCTATTGAATACAGAGATTTAATTTCAAGTGTAAAGCTTATTGCCGAGAAGCAGAAGGTTACACATACAGATGGCGAGGATAAGGATATTATCGCTCTTGCAAGTGATGACACAGATGCTGTAGTGCAGGTTTTTTTTGTAAGAAATGGAAAGCTTATTGGAAGAGATCATTTTCATGTAAGAGTTGGAACAGAGGAGAGTTCTTCTGATATTCTTTCGAATTTTCTTAAACAGTTTTATTCGGGAACACCTTTTATTCCTCGTGAAATCATGCTTCAGGAAAGTATAGATGAAAAAGATGTGCTAGAGGAATGGTTATCATCTAAGAATGGAAAAAAAGTGTATATAAAGGTTCCTCAGAAAGGAATGAAGGAAAAACTGGTTGAGCTTGCCAAGAAAAATGCTGATCTTGTTCTATCTCAGGATAAAGAGCGTATAAAGAGAGAAGAAGGTAGAACAATTGGTGCGGTTAAGGAAATTGAGAAGTTGTTAGGGCTTAAGGATTTGACAAGAATGGAAGCATTCGATATTTCAAACATTAATGGATTTGAGACGGTAGGTTCTATGGTTGTGTACGAAAAAGGTAAGCCAAAGAGAAGTGATTACCGCAAGTTTAAGCTTAGAACAGTTTCGGGACCAGATGATTATGGTTCAATGTATGAAGTGCTTACACGTCGTTTTGTGCATGGTATGGAGGAAAAGAAGGAGTTAAAGGATAAGGCATTACCAGAGAGTATGGGGAGCTTTACACGTTTTCCTGATGTTATTATGATGGATGGTGGTAAAGGTCAGGTTAATATTTGTCTTCAGGTTCTTGATGAGCTTGGCCTAAATATTCCGGTTTGTGGAATGGTAAAGGATGATTTCCATAGGACAAGAGGTTTGTATTACAATAACATGGAGATACCTATTGACAGGCATGGTGAGGGCTTCAAGCTTATTACAAGAATTCAGGATGAAGCTCACCGATTTGCAATAGAGTATCATAGGGCATTACGTTCGAAGACACAGGTTAAATCAGTCTTAGATGATATTCCGGGAATCGGCCCGGCAAGACGAAAAGCTCTAATGAGAAGATATCAGTCACTCGATAAAATTAGAGAAGCTTCTGTGGAAGATTTGGCGATGACAGAGTCTATGAATAATGAAGCCGCTCAGGCTGTCTTTGATTTTTTTCATTAATAAGCTCTAAAAGTTTCATAAATTAATTTATAGGAGAAAAGTGATGACAATATCAGAATTTAATTCAGTTTTAGATAGTGATAAATATAAGGAAGCATATATTATTAGTTATACAGATGGCAAAGAATATAAGGGTAAAATTACAAATCAGTTTCAGGAAGAAGGATATTTTGAATTGAAAGAGCTGGTTCCTTTTGGCGTAAAGTATGTGCTTAAGTATGAGGATGTTATTGAGATGAGATATGACCCACTTGGCCAGACAAAAGAATTTATTGAGGGTTTAATAGACTAATATGTTGTATCAGATTATTGATGGAACAGTATCTCTTGGAGGAGAAACTATTCTATCGCATTTTAATTTTGAGATTAAGCAGAATGATAAAATTGCTGTGGTAGGGCGTAATGGTTCAGGAAAGACAACATTACTCCGTGTTATCAGAAGTGAATTGGAGTTAGACAGAGATGATAAACGCTTGCAGCAGGCAATTTATGTTTCAAGAAAAACAAGTATTGGTTTTTTGGAACAGGTTAATTCTTGTGATGAAGAGCTGACGGTAGAACAGCTTATCCTGGAATCTTGTCCGATGAAAGATACATATTCCAAAGAAAGATATTTGTTTGAGATGGAGTATGATAAACTTTTTACTGGTTTTGGACTTTTAAAAGAAGATAAAGTTAAGAAGTTATCAGAGTTTTCAGGAGGAGAACTGACTAAGATTCGTCTGATTAAGCTGCTGCTTGAAAAACCGGATATCCTTCTTTTAGATGAGCCGACTAATCATCTTGACATGCCTACAGTTGAATGGCTTGAAGATTATCTGATGCATTATCAGGGGGCTGTTGTTATTGTCTCACACGACAGATTTTTCTTAGACCGAGTAGTTGAAGTTGTTTATGAAGTAGAAGATAAAAAGCTTAAGAGATATGTTGGAAATTATTCTAAGTATCGGGAATTAAAGCGAAAAGAGTATGAATTACAGGCAAAGGCATACAAAAGGCAGCAGGATGAATTAAAGCGTTTAAATGACCTTATCGAGCGTTTTAAAAATAAACCAAGCAAGGCTTCTTTTGCCCGGTCAAGAAAATCAATAATTGAAAGAACTGAATTAATTGAGAAGCCAGCAGAGGATCAGGTTCATATTTTTTCAGGTGAAATTCTTCCAAAGATTCCTGGTTCAAAATGGGTATATGAGGCTGAAAAGCTTAAGCTTGGATATGATGATAAGCTATTATTTGAGCTTACAATGAGAATACGGCGAGGTCAAAAGATTGGTATTATCGGTGAGAACGGAGTTGGGAAGAGTACGCTTGTAAAAACAATTGCCGGAATAACGGAATCTCTAGGTGGAAAAGGAAATCTTGGTAATAATATTTTGATGGGATATTTTGATCAGCATTCCGCGCAGATTGATTCGGAAGTCTCGGTGTATGAGCATTTCAGGGCATTGTTTCCGGTTTTTACTGAAAAAGAAGCAAGACAGACTCTGGCAGCATATCTTTTTAAGGGGAAAGATTGTTCCAAAAAAGTGTCGGATTTGTCTGGCGGAGAAAAGGCCAGATTGCTATTGTCAGAACTTATCGTAAGCGGTCCTAATTTTATGGTTCTAGATGAACCTACAAATCATATGGATATTCCTGCAAAGGAGACATTAGAGTCTGCATTTAAGGCATATAAAGGAACTCTTCTTTTTGTATCGCATGACAGGTATTTTGTATCGCAGGTGGCTGAGAGCCTTCTTGTGATTAATAAGGATAATGTGATGTATTATCCGTTTGGCTATGAGCATTATTTGGAGAGAAATAAACTCGAAGAAGGCGAAAATCTAGCTGCAATGATTGAAGCTAGGGACCTTGCAATGATAGAAGATTTAAAGGCTGTTCCAAAACCGCGACATATGCAGGCCAAGGAGCTTAGTACAAATGAAGCTTATGCAGACTGGAAGCTTAGACTTGCAGCTGAACCACTTGAGAAGGCAAAGCAGGAGTTAGAAAAAATTTACTATGATTGGTGGGAATATTTTGGAAATTCTGCAATTGAAGCTGCCTTTGATGAGTGGACCAGAAAATGTATTGAATGGTATGATGAATACTTATCAGTATGCGAAGACAATAATAGTGATATGAGGTAGATAAAAATGTGGTTATGTGAGTATTTTGTATACTTTACAATATTTAGTGTAATGGGGTGGATATATGAAAGTATTTTTTGCACCATAAAATCAAAAAAATGGGAAAACAGAGGCTTCCTGTATGGACCATCCTGTCCTATATATGGAGCAGGAGGAGCCGCAATTACAGGTGTTTTTGATATATTACAAAAGAATGGAATAGAAGCCAGCTGGGGTCTTGTATTTTTAGTTGGAATGTTTGGAAGTATGGTATTGGAGTATTTTACATCATGGGCTCTTGAGAAGCTTTTTAATGCCTATTGGTGGGATTACAGTGATATGCCATTAAATGTAAAGGGAAGAATCTGCCTGCCTTATTCAATCTGTTTTGGTTTTGCCGGAATGCTGGTAGTATTTTTCGTTGCTCCATTTACAAAGGATATGACCAGTTGGATGACACCAATAATTTTTGAACTTATTGCACTAATATTTATGGCAATTATTTCAATTGATGCAACGCTTACAGTTACGGCACTTACAGATTTTAGTAATAGTGTTGTAAGAATGCAGGATTCATTAAATGAATATATGGATCAGTTTGTAAATGGTGTGGTTGAAAAAACTATTGAGACAAAAGAAGTCGCAGAAGGCTTGCTCGAAGAAGCTGTATCAAAGAGATCACAGAAAGACATTGATGATGAAAGACTTAAAGTTGGAAGAGAGAAAATTGAGGCAATACTTAGCTCTATGGGTAATGGACGTCAGGCCGCCCTTAAGAGAGTAAAAGGATTTAGAAATCCCCGGATTGAGAAGAAGCATATGGATGCGGTTAACCTTCATATGAGACAGAGAATGATAGAAATAAGAAATGCCAGAAAGAAAAATAAAAAATATTAAATAATACTTGACTAACACTGAGGTTACATGGTAAGATAACTTCGGTTCGTTGGTCAAGCGGCTAAGACGCCGCCCTCTCACGGCGGAAACACGGGTTCGATTCCCGTACGGACTGCTTAATAGGTCACTTTCGTAAGAAAGTGACTTTTTTTTATAGGAAAGGCATTAGGCTAATAGAATGGAGTATATATAATATGAATTCATATAGTAAGTGGGTTGCCTGCTGGGGCAATGGAATATCAATAACAGAGCAGAAGGAAGCAATGTATGCAAAGGATATTACGTTAAGATATCCAATAAAAATGTGTTTTTCCGGAGATGCTCTTCGTTTGCATTTTAATAATTTTACCGGTAGCGAAACGGTAGTGCTTACTAAAGTATTTGTAGATAAAAATCAGGTATTATTTAATGGCAAAGGAGAGTGTGTTATAGAGCCAGGTAAATGTGTTGTAAGCGATGAATTGCGGATGGATATAGTAGCAGGGGAAACTGTTGATGTTGATATATATCTGGAAGATTTTACACAGATGAATGCAGGTGTACTTATAACAGGCCCACTTTCAAAAGGTTTTTATGCATATGGTGATTTTTCCGGTGGAATGGAACTTGATATGGATAGAACTAGAAATACTAACTGGTTTTATTTTCTTGATACAATTGATATTCATACAGCAGAAAAGAACCATGCAATTATATGCTATGGAGATTCAATAACAGCGCAATCGTGGCCTGACTATCTTGCCATAAGAGCATGGGAAGAAGGGTACAGGGATATTTCAATTATAAGAAGAGCTGTAAGTGGAACTAGAATATTGCGACAGTATGACTGCATTACCTATGCTGCATATGGACTAAAGGGAGCTATACGTTTTCCAATAGAGGCTGATACTGCAGGTGCAACTGATGTGATTATTCAGCATGGAATAAATGACATCATTCACCCCGTAGGTGCCGAGGTAAATCAGTTTAGACCATGGAGTGACATGCCAACTGCGCAGGATTTAATAGAAGGTGTAAAAGAAATATATATTAAAAAAGCCAGGGAACTTGGATTAAAAGTATGGTCAGCCACACTTCTTCCAATTTTTGGATGGAGAACATATACTGATTTTAGGGATGAAGTGAGAAATGAATACAATGAATGGCTCAGAGAATATGAGGAATTTGAAGGTTGTATTGATTTTGACATGGCTGTAAGAGATGAGAACAAACCAGAAGCTTTCAAGGATGGATTTGATAGCGGCGATCATCTTCACCCAAGTGAGGAAGCATATAAGGCAATGGCAAATACAGTTTTGCTTGGTACTAGAAGCCTTGGAACAAAGTAAATGAGGGGTTTATATTGTTTTGATAAAGTGTTAAAATAGTACTATATTTAAGGAGATGGTTTTCTATGAGTAAAAGGATTATTACAATAAGTAGAGAGTTTGGGAGCGGTGGTCGTTATATCGGTCAGTTATTGGCAGAGGAATTAGGATATAAATATTACGACAAGGATCTTATTGAGAAAGTTGCAAAGGAAACAGGGTTTGACGAGGAATATATTGAGAAAAGAGGAGAGTATGCAAATGGCAGTAGTCTTCTTTCATACATCTTTTCTAGTAGAACAAGTACAGGAATGTCAGTAGATGATTATGTCTTTAATGCGCAGAAAAAGATTATTAAAGAAATTGCAGATGGTCAGCCTTGTGTAATAGTAGGTCGATGCGCTGATTTTATCTTGAGGGATAGGGATGATGTACTTGATGTATTTATTATGGGTGAGATGCCTGAGAAAATCAAAAGAGTATGCAAATCTTATGATGTTGACCAGATTCAGGCAGAAAAGATGATCAAGGACATGGACAAAAAGCGTGAGATAAATTATCAGTATTGTACCGAAAGAAAATGGGCTATGAGTAAGAATTATGATCTTTGCCTTAACAGTAGTCAGATAGGATATGAAGGCTGTGTGGCAATCATTAAGAAATTTTTGGCATAAAAAAAAGACAGCCTTTCGATCTGCTGTCTTTTTAGGAGAAGGTATTTTACTATGGGGATAGTAAAATTATATAATGTATTGGGGGGTTTTTACAAAAATTATATTACCATTATGTTACACAAAAGTGTGCACAAATATGATATTTTTTTGTGAAAATAATTGTTACTTTTTGACAAAATATTTATGAGGAACTTTGTAGTTAAATGAAAAAAAGAAAGTACATTAGAACAAAACAGCTTAAGCCTGGAATGAAAATAGCGCAGGTTGTTGTTGACAGAATGGGAAGAAATTATGTCGATAGTGGAACCGTTTTGGATGAATATACTATACAATCCCTTGCAAAGCTTGGAATTATGGCGGTGTACATTGAGGATGGAGAAATTGAGCCGGAAAATCCTGATAAGATACTTTCAGATGAAGCTAAGGAGAAGGTTGAGGAATTAAGAACGGAAGACCGTTCGAAAGTTCAGTTATCAGATAGTGTACGTAAGAGGGTTTCAGAAGGAATACAGTTTATTTACAGTAACGCAAATTCGGGTGAGATGGCTAGTGTGACGGATAGTATTGCAGGTGATTTAATGACTGCAATTTCTGCAAATGATGCCATGGCAATTGATATAAGTACACTTAAAACAAGTGATGAATACACATTCAAACACAGTGTTGATGTGGCTACCATTTCAATGGTTCTTGCAAAGCAACAGGGACTTTCAAAGCAGGAAATATATGAGATTGGTGTCGCTGGATTACTTCACGATGTAGGAAAAACAAAGATTCCACCAGAGATACTGAATAAGCCTGGCAAACTTACTGATGAAGAGTTTGAAATGATGAAAAATCATTCAGCGTATGGATACAATATGATTAGAAACAGACCGGAATTTAATCCGGCAATTTGTCTTGGTGTACTGCAGCATCATGAGAAGATAAATGGTAATGGTTATCCGCTTGGTTTTGAAAGTAATAAAATTTGTCCGTATGCAAAGATACTCACAGTTGCTGATATTTATGATGCTTTGGTTACAGAGCGTCCATATAAGGCAGCATACACACAGAGAGATGCTGTTGAGATGATTATGTCTATGACAAATGAACTTGATATGGCTGCAATGAAAAGTTTCCTTGAGAGCATGATTTTGTATCCTGTTGATTCCATTGTGCAGTTGAGTAATGGAGAGAAAGCGCGAGTGGTAAAAAATAATCCGCATTATATCCTCAGACCAACAGTTGTGGGGGTTGAGACTGGAAATGTTTACGACCTTGGAAATGATTTAAATTGTGCGAGTATAATAATTTTATAATTTGAAAAGGCCTTGCGTTTTGCAAGGCTTTTTCTACAGTTTTAAGAAAAAACTCTTGATTTTTATATCAGCAAATAGTATAATCAATTTTGTTGTTTGACAACTGCGCGGGCATGGCGGAATTGGCAGACGCGCTAGATTTAGGTTCTAGTGGGAGACCGTGCAGGTTCAAGTCCTGTTGCCCGTACTAATTAAAACCTCAGCAAATTGCTGAGGTTTTTGTATATATACAGATATTTTAGATTTTAAAATTTTTATCTATTACTTCTACTGCATTTTTGGAAGATAATGAATGTAATGTTTCATAGCACATATATATTTTTTCGACATTATATGTTGAGATAATTTCTTTTGGACTTTTTTTAGTATCAAGGGATAAGTACATAATTGTATATCCAAACCAATACATTGCTTTAGTTGTTTTATCTTCTTTTCCTCTTTTTTCAGAAGGTTCCAATAATGAGGTTTCAATTTCAATTGAATGGAGAAGATATTGTTTGCTCTGAGCAATATCCTTAAAATTCCATTGATATAATTTCAGTGCAGTGTCAGAATTTAACCATATTGAAATGAAATTCAATGGCTCGTATCCATTTATGGCAGACAGCTCAAAGACTCCGGCAACTTTTCTGCATAGTGCCTTTTCTTCAAAGTCCAGCATATTATCGTACCCCCTTCCTCATTATATCATTTGCTTTTCTACTGCCCATTTTTCTATCATTAATCATTTGTTCAAAAAGTTTTTGCTTTTCTAATCCCATAAGTTCTTTCGAACTACAAAATGACAATCCTTTCTCTATTGCATTCTCGTTTTTGAATACATATTGTAAGCTGTAATTCATGCAATTTACAATTTCTATAGCTTTTTCTTTTGATATAATTCCATCTGAGTAAAGATCAATTGTTGCAAAGAGTTTATCATCTGCTGTCGGACCTATAATGACATCATATACTGTATCATCAAAAGGTTGATCCCCTTCATGGGTTCTGTTATAAATTACGTAATCTAACCATTCCTCATCTGCTTTTAATTCTTTTATATTAAGATTTTCAAGAACAGCGTCATATTCATTGATTATTGAAATACTTTTATTGCATGCCCATTTTTGAGCCATGTTTCTATCTGCAGTTAAATAGAAACCTAAACCAAAATCAACATCTGTTCGGCCTTTTTTTGTCGAAGGTTTTTCTATTGTAACATCCGAACCATGATATAATTTCATGTTAATCACAACCTTTCCCTTTATATATTTTATTCTATCACATGTTAGTTTCAAGTCCATATACTACAACAAGGACAAGTAACATTATATTTTTTTCTTAGGCCATAACTTGGCATTTTTTTCAAACTGTTCATTTATCCAGTCAACCGCCTGCTGTTTTCCTTCATCAGAGAATGGATAAGTAGATTCAATTTTTAACGCATCATCTGTCAAATCAAAAATATATGGTCCTGGCCACACCCATACATGGAATATTGGATCGCCTTTAACGGCAGGTGTTTCTTCTGTTGCCTCCTCAAGGATTGGTTCTTCTCTTTTAATAAGAAAACGCATTCCGCCCATCCAGCCAGTGTAGCTTGTTTTTTTATAATAATTAAGATTCAAAGCATCATCGTAAGTCAGCATAATTTTACCCTTTCATATCAAAATTACATTTCAGAATATAATAGCATTTTATCATGTACTAGGCTATAATAAAATTATATTTTGGAAAAAGGGGATAGCTATGTTACTTGGTCTGGTAGATGATGAGAAAAAGTTTAAAGACGCAATGAATGCGGCCGGCGCTGATATGGCAAAAGTCAAGGCCTGGCTTAAAGTATTTAGCAAAACAAGGAAGAACGCTTTTAATACAGCAGGCAGATATTATTCGGTAAAGGAGAGGCTTCAGACTCTTTTACAAAGTCTTAAAGGGCTTGAGCACATGCTGATAGAGGCAAAGGGCCTTTCATTGGATAAGGCGAAAGTTGCTCAGTATTCGAAAGAATTTAAGAAGATGCAGGGGGGATTTAATGATGAGTTTCTAATTAGTAAGGAGGATAAAGATTTTCAGACTACATTAGAATCAGTTGTTAAACTTACTGCGGGCTATAAAGAGGGGGCGGATTGTCTGATTATGCAGAGTGAGGTTGAGAATCTGATATACCTGACGCAGGAAGGTCTTGACAGAGAAAAACCAGATATGTTTGCCCTTGCATATTTCTATCTTGAACGGTCTAATAAGGACTTGGAAGAGTTAAATTTCCAGCAGAAAGTTAACAAGGTTAGTGAGATTTTTGAGACCGAGTTCATTGAGCAAATCAGGTCAGAACTGATTGCAGGAGTAAAGATGGCAGAAGCTTTAAATGACAGGTATGAAGGTAGTCTGGATAAGAAAACCAAGAGGCTTCTAAATGATTTAGAACCACTTCTGGATAGAAAAGATGAAGACATACCATTAGAGGTTAAGGCTGATTATATTTTAAAGAAAATGTGTACAGTATAGAAGGAGAATGAAAATGATAAATTTTTTAGTAGTCGTTATAGTCATAGTTGTTATTATAAAAGCAGTTTCTACTGATGCCAAAAGATCTGCACAACAAAATAATAATTCTGTTCAACCGGCGCGACCAATCCAGCCAGCAGTACAAGCACAGCAGATACGTCAGGCCCAGCATGCACGTCAGGCCCAGCAGGCACGCCAGGCCCAGTCAGCCAGGGCAGTTCAGCAGAAGAATAATAATTCCCAAATACCACAAATTTTGCAAAAAGCAAAGAGGAATAATGAAAAATATGCAGATGATAAAACTTTAAAGGAAATAGAGAAATCACACAATCATACAGAGACTTATCAAAAAGATAAGGTTGAACATTCTAGAATGTGCCATACTTTAGGTAAGGATGAAAATGCAATAGAAGTTTCAGAAAATATTCTTGGAAATATAGATGATCTTATGATTAAGGGATATTCAGGAACACTGAGTTTTGAAAGAGATTTTGTTTCAGAGGGGCTTGATATGATTTCAGAATTTACAGTTCCGGATACAGTTAATTTTAGCAAAGCAGGAGAATAGAGATGAACGACAGAACACCAAAAGCAGGAGAATTTTACAGACATTTTAAGAATAAAATGTATCAGGTTATAGGGGTGGCAACACATTCGGAGACGAGAGAAAAGCTTGTGATTTATCAGGCTTTGTATGATGATTTTGGAATTTATGCAAGACCTCTGGAAATGTTTATCAGTGAGGTTGACCATGTAAAATATCCTGAAGTTACTCAGAAATACCGATTTGAGAAGATTGATATGACTTCAACTGCGCAAAATACTACATCTGATACAATAATACAGGAAAGTCCGAACCAGACGTCAGAGGACCAGCTTTCTTATACACAAACAGTATCTACATCAACTGTAGTATCATCTTCACAAGCACAAGAGCAGGAAGATGATGTACAGGTTAATCCAAAATTGCTTGAGTTTTTAGATGCAGAAACTTTTGATGAAAAATATAACGTATTAGTGTCTATGAGAGATGAGATAAACGACAAGCTCATTGATGACATCGCAGTTGTAATGGATGTCATCATTGAGGATGGCGATTTAATGAAGCGTTATGATGATTTGAAATTTGCCATTAGAACAAGACAAAAATATGAATATTCTAATAGACTTAGATAATACGGTTTAGAATAGCATATTGCTATTATGGTATCGTCCATCATTTGTAACGTCTTCTCCAAACCATTCTGGTGCGGTGAAGGCGTTTGCTTCTTCTACAGATTCAAATTCAACTTCCACAAGTGTCAATGGGGCAAGGTCGCCATGGAATACATCTAGCTCCGCAGTAAGCTTGTCTGTAAGCGAAATCAGGTATCTTGTTTTTTCAATTAGACGTCCATCTATTTTTTCTTTTAAATGCAAATATGCCTCTTTTGTTAGAGGAAGATTATATTCTTCGCGTACCATCATTCCCTTGCCTTTATATGTCAGATAATAGTCATCATTTGAACGGCGTATTCTAACAACAGGACTTGTACAAAGATATCCTTGTGCTATTTCCTTGTGGTCATACTGCTCTAAGTTCTCTGGAAGGTTTTTAATTAAAAATTTTCTTTCTATTTCCATCTTTTTTCCTTTCCCAATACAGCGTTATAGTTATATAATATTAGTGTGTGAAATATGATTATGGTTCGGACTGATTTGCCAATATAAATGGTATAGTCCACTATGTTTATTATATCATATGATTACACATACCAGATACTGGTATATTTTTTTGTCAGTATTCTGATCTGTAATCCGAGGCGAGAATGCCACGGAGTAATTTATTATGGGGAAATAGGGGTAATTAATATGAATCTGAATTTCAATATATATTTTGAAACATCAGCAGTTTTTTTTATGCTCTTTAACTTTATGTATGTTGTATTGCAGTATGATTTAAAAGAGCGACGCAACAGGATTTTTTGTATTTTAAACGTACTTGTTCTTTTAGCAAATTTACTGGATGTTATTACTGCAGTAATGATTAGTAATCCGGATATGATATCGATTGAGGGTAATAAGTTTGCAAATACTACATATTTCGTAGTTGATGCTATATTGAGTTATGTGTTTTATGTATATTCAATAGATTTTGGTTCAAAAGTAAATAAAAGAAGTAAAACTTCAATGTTGGAAAAAGCACTTTTTCTGTCATACATAGCAATATTAATTACGAATTACTTTACAGGATTTATTTTCTATTTTGATAGTAACAAACAATATATTCATGGAAAGGGATATTCTTTTGTATACATAGTTCCATATATATTCTTTGTTGGAGCAGAGATAATGATGCTTAGAGTTTTTAAAGTATTTACTCTAAGGCAGAGAATTTCAATTATCATCTATATTGTTGTAAGTATGATGGGAGCTGTTTTACAGTTATTTTTCTTTCCTAATGTGTTGCTTAGTCTGTTTACAATTGCTCTTACTGTTTGTATTATGCTTTTTTCAATTGAAACGCCTGAGTTTGCCAAACTCAATGAGACCATGGCAGAGCTTAAGGAGGCAAGAGATAATGCACAGAAAGCAAGTCTTTCAAAGAGTCGTTTTCTTGCCAATATGTCTCATGAAATACGAACCCCGGTTAATGCTATTGTGGGTTTAAATGAATTGATAATAAGAGAAACAGATAATGAAGATATTAGAAACTATGCAAATGATGTCCAGCTTGCAAGTAATTCTCTCTTGTCGATAATTAATGATATTCTAGATATTTCGAGAATTGAATCAGGGCGAATGGAAATTGTTGACATGCAGTACAATGTAGGTGTGATGATAGATGAAACCTGCAAGCTTATGATGTCGCGTGCAAAGGCAAAACAGCTTGAGTTATCTATTATTTGTGAGAATACAGTTCCAAAATATCTGATAGGTGATGAGGTTAGAATAAGGCAGGTTCTAATTAACCTGATGACAAATGCTATTAAATATACAAAGCAGGGGACTGTTGTTCTTAGAATCAAGTGGAAAGAAGACGACGAGTGCGATGATATGATAAAACTTCTTATGTCTGTTGAAGATACTGGAATTGGAATTGCCAAGGAATATCATGATTTGTTGTTTACTTCGTATGAACGATTTGATGATGAGAAAAATAAAGGAATCGAAGGAACCGGTCTGGGACTTTCAATTACAAAACAGCTTGTTGAACTTATGCATGGTGAAATAGGAGTTTACAGTGAAGTGGACAAGGGTTCACTGTTTTATGTTGAAATTCCTCAAAAGAAGGTAAATGATGAGATAATAGGTACAGAACTTGATGATATAAACGTATTAAAAGAGGATAATCGGGGATACAAACCCTTATTTGAGGCACCAGAAGCTAAAATTCTAGTAGTTGATGATGTAAAAGCAAATCTACTCGTAATGAAAGGTCTGTTAAGAGAAACAAAAGTGTGTGTAGATGTTGCAGAGAGTGGAAAAGAATGCATTAGATTATGCAAAATAAACAATTATGACATTATTTTTCTAGACCATATGATGCCTGATATGGATGGCGTGGATACGCTAAAAGAACTAAGGAGTGAAGAATTTGGTCTTAGCACCAAAACAGTAATTATTGCGCTTACAGCAAATGCAATAGCGGGAGCAAAAGAAGAGTATCTCGAGTTAGGATTCGATGGATACTTATCCAAGCCTATTAATGGAACAGAACTTGAGAAACTTATTATTGATACGCTTCCAAAAAATATTATCAGAGAATTATAAAGGAGAACCCAAACGATGAGCAAATTAGGAATTTTTATGGCAAACGGATGTGAAGAAATTGAAGGACTTACAGTAGTAGATGTATGTAGACGAGTTGGAATAGAAATTGATATGATTTCAATTACCGGGTCAAATGAGGTTACCAGCTCTCATAATGTTACATTTAAGACTGAGAAATTAAAAGAAAATGCAAATTTTGATGATTATGATGGAATCATTCTTCCAGGAGGAATGCCAGGAACAACTAATCTTGGTGCAGATTCATGCGTAGACCAGGTGATAAAGAATTTTGCTTCTGATGGAAAACTTGTAGCAGCAATTTGTGCAGCTCCTAGCGTCCTAGGTCTGGCAGGACTTTTAAAAGGCAAGAAAGTCACTTGTCATCCAGGCTTTGAAGATAAATTATTGGATGCTACATGGCTTGAGCAGCCGGTAGTAGTAGATGGTAATATCATTACAAGCAGGGGAATGGGAACTGCAATTGATTTTGCTCTTGAAATTGTAAGATATTTCATGGACGATGATACTGTTGAAAAAATTAAAAAGGCTCTTGTATATTAGAAACTATAAAGAAAAACCTATGTCTACATGTTAGGGTAGACATAGGTTTTTTGATATCAGAAGTTTATTTCCGTTTTTTTCTTTAGCAGAAAATTACTGCATCTGCTGTTCTTGCTTCATAATCATCTGTTTTACCATTTCACCACCGATTGAACCGGCCTGTTTAGAAGTAAGGTCTCCGTTATATCCCTCTTTAAGGTTGATACCAAGCTCGTTAGCTACCTCTTCCTTAAATCTGTTCATTGCACCCTTTGCCTCTGGCACTGCCATACGGTTTGATCCTGATGATCTGTTACTACTTGAATTAGAACCTGAATTAGAATTTGTTGTATTTGTCATGGTTTAATTCACCTCCTTTACAGTAGATATTGTTACCGTAAAGGAGAAAAATATTACATTCATATTATGACAATTCTTTCCATACAGAAGGATGGAAGAGGATAAGTAGTGGAAAAAGTTCAAGTCTTCCAGCTAACATATCAATCATAAACACATATTTTGAAAAAATTGAAAAATGTGCAAAGTTCTGTGTTGGACCAACAAGTGAAAGTCCAGGACCAATGTTGTTAATTGTTGCTGCTACAGACGTAAAGTTCGTAGTAAAGTCTTTATTTTCAAACGAAATAAGAAAAACTGATATAGCAAATACTACCATAAAAGTAATAAAGTGAACATTGATTGAACGAACAACATCATGGTCTATAGGTTTTCCTTCGAATTTAACCTTTTTTACACTCTTTGGATGAATGTAGCAGTTTAGTTCTTTAATCATGTTTTTGAATACTATGACGAAACGCGATACCTTAATTCCACCACCTGTACTTCCTGCACATGCACCAACAAACATAAGAAATACAATAATTGTTTTGGATGCTTCTGGCCACAAATCAAAGTCAGCTGTGCTAAATCCGGTAGTAGTAATAATTGAACCAACCTGGAAAGCGGCTTTTGTAAGTGCATCAAAAGCACTGTCATATAAATGTAGTATATTAATAAAAATAAATAATATAGATGCAAAAATAATCAGGAAGTAATATCTTACTTCTTCAACAGCTAAAGCTTTTTTGATGTTACCATAAATTAATAAATAGTAGGCATTAAAATTTACACCAAAAAGAATCATGAAAACAGTAATAACCCATTGAATATAAGAAGAATAGCTTGTTATACTATCATTTTTTATACCAAATCCACCTGTGCCCGCTGTTCCCAGGGCAGTAGTAATTGAATCAAATACAGGCATACCGCCTAATAGTAAAAATACTGCTTCAATAATTGTTAATGCAAAATACAAGATATAAAGAATTCTTGCCGTAGAGCGCAGTTTTGGAACAAGCTTTCCTACAGAAGGTCCGGGACTTTCTGCTCTCATAAGATTAATATGGCTTGCACCACTTAATGGAACAATAGCAAGGAGGAATACTAATACTCCCATTCCTCCAACCCAATGAGTGAAGCTTCGCCAGAAAAGTGATGTATGGGAAAGTGCTTCAACGTCATTAAGTATACTGGCACCTGTGGTTGTAAAACCTGAAATTGTCTCAAATAGCGCATCTGTAAATGAAGGAATCTCCCCGGTAAGCACAAATGGAAGACATCCAAATATACTAAGAAGAATCCAGCTTAAGGATGTGGTAACACATCCTTCCTTAAGATAAAACATCGTATTTTTCGGCTTTCGTGCTGAAAGAATATAACCAAAAATAAGACATAATAAAGAGGTTATAAGGAAATACACCCCTTGTTTTTCTTTATAGATTACCGCCACTATACAAGGAAGTAGTAATAGTGCCGCTTCGAGCTTAAGAACATGCCCTAATATATATCTAATCACAGATTTATTCATAAAAGGCCTCCGTTACTTAAGAATATCAAGCAGGTTATTTAGTCCTGTATGTGAGGTTATTATCATAACTGAATCACCAACATGAATTGAATCCTGTCCGCTTGGTATAATAATTGAGCCGTTTCGATTAATGAATGTAATCAGAAGATTATCCTTTAACTTAAGGTCCTTAAGTGGAATATTAGTTATTTCTGATTCATTTTCAATCAAAAATTCTATAGCCTCGACTCTTGAATCATACATATGATAAAGTGTTTCGATGTTACTGTTCATAGAATTTTTCTTGGCTCTGACATAGGCAACGATTGCCTCGGAGGTGATGTATTTTGGATATACAACACTTCCAAGATGAAGTGAATTAATGACTTCTGTAAAATTAATGCGGTTAATTTTTGTAATTACTTTTGCTTTTGATACAGTCTTTGCATAAAGAGTAAGCATTATGTTCTCTTCATCGATTCCGGTAAGAGGAACGAAAGATTCAACATCTTCAATTCCTTCTTCTTTCAGAAGCTCTTTGTCAGTTCCGTCACCATTTATAATTACAGCATTTGGAAGAAGAATGCTAAGTTCTTCACAGCGTTTAAAATCGCTTTCAATAATTTTAACTGATATTCCTGTTTTAAGTAATTGATCTGCCAGATAGTATGCAGCTCGTCCACCACCTATAATTAAGGTGTTTTTGACCTGTTTGGTATTTAGTCCTAAATTTTTGAAAAAGTTCACTGCTGCTTTTTTGGTAGAAACAAATGAAACAGTATCCTGGCTATGAAGTGTAAAATATCCAGAAGGGATATGGACTTCATCTCCACGTTCAACGGCTCCGATTAAGATGTTAGTAGACATCTTACGTCCTAAATCAGCAATTTGCATTCCGTCAAGAGTACTACCTTCAGGAATCTGGAATTTTATAAGCTCAGCTTGTCCATGAGCAAAAGCATTAACCTCAAGAGAGGTTGGAAGATATAAGATTCTTGCCATTTCTTTAGCCGCTTCAAGCTCTGGATTAATAATAAGGGCAAGACCGAGTTTTTCGCGAAGATAGTTAGATTCTTTACTGTAATCAGGTGTACGGACTCTGGCAATTGCTGCACAGTTTCCAACCTGTGTTGCTATTGTACAGCAAAGAAGATTCAGCTCATCAGAGCCTGTTACAGAAATAATCAAATCTGCAGATTTAATTCCTGCCTCCTCGAGAATGCTATAGCTTGCACCGTTTCCGGCAATACCCATGACATCATACAGATTAGTAATCTGCTGAATCATACTTGGTCTCTTATCAATAATAGTTATATTGTGTCCTTCTTTATTAAGCTGTTCTACAAGTGTTCGTCCGACTTTTCCACATCCGACGATTATTATTTGAAGCCCTGAAGCCTCAGGGTGTCCTTTACGAAACATTTTGACTGCCTCCATATAAGTTCGTTATGCTCTGTCCATAGCTTCTTCAAAATCAGGAGTTCCCTTCCAGATTTCATTCTTGTAAGGGTTGATACCCTTCTTCTTAGCTGTCTTTAAAATATCACAGAGACAGATTACGTTAACAACAAGTGCAAGCATTGAGATAAGTCCCTGTGCTGTTGGATTTGCTGTAATTCCTGTTGTAGTAATATCTGTAACCTTTGTTAAATCAAGAGCTGTAATTCCAAGCTCTGCGGCACCTTCGTAAAGAGAAGGAAGTACTGCAAACTTTGTTCCAATCTGGAAAACTGGGAATACCTGGGCAAACATACACCAGATTGCAAGTGTGTTTGCACGGTTTTGAATCCAGCCACCCTTGTTCCAGAAATGTGCTGCAAATGTAGGAGCTAAAAGAAGCGCCAGACCGCAGTACCATGTGTGAGTTGGAAGATTGTTATATGTATAAGCAAAATTCCAAATGTCATAAGCTACAATAAATTTCCATGTCATATCAGGCCAAAGCATGTCATCTTTTTTCTTAGAAGAATAAATACCCCACCAGCCTGTCATACAGAATACGTTGATGATTCCGGCAATACCATTTGCCCAGTTCCACCATCCGCCGTTAAGCCATACACCCTCATTTGAGAACCACCATCCGTCAACGCCGGCAGCTCCCTTGATTGCTGACTCAAAATCTGAACCAACAGCAATAAAGATGTTAATCGCTACAATTAAGAATGGGAATACCTTGAAGGCTTCTTTTTTGCCAATGCCCCATCCGTACTTTAGCATCATAAAACCGATACATCCGGCTGTGGCAGCGTAAAGCTTAGCATAATGGAACCAGCCATTCATGTACATATATGTTTCGTTTTTTAGTGCCCAATCAGCTCCGTTTGCTGCACAAATTGCAATTGCAATAAAGTAAACAGTTAAAATTAATGGAAGAATAAGGAAAAAGAATATTCCACCAGCTTTACTTCTTCTTGCAATTTCGTTGCAGATAATTAATCCTGCAAAAACACATAACCATCCGAGTAACTGATAACCCGAAAAGTCACCATAAATTTGAAAAAACATAATAAATCCCCTTTCGTAAAATATGTTTTCTTATCAATTAATTATAATACCGTATTGACTAATAAGCAATTGTTTTAGCTTTGTACCTGGTTGACAAAAGTGATAAAATATAGATTGAAATTTTATGTAAACTGGAGAACAAATATGGATTCTTTTTTAACAGCAAATTATCATACACATACTACAAGATGTCAGCATGCATACAATACGGAGCGTGAGTATATTGAAACTGCTATTGAAATGGGGATTAGAAAGCTTGGTTTTTCTGATCATATTCCATGCCCATTTAAAGATGGGTATGTATCCGGAATCAGAATGACAATGGGGCAGGCTCCTGAATATGTTGCATGCATAAGAAAATTAGCACAGGAATATGCATCTGACATTAAGATTTATGTTGGATTTGAAGCAGAATATATCCCGGAATTTTATAAGGAACAAAGACTTATGGTTCATAAGTTAGGTGTTGACTACATGATAATGGGTCAGCATTTCTGGAGAAGTGAACAGCATGGACCATATTCAGGAACAAAAACAGATGATGAGGGCAGAATACGAGAATATGTTGACAGCATTATTGAAGGTATGGAGACTGGAAGTTACAAATATCTTGCACATCCTGATCTGATTAATTACTGCGGGCTGGATTCTGTTTATGAGTGGGAGATGACCCGTCTTTGTAAAGCATTGAAAGAAATGGATATTCCACTTGAGATTAATCTTTTAGGCATTGGGGAAAGAAAACATTACCCTGATGTGGATAGATTCTGGAGTATTCCAGCAGAGATTGGGAATAAGGTTATTCTTGGTCTTGATGCACATTGCACAAGTCATCTGAAAAATGTGGATAGTTACAAAAAATCCATTGAAATTGTTAATAAATATACACTAAATCTAGTGGATGATATTGGTTTGTAGTACCACATAACCGATTTTTGAAAATAAGTCAAGTGAAAATTTTGCCAAAAGACGCTATCTATTTTGTTAGAATTGCCTTATGGTATATATCTACAAGATATTGTATAATTACATTCGTTGAGAACAAAATTTTGTGAGGAGAGCGTAAGATGTCAGATGAAGTATTAGATGATGTAATGATTAAGGGTAGCTGCAAGGGGAAAGCTGAGGCAATAGTAAATTGCCAGTGCAATATTGAAAGTGCACCATCAAGATGCGACCAGGCAGATAAATGTATGTTTTACTCATATTATAAATGCAGTAAACAGTGGAAAAGATTAGCATAAATTAATTTATGGGAAAGAACTCCTGCTTTGGCGAACTGGCCAGGGCAGGAGTTTTATATTATGCAGAGTGATATACTCCATATTCAACGAACAGATAAGAAAAAAGTTAAAAAGACTGAAAATAGGAGAGATATTAGTGAAGACAATATTAGTACTTAGTGATTCCCATGGGGATATCGAAAATATGAAACAGGCTGTAAAAGAAATTGAACCGGATTTAATTATCCATCTAGGTGATTGCTGGAATGATGCCGGATATTTAAAAAGAGAGTTTCCTGACATAATAATGGAAAGAGTTCCAGGAAACTGTGATTATTCACAAGAACAGGAAGAACGACTGCTTACTATTGAGGGAAAGAAGTTTTTGATATGTCATGGCCATACATTCTGCGTTAAATCGAGTCTGTTAAATATTGAACTTGGAGCAAAGGAAAGAGAGGCAGATGTAGTTCTTTTTGGACATACACATAGAGTGTTTTATGATTATCATAACGGTCTTGCTATTATGAATCCTGGAAGTATTGGAGCCCCTCCGAGAGGGGTGCCGGCGTCATATGGAGTTATCATAATAGATGAAGAAACAGGAAAATTTGATATGGATATTGAATTTATTGAATGAAATTAACAAAAAAGTTTGACGAGACCAAGCTAACTGCTGTATAATTCAGAACGGTATTTTTAAATGATTTATAGGAGCAAAAGAAATGGTCAAAGTAGTAAAATTCGGTGGTAGCTCTTTGGCAAGTGCAGAGCAGTTTGCCAAGGTAGGAGACATTATCAGAGCAGATGAGTCTCGTAAATATGTAGTTCCAAGTGCACCTGGAAAGAGAAATTCTAAGGATACTAAGGTTACAGATATGCTTTATGCTTGTTATGCATTAGCAGAAGAGGAACAGGATTTCAGAGTATCTCTTATGAAGATTAAGGATAGATATGATTCAATTATTAATGGTCTTAACCTTAAACTTGCACTTGATGACGAGTTCAAAAAGATTTCAGAAGATTTCAAGGCAAAAGCAGGAAAAGATTACGCTGCATCAAGAGGAGAGTATTTAAATGGAATTATCATGGCCAACTATCTTGGTTATGAGTTCATAGATTCAGCAACCGTAATTTTCTTTGATGAGAACGGAGAATTTGACGCAGAAAAGACAGATAAAGTTCTTAGTAAGAAACTTGAAAAATGTGAAAAGGCAGTTATCCCTGGATTTTATGGAGCTGGTCCTGATGGAAGAGTTGTAACATTCTCAAGAGGTGGCTCAGATATCACTGGTTCTATCGTTGCTAAGGCTTGTCATGCAAGTATGTACGAGAATTGGACTGATGTATCAGGATGCCTTGTTGCAGATCCACGTGTTATCAAAAATCCAGAACCAATCAAGGTTGTTACATACAGAGAGCTTAGAGAGCTTTCATACATGGGAGCGTCAGTACTTCATGAGGATGCAATTTTCCCAGTAAGAAGTATGGGAATTCCTATCAATATTCGTAACACTAATGATCCAGAAGCAGCTGGAACACTTATTGTTGCAAGCACATGCCAGAAACCAGAGTTTACAATCACAGGTATTGCTGGTAAAAAGGGCTTTGTAGCAGTAAATATTGATAAAGATAAGATGAATTCAGAAATCGGATTCTGTAGAAAAACTCTTCAGGCATTCGAGGAGAATAATATTTCAATCGAGCATATGCCTTCAGGAATTGATACAATGACTGTATTTGTTCATCAGGAAGAGTTTGAGGGTAAAGAGCAGCAGGTTATCAGTGCAATCCGCCAGAATGCACATCCGGATTCAATTGAACTTGAGTCAGATCTTGGACTTATTGCAGTAGTTGGTCGTGGAATGAGATCAACAAGAGGAACAGCTGGACGTATCTTCTCAGCCCTTGCTCATGCAAATATAAATATAAGAATGATTGACCAGGGATCATCAGAGCTTAATATTATCATCGGTGTAAGCAATGATGATTTTGAAAAGGCAATCGAAGCTATTTATGATATTTTCGTAAAGACACAGCTCTAATAAAATATAGAATGGAACTAATAAAGCTCCCTTTCATATTATATATGGAAGGGAGTTTTTGTATGTTTGGAGATACAATTATTTATGTAACCGACCAAAGACAGAAGGCAATTGCCGATTACCTGATAGGAAAAAAACGCACAGTCGACCGAGCTGATAAGGTTAAATGGGAAAATGTAAAACGCGTGATTATGCCAACACCTGTTTCTAAACTGGATGTTAGACCATTTGAGAAAGATCTTCTTAAAACTAATCTGGTAAAATATAAGCCATTAGTCTATGGAGGTGCATTTGATGATGGTAGAAAGAGCTGGTTAAACGAGAATGAAATAAAGTTTTATGATACAGCAGTAGATGACATGGTAGTGGAAAAAAATGCAATAATAACAGCAGAAGCAGTTTTAGGTCTGGTAGCAGTAGAGAGTGATTATTCAATAAAAGAAAGCAAAATCATGGTAACAGGTTTTGGTTATTGTGGCAAAGCTATTGTGGAAAGATTGTTAAGACTAGAAGCGAAAGTGACAGTCGTTGCCAGAAAGAAAGAAGCAAGAATTGCTGCCATTAAAGCCGGGTGTAGCGCGTGCCCATTTTCATATGGTCCAGAAGAAGCATATGCTTCAAATGTGCTTATAAATACGGTCCCATCTTTGGTTGTGACAGAAAAAATAATAAAAGAGTTGCCGAAAGATGCGTTGATTATAGATATAGCATCCGGGCCAGGTGGGTGTGATAAGAGTGCAATTGAAAAGAATGGAATAAAATTTAATCATGCACTTGGACTTCCAGGAAGATATATGACAAAAAGCAGTGGAAAAATTCTGGCAGATTGTATTAACAGACACGACCCTTTTAAAGCATCATCAGGAGAGGATGACTCATGGATTTATCAAATTGTACCATAGGATATGGTGTGACAGGATCATTTTGTACGATGGAGAAATCTAAATCCTGTCTGAGAAGACTGGCCCGGCAGGGGGCAACGATAGTTCCAATCTTCTCTTATAATGTACAAAAAATGGATACTCGATTTGGAAGGGCAAAAGAAAACATAGAAGAAATTCAGGATATAACAAAGAACAAGGGGATTTTTACAATCGATGAAGCAGAACCGATAGGACCTAAAAATCACCTTGATATTATGGTTATTGCACCATGTACAGGAAATACTGCAGCAAAATTTAATCTTGGAATAACAGACTCGCCAGTATTAATGGCTGCAAAAGCACATATAAGAAACCAAAAACCCCTTGTAATTGCCTTAGCCACAAATGATGCAATGGGTGCAAATTTCAAAAATATTGGTGAACTAATGAATACAAAAAATGTGTATATGGTGCCATTAAGGCAGGATGATTATAGAAAAAAACCTAATTCGTTAGTATGTGATATGGAGCAGATTGAAATGACTATTATAAGTGCTCTTTCTGGAAAGCAGATACAGCCTGTAATTCTTGCCCCTGTTGAAAACTGATAAGAAATGACAAGCGAATTAGATAAAAAAGCGATACTCTTTATAGAGAGTATCGCTTACATAGATTAATACAAATATATCATTTTCAAATATTTTATTTCTTAGATTCCTCGTATGCTTTACGGCATGCTTTTGCAAGCTGATCTCCGCATGAAGTGTTCTTAAATCCGCACTTTATTCCACCGATTTTATCTTCAACCTGTGAAACTGTGAGACCTTCTACAAGGCAAGGAATTGCCTGAAGGTTACCATTGCATCCGCCAGTGAATTTTACGTTATGTACAACCTCACCATCGAGTTCTAATTCAATTTTTGTAGAACAGGTTCCGTTAGTTTTATAAACATATGAAAACATTTGAATGTATGCCTCCTCGTTATTGATATTATAACTTTTTACAAATTATCAGATTTATTATATCATCAAATTTTTATTTTTAAAACAAAATAGTACAAGTTAACAAAAAGTTAATAAAACAATAGTATCATAGAGTTGTTAAAAATGTACAAAAGTGGTAAAATATTTGTCAATGTGGGCATTTGCCCTTAGATATAGAAGATAGAAGATAGGAGATAGGCAATGAGCGCAATAACAAGAATCTTTGGTACTCATAGCGAGAGAGAATTAAAGAGAATATATCCAATTGCAGATAAAGTAGAGTCATATCAGGAAAGTATGCATGCTCTTTCAGATGACGAACTTAAAGGAAAGACAAAAGAATTTAAAGACAGACTTGCAAAGGGGGAAACACTTGATGATCTGCTTCCAGAAGCTTATGCAACTGTAAGAGAGGCTGCTCGTCGTGTTCTTGGAATGGAACATTACAGAGTACAGATTATCGGTGGAATTATTCTTCATCAGGGTCGAATCGCAGAGATGAGAACAGGTGAAGGAAAGACACTTGTTTCTACACTTCCAGCATACCTTAATGCACTTGAAGGAAAGGGAGTATGTGTTGTAACTGTTAATGATTACCTTGCAAAGAGAGATGCTGAGTGGATGGGTAAAGTTCATGAGTTTTTAGGACTTTCGGTAGGTATCATTCTTAACAGTCTTGATAATGATGAAAGACGTGCAGCATACGCATGTGATATTACTTATGTAACAAACAACGAATTAGGATTCGATTATTTAAGAGATAACATGGTAATCTATAAGGAACAGCTCGTACAAAGAGGGCTTCATTATGCGATTATCGATGAGATTGACTCTGTTCTTATTGATGAGGCGAGAACTCCTCTTATTATTTCAGGACAGAGTGGAAAATCAACAAAGCTTTATGAGGCTTGTGATGTTCTTGCAAGACAGCTTCAACGAGGCGAGGATATCCCAGAGTATACTAAGATGGATGCCATCATGGGACTTGAGCAGGAAGAATCAGGAGACTTTATAGTAAATGAGAAGGACAAGGTTGTAAACCTTACACAGGAAGGTGTTCATAAGGTAGAAAAATTCTTCCATATTGAAAACCTTGCTGATCCTGAGAATCTTGAGATTCAGCATAATATTATCCTTGCTCTTCGTGCACATAATCTTATGTTTAAAGATCAGGATTATGTAGTAAAAGATGATGAGGTTATGATTGTAGATGAATTTACAGGTCGTATCATGCCAGGACGTCGTTATTCAGATGGACTTCATCAGGCAATCGAAGCAAAAGAGCATGTGAAGGTTAAGAGAGAGAGCAAAACACTTGCGACAATCACATTCCAGAATTTCTTCAACAAATTTGATAAGAAATCAGGAATGACAGGTACAGCTCTTACAGAGGAGAAAGAGTTTCGTGATATTTACGGAATGGATGTTATTGAGATTCCAACAAATCGTCCGGTTGCCCGTATTGATCATCACGATGCAGTATATAAGACAAAAGAAGAAAAGTTTAAAGCTGTTGTAGAAGAAGTTAAGGAGGCTCATGAAAAGGGACAGCCTGTACTTGTTGGTACAATTACAATTGAGACTTCTGAACTTTTAAGTAAAATGCTAAGCAGAGAAGGTATTAAACATACAGTACTTAATGCTAAGTTACATGAGAAGGAAGCTGAGATTGTAGCACTTGCCGGAGAGAAGGGCGCTGTTACAATCGCAACAAATATGGCTGGTCGAGGAACTGACATTAAGCTTGATGATGTTGCAAAAGCAGCAGGCGGACTAAAGATTATTGGTACAGAAAGACATGAATCCAGACGAATTGATAACCAGTTACGTGGTCGTGCTGGTCGTCAGGGAGACCCGGGAGAGTCACAGTTCTTTATTTCATTAGAGGACGACCTTATGAGACTTTTCGGTTCTGAAAGACTTATGGATGTATTTACAGCACTTGGTGTTCCGGAAGGGGAGCAGATTCAGCACAAGATGCTTACATCTGCAATTGAAAAAGCTCAGCAGAAAATCGAGAGTAACAACTTTGGTGTAAGAAAAAATCTGTTAGAGTATGATCAGGTTAATAATGATCAAAGAGAGATTATTTACGCAGAGCGTCTTCAGGTACTTAACGGCGATAATATGAGAGATGCTATCCTTAAGATGATTCAGGAGCAGGTTGAGAAATCTGTTGATCAGTGTATATCAGAGGACATAGCAAGATCAGAGTGGGATTTAAAAGAAGTTGGAGAAATTTTACTTCCAATAATCCCATTAGAAAAGTCAATTTCTGCTGAGGAGATAAAGGCGATTAAGACTCCTAAGGAATTAAAGCAGTATCTAAAAGAGAAAGCAGTTCATCTTTATGAGGAAAAAGAGAGTGAGTTTCCAGAGATAGAGCAGTTTAGAGAGATAGAGAGAGTAATCTTACTTAAGGTTATTGACCGTAAGTGGATGGATCATATTGATGATATGACTCAGCTTAGACAGGGTATCGGATTGCAGTCTTACGGACAGAGAGATCCACTTGTAGAGTACAAGATGGCAGGATTTGATATGTTCGACGGAATGATTGAGGCTATTCAGGAAGAAACAGTTCGTCTTCTTTACCATGTTCAGGTTCAGCAGAATGTTGAAAGAGAGCAGGTAGCAAAGGTTACAGGAACAAACAAAGATGATACAGTAGCTAATGCGCCAAAGAAACGTGAGCATGCCAAGGTATATCCTAATGATTTATGTCCATGCGGAAGTGGCAAGAAGTATAAGCAGTGTTGTGGAAGAGTATAATAAGCTGACACAAATTTGCAATCAAAAATAATATAAGAGTTTTAGGGAGCAAGGTCCCTTTAGTATATGGAGAAGAAAAAGGAGAAATAATATGTACACATTAGATGATATCAAATCAGTTGATAATGAAATTGCATCAGCTATCTGCGACGAGTTTAATCGTCAGAATAGCCACATCGAGCTTATTGCTTCAGAGAACTGGGTAAGCCCTGCTGTAATGTCAGCAATGGGAAGCGTGCTTACAAATAAGTATGCAGAAGGATACCCTGCACACAGATATTATGGTGGATGCTCTTGTGTAGACGTTGTTGAGGAGCTTGCAAGAGAAAGAGCTAAGGAACTCTTTGGATGTGAGTATGTTAACGTACAGCCTCATTCAGGAGCACAGGCTAACATGGCAGTCCAGTTTGCTATTTTACAGCCAGGTGATACTGTAATGGGTATGAACTTAGACCACGGCGGACATCTTACACATGGTTCACCAGCTAACTTCTCAGGAACATATTTCAACATCGTTCCTTACGGAGTAAATGATGACGGAGTTATAGATTATGATAATGTAATGGCTATCGCAAAAGAGTGTAAGCCAAAGATGATTATTGCAGGTGCATCAGCATATGCAAGAACAATTGATTTCAAGAAGTTCAGGGAAATCGCTGATGAGGTTGGAGCTATCCTTATGGTTGATATGGCTCACATTGCAGGACTTGTTGCAGCAGGAGTTCATCCAAGCCCAATTCCTTACGCAGATGTTGTTACAACAACAACTCATAAGACACTTCGCGGACCACGTGGAGGAATGATTCTTTCAAGCCAGGAGATGGCTGATAAGTATAAGTTCAACAAGGCTGTTTTCCCAGGAATTCAGGGTGGACCACTTATGCATGTTATCGCAGCTAAGGCAGTATGTTTCAAAGAGGCTTTACAGCCAGAATTCAAAGAGTACCAGCAGCAGGTTGCCAAGAATGCACAGGCTCTTGCCAAGGGACTTATGGACAGAGGAATTAAGATTGTATCAGGTGGAACAGATAACCACCTTATGCTCGTAGACCTTACTCCATTTGAACTTACAGGTAAGGAAGTTGAGAAGCTTCTTGATGATGCTCATATTACAGCTAACAAAAACACAATTCCAAATGATCCAAAGAGCCCATTTGTTACAAGTGGTATCAGACTTGGAACACCAGCTGCTACATCAAGAGGTCTTAAGGAAGACGATTTCGATAAGGTTGCAGAAGCAATTGCAATGCTTATCAAAGATGGTGAGAGTGCAGTTACTAAGGCACAGGCAATCGTTAAGGAGTTAACAGATAAATATCCACTCAGATTTGAATAATTTTTGGAGGAAATATGATAGATTTAAAGTTTTTACGCGAGAATCCTGAAGTAGTAAAAGAGAACATTAAGAAGAAGTTCCAGGATCACAAGCTTCCACTCGTTGACGAGGTTATTGAGCTTGACAAGCAGTCCAGAGAAGCAAAGCAGGAAGCTGATGACCTTCGCTCAAAGAAGAATCAGATTTCAAAGCAGATTGGTGCTCTTATGGCACAGGGCAAGAAGGAAGAGGCAGAGGCTGTTAAGGCAGAGGTTGCAGCAATCTCAAAGAGACTTACAGAGCTTGAGCCACTTGAGAAGGAGCTTGCTGACAAGGTGACAGAGATTATGATGAAGATTCCTAACATCATTGACCCTTCTGTACCTGTTGGAAAAGATGACAGCTGTAATGTAGAAATAGAGAAGTTCGGTGAGCCTGTAACTCCTGATTTTGAGATTCCATATCACTCAGATATCATGGAGAGATTTGACGGAATCGACCTCGATGCAGCTGGAAAGGTAGCAGGTAACGGATTCTATTACCTTATGGGAGATATCGCAAGACTTCACTCATCAATGACCGCATACGCAAGAGATTTCATGATTAACAAGGGCTTTACTTACTGTATCCCACCTTTCATGATTCGTTCAAATGTAGTAACAGGAGTTATGAGCTTTGAAGAGATGGATGCCATGATGTACAAGATTGAGGGAGAGGACCTTTACTTGATCGGAACATCTGAGCATTCTATGATTGGAAAATTTATCGATACAATTAATGATGAAGAGAAGCTTCCATACACACTTACAAGCTATTCACCATGCTTCCGTAAGGAAAAGGGTGCTCACGGTATCGAAGAGCGTGGAGTTTACCGTATCCACCAGTTCGAGAAGCAGGAGATGATTGTTGTATGTAAGCCGGAGGAGTCTATGGACTGGTACGAGAAGATGTGGCAGTACACAGTAGAGCTCTTCAGAAGCCTTGACGTTCCTGTACGTACATTAGAGTGCTGCTCAGGAGATCTTGCAGACCTTAAGGTTAAGTCATGTGACGTAGAAGCATGGTCACCAAGACAGCAGAAGTATTTTGAGGTTGGAAGCTGTTCTAATTTAGGAGATGCACAGGCAAGACGTCTTAAGATCAGAGTTAAGGGTGCAAATGGCGAGAAGTATTTCGCACACACACTTAACAATACAGTAGTTGCACCACCTCGTATGCTTATTGCATTCCTTGAGAATAACTTAAACGAAGATGGTTCAATTAACATTCCTAAGGCACTTCAGCCATACATGGGTGGAACAGAGAAGCTTATTCCAAAGCACTAATATGGTCATAATTTTGAATGCCCCGCTTAAAGATTTTGAGCGAGGCATTCTGTTTTTTTAATCAAATTCAAAGTAAGTAGGGGCATATGAATTACGATTGTTTAATAGTAGATGATGAAATCGAATTAGCAGAGGCAACAAGTGAATATTTCAATATGTTTGAAGTAAAGACTGAATGTGTAAGTGATAGTAAAAGCTGTTTGGATTTTTTGCAGAATAATCAGGTTCGGCTGATTTTATTGGACATAAATTTAGAAAATGAGAGTGGATTTGATCTGTGTAAGAAGCTTAGACAGATAACTAATATTCCTATCCTTTTTATCAGTGCAAGACAGAGTGATGATGATGTTCTTATTGCACTTAATATCGGTGGCGATGATTATATCAAAAAACCCTATACTTTAAGTGTACTTCTTGCAAAGGTCAAAGTGATGCTTAAGCGCATGTCAAATCAGACAGAGCAGAAAGTAGTTACAAATGAAGATGGTTTTGTGATTGATTATGAGGCCCTTCGGGTATATAAGGATGGCAGGGATGTTGGATTAAAGAATAAAGAGTTTAAGCTTTTTGTTTACCTGTATCAGAATAAAGGCAAAGTAATCACAAAGGATGAATTGTTTGCCAATGTATGGGGAGATGCCTTTTTTAGCGATGGAACTCTCAATGTACATATCAGGAAGATTCGTGAGAAGATAGAAAATAATCCAAATGAGCCTGATTATATTAAGACGGTATGGGGCGTGGGATATATATTTGAAGAGTGACAAATGCAAATATATTAAAAATGGATGGAGTCAGTAAATGAAACTTGAAAAGGGCTTAATAGGAGTATTAGCGCTGCTTATCTGCGTGTATTTGGCGAGTGTTGTTTATATAGGTAAAGCAAGCGATGAGAAAATAGATATTTCACACATAAACAGTATAACAAGTGAAATTAATGCCAGGTATCAGAATAATGAGCTTATAGAAGAGACAAATGAATATAGTATTATTTATTGTGATGATGAAGATTATCTGTTTAGTCTGACAAAAGCCATGAATGAAAACGCGATTGTAATGGATCTGACCAAGGATGGAAAATTAGCAGGAAAACTCCTGTTTTCAAGTGAATTACGTCTGGATGAAAAGATACAAAAAAGATTGATAACAATCATTTCATTTGTGTTTGGAATAATTATTTTACTTATTGTTTCAATATATTTATATATTCATTTTTATATATTGAAACCTTTTGTATCAATGAAGAGTTTTGCGCGAAAAGTGGCTGCGGGTGATTTGGATTTTCCGATATATATGAAAAAGAAGAATTATTTTGGTGCATTCACAGAGAGCTTTGATTTGATGAGGGATGAATTAAAGCGGGCAAAGCAAGGTGAGTACGAAGCAAATAAGAGTAAGAAAGAACTTGTTGCGTCTTTGTCCCACGATGTAAAAACTCCGATTTCGACAATTAAGGCAATATGTGAAGTGTTAGAAATAAAGCTTAAAGACAACGAGAATATTGATAAGATAAGAACGATCTCATCCAAGGCTGATACAGTCAATCAGCTGATTAGCAATATGTTTGATTCAACACTTGAGGATTTGCAGGTGCTTAGAGTTAATGCGACAGAAGAAAATTCAAATATTATAGGAACAATATTAGCTGAGCTTAATACATATGAAAGAATAAAGTTTACAAATGAGATTCCACAATGTCTGATATACTGTGACAGTCTTCGTACAACACAGGTATTTGATAACATTATTGGAAATGCTTACAAGTATAGCGAGGGTGATATATTTGTAAGCTATGAATTAGATAAGAATAGCTTAAAAGTTACTATCAAAGACCTGGGAAAGGGAGTATCCGAGGATGAACTGCCACTTTTGTTTGAAAAGTTTTACAGGGGAAAGAATACAGATAAAAAGTCGGGGTCGGGTTTGGGACTATACCTGGCAAAGCAGTTTATGGAAGGTATGCAAGGGTCAATAGAAGCTTATAACAATAATGGTTTTGCCATAGAGCTTCATTTTAAGACTGTTTAATCTCAGTTGGGGAAACTCCCACTTCTATAAGTGGAGAGATGAAACATATTAGTCTCAGTGGAGGACACAATGCCCAACTGAGATAAAAGCCTCCGGCGGATTGCAGGAATGCGCAGAAGAAGATGTCAGCAAAGCTGACGCACATTCCGCAGCAAGAACGCTGGAGCGTTCTTGAAATTATACAATTAAGAAACAGATAAGAATTACACAAGATTTGAAAAAAGACTTTTTAAGGATATTTATTGTATATTAGGATTGTAGCAAAAAGCTGCAGTCCTTTTTTACTGTATATGAAAGCAGAGCTTTCTTTTACAGCAAAAGGCCAGGTTATGATAGGAGAGAAGATATGAATAAAATAATTGAAGCAAAGATGCTAAGCAAAACTTTTTCAAATGACTGCGTACAGCAGCATGTATTAAAAAATCTTGATATTGAAATTTATGAAGGTGATTTCACTGTTATTATGGGAGCGTCAGGTTCTGGAAAATCAACACTTATGTATGCACTTTCCGGAATTGATAAACCAACACTTGGAACAATAACCTGCAAGGGGAAGGAAATCACAAAACTGAGCAATGACCAGCTTGCGATTTTCAGAAGAAAATACAGTGGCTTTGTTTTCCAGCAGAATTATCTAAACGATTCCATGAGTGTACTGGATAATATTTTGGCTACAGGTCTTCTGGTAAATAAAAATAGAAAAGAAGTTGCAGCCAAAGCAAAGGAACTTCTTAACAGAGTAGGAATTAAGGAAGAAAGCTGGGGCAAATTCCCTACACAGTTATCAGGTGGCGAGGCGCAGAGAGTATCAATTGTAAGAGCACTAATTAATTCGCCGTCTATCGTGTTTGCGGATGAACCAACAGGTGCACTCAATTCGACCAGTGCTGAGGCAGTTCTTGATATAATGACAGAGATTAACGAAAAAGGCCAGAGCATAGTAATGGTTACACATGATATGAAAACTGCGCGACGTGCTCATAGAATTCTTTACCTGAAAGACGGTGTGATAATTGATGAGCTTCGTCTGGGAAAATATGTAAAAAATGACGAGAAGAGACATAAGGATCTTCGCGAATTCCTTACAAGAATGGGGTGGTAATCATGAGATTTTTACTTTTAATAAAAAACAATTTAAAAAGGTCTGTGGTGACAGCAATTACCCTGGTTTTTCTGGTAAGTGTTGCCATGAGTATGATACTGGTAAGTTTAAATTCCATAATACAGATGGATGAAAATGTGCAGAATGTAAAAGAAATAACTAATAGTGCAGATATATCTGTCATGATGCCAGGGTCAACACACAAGGACGCGGTAGAAGATGTTCTGGGTGATATTTCATCTATAAAAGAGATGGAGCGTGAAGATGTTTTCTATTTTGGCGATGGAAGTATCAAAAATGAGTCATTATCGGATAAGGGAGATGAGCTTCCTACACTTATTGAGAAAAATTCTTTTGAACGAAAAATGAGTAAAGCCCATGTTTTGGAAAAGGTTACAAAAGCTCATAAGAACGGAGCATATCTGCCATACTATCTTAAGGTTGCGAAAAACTATAAATTAGGTGATACCGTAGAATTATCGCTCAGTGGTAAGGAATATAAATGTGTAGTTGACGGATTTTATGAAGAAATAAATTTTGCAAATCCAAGTAATTTTTCAACTTATATGATTTTTGTGTCAGATAATACATGGGATGAAATTGAAGCAAATGCTACAGTAATGAACGATTTTTTATTATGGAGAGGTATTTCTTCTGCTAATGTCTCTACAGATGATATAGAAACTGAGTTTACTAAAAGCTTCAACGAAAAATATGATCTTGGACTGGAGAGTGGCTTTGTTCTTTCGTATGATACAATGAAGGTTGGTGCAACAATGTTTCCTAACATTATCATGGGAATACTTCTTGGTTTAGCCGGAGTTTTACTTGTAATTGCTATTGTAGTAATCAGATTTCAGATAGTCACATATATTCAGCAGAACTATAAAAATATTGGTGTAATGGAGGCTACTGGTTACACTACAAAGGATATGATTCTTGTGTTTGTAGGAATGTTTACGGTAATTACGATTGCCGGAGTATTGGCTGGTGAGATAATTTCCGTAGCAGGTGGTGGTGCAATAAACTTCCTATTAGGTTTGACAACAGGATTACAGTGGCAGTTAATACCTAATGTTGCACTTTATATTATGGCAGCAGTATTTATGTTGATTTTCGTTGCTCTTGTATCATTTTTCGCATCATTAAAGATTAGAAAAATAACAGTACTTAATGCACTTAGGGATGGAATAAATACACATAATTTTAAGCGTAATTATTTTGCTATGGAAAAAACACCATTACCATTAAATTTTACAATTGCTTTGAAAGGAATAATGGCAGCCTTAAGACAGAACGTATCTATTGTTTTTATAGTATGCCTGCTGAGCTTTTCGGTTGGATTTTCATTTGTGGCAGTTGAAAATTTCAATGGTGACAGTGATTCAATGTGGTCCTTTATTGGAATGGAAAAAGGTGATGTTCAATTCTATTTTAAAGACGAAAGCATTAAAAATGATGTGAACAAGCACAAAGACATAGAAAGTATATTGGAGCAGATTTCAATAAATACAACTATTAGCTCGTCTGAGAGTGGAGCAGAGCAGACTTTACAGACCAAAGTAAGTCCGGATTTTAAGCAACATAACAAAGATTTAATAGTTGAGGGAAGATACCCGGAGGCTTCTAATGAGATTAGTCTTACAACATTAATCGCAGACAAACTCGATGTAGGAATAAATGATGTGGTTTCTGTTTTATGTGAGGATGTCAAGCAGGAGTATATAGTAGTAGGCATCACCCAGCAGACCAGCAACTTAGGAAGGAGTTCGGCACTGACGTTAGATGGCGCAAAGAGAATTTCTCCGGATATAGTAATAAATACAGGGAACTATATTTTAAAAGAGGGTGTTGAGGTAAATAATTTTGTAAATGATATCTATAAGCAATATGGAAATGACAGAATTGTACTTAGTAATCTGCAAAAGATTATGAAGGATATTATGACAACATATTCAATGACTATGAATGCCCTTTGCATTGTTATGCTTTCTATAACTATTATTGTGGTAACACTTATTCTTTATCTGTTAGTTAGTGTAAAGGTACTTAAGGAAAGAAGAAATTTTGGAGTGGCAAAAGCCTGTGGTTATACAACAGGTCAGCTTATTGTTCAGATTTTGTGTGGATTTATGCCGCAGATAGTAATTGGATGTATTATTGGAGCAGTACTTGCAATGGTTGGGACTAATCCGCTTGTTGCACTTAGTATGTCGTCTGTAGGATTTAAGAAATGTACTTTTACTATTCCTGTTGCATCAATAGTTGGGGTTTCAGCTGCTGTTATAATTCTTGCATTACTTATTACAATATTTACAGCACTTCGCATTAGAAAGATTACTCCAGCCGAACTTATCGAATTGTAGTAGGGGACTCGTCGAATAAATTCAAAAAAATTGCACATAATATGCAGCGTAAATAAATTTGAAAGAGAGGATGCATGTTATGGTTTTAACGCAAAAGGAAACTGCCGCAATTGAAGATTTAAAGACACAGGAGCAGTCTTGTATTGCTAAGTATTCTAAGTATAGTCAGGAAGCTAAGGATCCAGTTCTTAGAGATTTATTCAGCCAGATTGAGAAGGATGAGAGAAAGCACCATGATAGCTTAGACCAGGTTTTAAATGGCAAGGTGCCAAGCGTTGATTGTAATGATTCAAGGGGGCAGGCTTATAATCCTACAGCAACATATGACTCATTAATTAATTCTGAGGACAAAAAGCATGACTGTTTTCTGGCAACAGATTGTATCGGAACAGAGAAGCTTGTATCGGGAGAATATAATACGGATGTATTTGTATTTGGTGATCCTGGAATTAGAAAGCTTCTTGCTGACATTCAGATCGAGGAGCAGAATCATGCAGAAATGCTTTGGAAGTATAAAACTGTCAATGGAATGGCATAAAAAACTAGATTTTTCCTAGTACTAATGATACAATTGTATATGTGTGAAAGATTCCCACACTCGATAAAAGTGTGGGAGTTTTATCATATAATATACTAAATTCAATTACTTGGAGGAACTATATAATGTGGGCAGAAGAAAGTGTTTTTTATCAGATTTATCCTTTAGGATTTTGTGGGGCGCCATTTGAGAATGACGGAGTTTTAGAGCATAGAATATTAAAGGTTAATGACTGGATTGAGCATATAAAGGGGACAGGTGCAAATGCTATCTATTTTTCACCTGTATTTGAATCCGATACACATGGATATAATACGAGAGATTATACAAAGATTGATACAAGACTTGGAACTAATGAAGATTTTGCGAATGTATGCAGGAATTTACATAAGAATGATATAAAAGTTGTATTAGATGGAGTATTTAATCATGTAGGAAGAGGCTTCTGGGCTTTCGAGGATGTGATTAAGAACAGAGAGAATTCGCCATATGTAAATTGGTTTGGACGAATTGATTTTGGAGGAAACTCTAATTATAATGACGGACTCTGGTACGAAGGCTGGGAAGGAAATTATGACTTGGTAAAGCTTAATCTTCGTAATGAGGATGTAATTAATCATATTTTTTCAGCAATAAAAGGCTGGGTAGAGGAATTTGATATTGATGGTTTAAGACTTGATGTGGCATATTGTCTTGACCATGATTTTATGAGAAGACTTAGAAGCTTCTGTGATGGGTTAAAGCCTGATTTCTTCCTTTTAGGAGAGACACTTCATGGAGATTACAATCAGATTATGAATGATGCAATGCTTCATTCGGTTACTAATTATGAATGCTATAAGGGACTTCATTCGAGCTTTAATTCAATGAATATGTTTGAGATTAATCATTCATTACTCAGACAGTTCGGACCTGAGCAGTGGACTCTTTACAAGGGTAAGCATCTGTTATCCTTTGTGGATAATCACGATGTTACAAGAGTTGCAAGCATATTAAATAATGAGAAGCATCTGCCGCTTATCTATGCTGTGGCATTCGGTATGCCTGGAATCCCATGCGTCTACTATGGAAGTGAGTGGGGAGCAAAGGCAAAGAAAGAAGAGGGAGACCCAGCGCTTAGAGCATGCTTCGAGGAGCCTGTTGAGAATGAACTTACAGAATGGATTTCTAAGCTTGCAGAAGCAAAGAAGAATTCAAAAGCCCTTAACTACGGAGATTTCCGCTCGGTAGTGCTTACAAATGAACAGTGCGTTTTCTCTCGTGAATTTGAGGGAGAGAAGGTATTTGTTGCAATTAATGCTACAGATCAGAATTATTTTGCAAGATTTGATGCAGGCTGTGCATCTGCTATAGATTTAATTACAGGAAAGGAAGTTGTCTTGGAAGGTGGATTTGAGATGCCACCATATAGCGCTTTCTTTCTTAAATAAGCCAATGGCTAGAGGCATTTATGAGCAAGGAAAAAGTAAGAGCGGGTGATATGACCGTTGGTTCCCCGCTAAAGATTATTTTTCTTTTTACCATTCCATTATTGATTGGTAATGTTTTTCAAAAAGCATATAACATCGTAGATACTATGGTGGTTGGATACACCTTAGGGGATAATGCGATTGCTGCAATTGGTGCAACTGCGGCTCTTTGGAGAATGGTAATCAACTTTGCATTCGGAATGAATAACGGTTGCGCCATAGAGATTACCAGGTATTTTGGAGCAAATAATATAAGACAGATAAAGAAATCAGTTGCTTCAACGATGATAATTAATGCTGGTGTATGTATTACGCTTACTACATTTACTACGGTATTTTTGAAGCCTTTGCTGTCTTTTTTGAATACGCCGGAGAAAATATATCAACAGGCATATACATACATTTTCATTCTGTGTTGTGGAATGGTTACAACAGTTGCATACAATATGTTCTCGGCAATTTTAAGGTCATTTGGAAATAGTAAGGTGTCTTTATATTTTCTTATATTATCAACACTTTGCAATGTCTTACTGGATGTATTGTTTGTGGCAGTTTTTAAGTTGGGAATTGTAGGTGTGGCGTGTGCAACCGTGCTTGCACAGCTTCTTTCAGCTATACTTTGTGGTCTGTATACATTTAAAAAATATTATGAATACATGCCGGCTTTATCTGATTTCAGGGTAAGTAGAAGCTTGCTGTGGGAGGTTTTTACTTCAGGTTTTGCCATGGCACTTATGTATTGTGTTGTAGATTTTGGCTCAGTAATATTCCAAAGTGCAAACAATGTATTAGGAGAGGTGTATATTGCAGCCTTTTCAGCGGCAAAGACATGGATAGATATTATCATGTCGCCAGCATCTATGATTTCTACAGCCTTTGCGACCTTTGTTGGGCAAAACAGGGGTGCAGGAAAATTTGACAGAATACGAAACACATTAAAAAGTATATTGATTGTAGAAATTCTATATGGATTTTTCTCATGCTTCATAGCCTATGTTGCCGGTCCGGCATTAGTTGCTTTTTCAACAGGAAGTCATGATGAGACATTAATTTACAATGCAGCATTGAGTCTTAGAATACACCTGCCTCTAAGTCCGGCGCTTGGCGTTTTGATTGTACTAAGAAGCATGATGCAGTCAATGGGACAGAAAATATTGCCGGTAATCTCAAGCAGTATGGAGCTTGGAATGAAGATTTTATCAGCTGCAATATTTATTCCACATTGGGGATACGTTGGAACCTGTATAACTGAACCGATAACATGGTTTTTGTGTATGGTGTATCTCATAATATGCTATTTTGTGAGTTGTCGAAAACGCTTAGCCAGTGGGGACGGTGTTAATGGCACTTTGACTGTCCCCTTTGGCTCGCAGAACATGAAATAATGAATAAGAAGGAAGTATAAGCCAAAGGGGACTGTTAAAGTGCCATTAAACACCGTCCCCACTGGCTCATTGGCTTTCCAGGAGAATTCAATGAAAAAATCAGGATATCTTAAGGCGGCAATCGCGGCCGTAACAGGATTTGGAGTATTCATGGAGATTGGCTGGTCCTTCTCCAACATGATGATCCATTATAAAAATAAAGATAACAAAGACAAGAAGCAGTGGTTTACCTTATCACACATAAAGATAAACCACCCAAGAAATGGATTTGAAGAAATATATAATGAGGGCAAAGAGTGGTGCTATGCACAGCAGATGCAGGATATTAGCATACGAAGCTTTGACGGTTTGATTTTACATGCAAAATATTTCCCGGCAGATGAGCCAGAGCGTACAGTTCTTCTAAGCCATGGCTATAAGGGAACAAGCTTTAGTGAATTTGCAAATATTGCCCGCTTTTTGCATGAAAACGGATGTAATCTATTGTTCATAGACCAAAGATGCTGTGGAGAGAGTGAGGGAGAATTTATAACCTTCGGAGCAAAAGAAAAGAGAGACACACAGCAGTGGGCATTCTATCTGTCATCGCATGACGATATGAAGCTGCCTATCTATCTGTATGGAGAGTCAATGGGAGCTGCTTCCGTTCTTATGGCATCAGGTCTTAAACTGCCACGCTCGGTTAAAGGAATAATATCAGACTGTGCATTTCAGTCGATGAAGTGGCAGATTAAGGATATGGCAGCAAACTGGTTTCATCTTGACCACATTGACCTGCTTTTAATGAGGGTAGACTGGTACTGCAAGATAAGAGCAGGATTTAAGATGTCAGAGGCTGATACATGGTATGCATTACGTCATAATAAGCTTCCGGTTTTATTTTTCCATGGGGATAAAGACACATATGTACATGTATCAAATTCATGGAGAAACTATAGACGGTGCAGAGCTGAGAAAGAACTTGTTATTGTTCCAGGGGCAAGACATTTGTGCAGCTGTTATGTGGCACCAGAGCTGTATAGGGGCAAGCTTATGGAATTTTTCCAGAAGAATGATTAATAGATATGAAAAATCGCAAGAGTTGTCTGACTCCTGCGATTTTTTTAAATTTTATTCTACAGAAATAATCACACTTTCACATTCTTTAGCATAAGAAAATATTGGAGTGTCTCCTTTATTTTTATCAGAAGGAATTGATAATTCTTCGGAATATGTTTTCTCTGCTTCTTCATCAAGAAGTGCAAATGTTATTTTAAAAGATTCATTATCATTTATATTTCCAATAAATAATGTTCCATCCTCACAAAAACTACCACCAAATGAATTTCCCCATAACATTTCTTCAGTAATGGAATCTATATATTCACGATTTTGATATACCGAATACTTTTCAATATTTTGGCCAACATAGTCTACATAACATAAGAAATCAGGATGAAAATCGTCATGACTTGAGTTTCTTGTAAAAATTGTAAAAACAAAGTTTCCTTCAGTCTGAACTGTTTTTGTGTAGCCCTCATTTTCTTCTTTTGAAAATATTTTAGCATATGATGCATCAGCAGATTCAATATTTCCGGAAAAACTACTATAAGTATAATCTTCTAGGTCAATCTGAACATAATTATCCCTGTTTTGAAGTTGTTCTTCGTGTATAGATTGAATCCGTTTGTTACTAGTTGATAAAATAATAGAGTATAACAGCAATAAGACAATAATAGAAGTCATTACAACTTTAGGAATATCAATCATTCTTTTAGAGGCTGTATCTCCATTTTGTATTTTCCTATTTATTCTAATAGAATAGAAAATATAATAAATAACAACAGACAAAACTATTACGATTGTTACGAGAAAAAACATTGCAATAATACCAAACATAAGTCCTCCTTATATTCCAAAATATTCTTTGAACTTATAATAATAAGTTCTTGTTACATCAACTGAATCGCCATTTTTCAGTGTTAAATAAAATTTTTGCGATAATGCAGGAGTAACTCTCTTTATGTAAGTACGATTAATAATTACTGAATTGCTAATTCTTAGAAAAGAATTGTCTGGCAGTAAGCTGTCTAATTCATAAATACGAGAATTGGTAGTATATATTTTGTCTTTGGTATGCACATAAACAATTTTGCCAATTGACTCTATATATAAAATATCTGATAGTTCAACAACAATTTTATCAGTTTCATCTTTACATAGTAACTCGCCCTTGTGAAAGTTCTCCTCTGTCAAAATCAAATCTGCGTCTTCACTGATAGTAACACCCATGGAAACTAGTTCGTCACAAATTTCCTTTTCGCGATTTTTACTTAGTCTCAATTTTAATTTCATTTGTTTTCCTCCATGAGGGTAGTTTACATATTTGACAGAGTCAGTGCAAGTAAATAGGAATAGAATGCACATAATCGGAAATAAAATGCAAAAATTTACAAAACAAATTCATGTAAAGTGTTTGATAAGTCTCGGTTAATTTTATGTAAAGTGTTTGTTAACTCAAAAAACTATAGATTTGTCCTTAAAATTTTGTTATGGTCACAACGAGTAAACATGTTGTATGTATGAAATCGGAGGAAGATATGAGAGATTATTACCCATTGGTAGCAGCACAGAAGATGCACCATAACTGGATACTTAATTACAAGACACAGCAGGTTTCTGGTGTAAGTGTAATTGCATCACTTAAGGCAGAACTTGATTTTGGTCTTCTTAAAAAATGTATTCAGCTTGAGTTTGAGCGTTCGGGATGTATGAGACTGCGTTTTACAAAGCCTGATGAGAATGGCCAGGTAATGCAGTACATAGTAGATAGAGATTCAAGAGATATTCCAATAAAGGACCTTTCAGGAATGACAATGGAGGAAGCTGACAATACAATGCAGCAGTGGGCATATCAGACATTTGATGGAGATGACATTCCATTGTGTGATGTGACAATGATGAAGCTTCCAGATGGATTTAATGGATTTTTCATTCACATGGATCACAGACTTATTGATTCATGCGGACTTATTGTAATGATAAATGACCTTATGCAGCTTTATACACATTACAGATTTGGTTCGCCATATCCACAGGATCTTGCAGATTTTGAGATGGTACTTCAGAAAGATATTGCAAAGGCAACAAACGAGAAGAGATTTGCCAAGGATAAGAAATTCTGGGATGACCAGCTTGATGCCTTAGGAGAGCCATTGTACTCAGATATTCAGGGACCATCAGTACTTGAGGCTGCAAGAAAGCGTCATAATAATCCAAATCTTAGAGCTTGTGATGTAGATCTTGTAAATACATTTGTAGCTGTCAAGGATTATTATCTTGACCCATTTGCAACAAAGAACCTTATGGATTTCTGTACAAATCATCAGCTTTCGATGACAAACCTGCTTTTGCTTGGAATCAGAACTTATCTTTCAAAAGCAAATAACGGACAGGAAGATATCACAATACAGAACTTTATTTCAAGACGTTCTACACATGACGAGTGGACATCAGGTGGAAGCCGTACAATTATGTTCCCTTGTCGTACAGTAATCTCACCAGATACTGATTTCTTATCTGCAGCTTATGAGATTCAGAATATTCAGAATAAGATTTATATGCACAGCAATTATGACCCGGCTCTTATCGAAGAGGAGATGAGAAGACGTTATAACACACCTGAGCATACTACATATGAGAGCTGTTATCTTACATATCAGCCAATGACAGTTAAGATGGACAACCCACATCTTGAGCAAATAGAGCAGCATTCAAAATGGTTTGCAAACGGTGCTGCTACTAAGAAGATGTATCTTACTGTTTCTCATACAGAGGATGGAAGCACATGCTTCTCATACCACTACCAGACAGTTGAATTAGAGGAGCATGATATGGAGCTTCTTTATTACTACATGATGCGTATTCTTTTCAAAGGAATCGCAGAACCGGATATGACAATCGGCGAGATTATGGATGCAGTTTAAGCCATTGGCTAGGAGGAATATAAAATGGATAACAAAATGGAATTTAAAAAATTAGTAGCACAGTATTGTAACGTTAAACCAGAGGACATGACAGAGGATATGAAGTTCCGTGAGGACCTTGGATTTAGTTCATTAGATTTCATGTCATTCCTTGGAGAATTAGAGGATACATTTGACATCGAATTAGAGGAAGATGATGCACTTAAAATCTGGACAGTTGGAGAAGCCCTTGATTTATTAGAACAGTACATGGAGGCTTAATTATGGGAAGATTAATTAGAGATATAATTGAAAACAGTGTAGTTGAATTTGCTGATTTACCAGCGGTAAAATGGCTTAAAAAGAAAGATGTTCTTGAAATCAATTACAAGAGTCTTGGAGAAGAAGTTGTTGCTGTAAGAAAAGGTCTTTTAGCCGAAGGCTATGAAGGCAAGCATGTAGCACTTATTGGAACAAGCTCAGTTTTATGGATTGAGAGTTATCTCGGACTTATTACAGGATGCACTGTTGCAGTTCCGCTCGATGCAGGACTTCCTGCCGAGGATTTAATTGATCTTCTTAACCGTTCAAATTCTCAGGCTCTTTTCTTAACTCCTAAGGGAAAAGCTTTAGTTGGGCCTGTATTAGCAAATTGTCCTAAGATCAGTACTATCTGGATGCTTCAGGATGAGGCAGTAGAGGCAGAGGAAAGTGCTGACGGAAAGGTTCGTTCCCTTACCGAGTTAAAGGAAAAAGGAAAAGCAGCAGAGGCTGATTCAGAGGCACCAAAGGCAGATGACCTTGCAACAATTATTTTCACATCAGGAACAACAGGAAAGAGCAAGGGAGTAATGCTTACACAGAACAACCTTGCAAGCAATGTTGAAGCGGTTGATATCAGAGAAGAGCCAGGTACAGTAATGCTCAGTGTTCTTCCAATTCATCACGCCTTTTGTCTTGTAATGGATTGGCTTAAGGGATTTTCTCTTGGAGCAACAATCTGTGTAAATGATTCCTTCTTACATATGGTAAGAAATATGAGTATATTTAAGCCAGATATTATGCTTATGGTTCCTATGATGATAGAGACCATCTATAAGAAGCTTTCAGCAGCAGACCCTGAAATTCCTAAGGCAGCACTTGCAGCAAATGTTTTCGGTGGAAATCTTAGGATTATCTTCACCGGAGGAGCACATTTAGACCCGTTCTATATTGAAAAATTTGCAGAATATGGTGTAGAGGTATTAGAAGGATACGGAATGTCAGAGTGTTCTCCTGTTATCAGTAATAACACTCCACAAAACCATAAGGCAGGTTCAATCGGTAAACCACTTTCGAATGTGGAAGTTAAGTTTGAAAATGGAGAGATTTTAGTAAGAGGATCCAGTGTTATGGCTGGATACTATGAGATGCCAGAGGAGACTGCTGAGACATTAAAGGACGGATGGCTTCACACAGGTGATAAGGGATATATTGATGAGGATGGATTCCTTTTCATCAATGGTCGTGTTAAAAACCTTATCATTTTATCTAATGGTGAGAACATTTCTCCGGAAGAGATAGAGAATAAGCTTGCGCTTAATCCACTTGTTGGAGAGGTTATCGTAACAGGTGAGGATAACGGACTTACAGCAAGAATCTATCCTGAGCAGGCAGTAGTAGAAGCTAAGTCGCTTGATGAGGAGACAATTAAGAACAGCCTTCAGGCATTCTTAAACGAGTACAACAGCAAGCAGCCTACATACCGCCAGATTACAGGACTTGTAGTAAGAAAGAATCCATTTATCAGAAATTCTACTCAGAAAATTAAAAGACAGGAAGCTCTTATCGACGAGCCTATGTCATAAGAGGCAGTATTCCGGCAAGGAAGACCTGGGTTAAAATATCAGCTATCTGTTCAACAGGCATCTGAAAGTTTTCCCTGGTCCACTTGTGGAGTATGCCAATAGTTCCTCCAATTGCACAGGCAATCATGTATGTATATTCTTCGTTGGAATAACGATTCATACGTGCATTAGTCTGTGCCAAAGAGGTAACATATCTGTGAAACATCCTGATTGCTTTCTCGAAGAATCCATCCTCTTGCGGATTGCTTAACAGCTTTGCAATGAATGGATTGGTCATGGTGTATTCACAAATTGTTTTAAAATAAGATTTACACATTTCGTAATCGTTGCGTGGACTAAAGGTCTCCATAAGAGTAAAAATGTCATTTATGGAGCGGTCTTCCATTGCAGAGATAAGTGCAGGAATGTTTTCGTAGTGGTTATAAAAGGTACTTCTTACTATTCCAGCCCTTTTTATCACGTCAGATACTGTAACCTTATCTAAATCTTTTTCAGTAATTATCTGCATAAATGCATCACAGATTGCTTCTTCCACTACGTGGAAGCGTTCGTCAGTTATTGTCTGATTCATATAATTCTCCTGAAAAAATGATATATTCCATATAATTATAGTATTTTTTAGTAGTATTCTCAAGCACATTATTCAAGAACGCTTCAGCGTTCCTGCTGCGGAATGCGCGTCAGATTTACTGACTAGAGATAAAAAACGCCAACCAGAGAAAGGCGGTTGGCGTTTTAATTTAAGACTGCATATGATATTTTTGCAGTAATTCTTCAAAAGAAGCATTATCTACCGGACGGGAGAAATGATATCCCTGAAGACCGGTGAACTCAAATTTGCTTATCAGTTTCCAGATTTCAGTATCCTCAACACCCTCAGCAATAGTCTTGCATCCAATGCGATTACACATAAGACAAACACTTTCGACGATAGCATAATTAATGCAGTTATTACCTGTATTAAGTCCTCTGATAAAAGACTGGTCAAGCTTTAGAATATCAATATCAATATTGTGAAGAGTCCAGAATGATGAATTACCTGTTCCGAAATCATCCAGGGCTATCTTGATACCATTCTGTCTTAGAAGTTTAAAGGAATTTCTTACCATATCGGTATCTTCTGCCAGAACACTTTCAGTAAGCTCAACGATTACACTACTTGTATCAAGGTGGTACATATTAACAGCTTTGATAATAGCAGGAACGAAATCCGGATCCTGCAGCTGCAAATATGATACATTGAAACTTACACTGAACTTTTTATATTTCTTGCGCCATTCAGATGCCTGACGAATAGCCTCTTTCATAACGAAGTAGCCGACTGGGACTATTCCTCCGGTATTTTCAAGAATAGGAATAAACTCATCAGGATAGCATGCACCAATTCGGTCATCGTTAGGAGACCAGCGTAGTAAGGCTTCACAACTGATTATCTTATTACCTGAATTATCTAAAATAGGTTGATAAACAAGATTAAAACCTTTGAAATTATTCTCTATGCTTTTGTTTAAAACTTCAGAAACCATTGTTCTTCTCGTGTGTTTTTGCTCTATCTCAGGAGAAAAAATACATACGTGGGAAGAGTTTTTCTCTTTTGCATGAGCAAGGCAAAGCTCAGCGCGTCCAAGAATTTCAGTTGTATTGTTACATGCAGATGATATGTCTACAATGCCGGCAGAAACTGAATAACCCTGAATATCGTCTTCTGGTTTTCCTTTCCTGCAGAAGCTGTATATTTTGTAATATAAATCCTCCATATCGCAGACACTGGCAGTATTGCTGTAGATTGCAAATTCATTTCCTCTGAATCGATAGACCACAGAATCTTTAGCGTATGTGGTCAGCAGCTCTGACAGGTGCAGGAGAACCATATTTCCATACACAAGACCATGCTGGCTGTTAATATTCCTGAAATTGTCGATTCCAAGTATCATCAAAGCGCCGCTATCACTAAGAGGTGTTCGGATAAGCTCATATCCCGTTAGAAGATGAGTAAGAGAATCATATTTGCTCTGATGGTCTATTCTTGTCATAAGACCTGCAAAAACAGCAGGATTACCTTCTGAGTCACGAATAACAGACCCGCGACATTCAACCCAGATATACTTACCATATTTATTTTTTGCGCGATACTGACAGTTATGCTGGGTAGATTTGCCACTAAATACCGCATTTATGTCATCCAGATATATTTGTCTGTCATCAGGATGAATATGCTCTAACCACATATCCTTTGCGTTATAAATATATTCACTTTCAAGTCCAAAATAATCAACAGTTCCCTTTGACCATCGGGAGATATTCTGCTTCATATCATTAACATATATGTATATATTGTCTGAAGCCGCGGCGAAAGCATCAAATAAATAGTTATCCAATATATTATTCATACTTATCTCTCCAAGTGTAATACTTAAATGATATATATATAATACCAAAGGACTATACAAATCTCTAGTCATAACATAAATAAATTTAACAAAATTTATAAAAATAGTACAATAGAACTATTTTTTTCTTTACAAAGGTAAACAGATAGTATATAATCTGTACGAGAGCAAAGACGCTATATATCTTTGCTCTCTTTTTTTTTCGATATATAAATGAGGTGATTTTTATGAAGAAAAGTATACAGCAATATATTGAGGAAGGTTATGATATTGATCAAATAAATGGAATAAAATATGCCCTTGAACAAGGGGGGGATATTGAGCCTTATCTTGATTTGCAGTATAGAGGTTCCTGTATCAAAGAGATTGCTATCGGATTAAAAGAAGGTCTTGATATAAGTCAGTATGCTGATTTGAAATATACATGGAGAAAAATGAGAGAGATAAGATTCGGATTAGAACAACATCTTGATATAAGTAAATACAATGATCCATTGTATTCATATTGGCAGATGAGAGAAATTCGCCTCGGACTGAAAGCTAAACTCGATGTTTCATATTATGACAGTTTTATGTATACAGCAAAAGAGATGAGAAAAAGACGTATCTTTCTATTGAATACCAAAAACCTGCCAGATATTTCAGGAAACTGGACAGCGATAAACGAGGCGGATTATTCGTTATGCATAAGTCCTGATAACTTGAGGGTATATCTTAAGTGGAATTGTGTAAATCCGGTAGATAATTCAGGACAGCTTCAGGATATTTTACAGAAGCATGGAATAAAGTATGGGATAGACAATAAAGCTATAGAAGATTTTGCTTTAAAATATTCTGATGAAAGTAAATATCCAACAGAGGCAGTGAATGTTCTTGTTGCAAAGGGTAAAGCGCCAAAGGATGGAAAAGATGGTTATTATGAATGGAAATTCCAAGTTGTAAGAAAAAGCATCCCTACATTAAAAGAAGACGGCAGTATAGATTTTGAGAAAATTGGATGTTTTAATGATGTAACAAAGGGGCAGGAGTTAGCAGTCTATCATTTTGCAAAAGAAGCAATAGATGGAATTGATGTATATGGTAAGAAAATACACGCGAAGGCAGGAAGGGAAAAAGAAGTTTTAATGGGAACAGGCTTTGAACTTTTGCCTGATTTTTGCACATATGTAGCAACTGTAGATGGAAGTGTCTGTCTCAAAAATGGAAAGCTTGTTGTAGAGCATATGCTTATAAAAGAAAATGTAGACAGAACTGACAGTAAGATAATTTTTAAAGGGGATGTATATATAAAAGGTAATATCGAAGGTCCGGTATATATTGAGACTGGCGGTCATCTTATCGTAGATGGATTTGTCAAGAATGCACGAATAAATTGTAGCGGCGATTTGATTTTAAAAAGTGGAATTAACAATGTTGCTGAAGAGAAAAGCATATATGTAAAGGGTAGAGTTATAAGTCGGTTTTTTGAATATGTTAATTTGAAGGCAAAGGGCAATGTGTATTTTGGAAATAGTCTGAATTCAAATATTTATACTTATGGTGAGATAGTTTCATATGGTACAAAGGGAGGAATTATCGGTGGCGTATCGTATTCCGAAAAAGGATATTGCTTGTCCAATGTTGGAAATTCAGTTGGAATGACTACAATATTAGAGCTAGGTAGCAATGAAGATATTCATTCAATAAAAAATGATGTTCAAACCAGGAAAAAAGAGATAAAAAATGCTATTGCAAACCTTGCAAATGCCCGTAACCAGTATAAATTCCATTCAGCCAAGCTGTTAAAAAATAGTGATAACATGATTATCCGTATTGAAAATACAATAAGGGAGAAAAATAAAGAACTGATACAAATTAATAATAGCGTAGATGCGATTACAAAAAGGGAAACCAGAGCCTGCAATTCTAAAATCGTTGTAGAACAGCAGATATTTGATAATGTTCACATACAGTATTTCAATCAGAAAATCAAAGCGATTCAAGCTAGAGGGGTAGAGATTAAAATAGATAATAATAATATCTGTATGGAAAAAATGGACCTGTTTGACAGTCAGTCCGCTTAGCTGTTGGATTATTAATGGGAAGGAGATATAGCCTATATGAAAAACAGGATACTGATTATTGATAAAAATGATACAAGCAGAGATACGCTTTCTAGAATGTTAAGTAATGAATACGTAATAGAAAAGGCCGTAGAGCCTGATGAAGCAATAAGTATTCTAAAGAGAGATGAAGAAGAAATTGTTGCTGTCATCGTGGATATGCTTGGAAAAACTGATATGGGATTTGATTTTCTTGAGGCGGTATCGAAAGAATCTGTAAAAGGTGTAATTCCAGTAATTGTTATGTGTAATCCGACATCAGTAGAGATGGAAGAGAGGTTATTCAGCTACGGCATAGCAGAATGTATAAGCCAGCCTTTTTCAGAGAAGCTGATACGACTTAAGGTAAATAACATAGTAAAGCTGTATATATATCAGAATGAGCTTGAGGATAAAGTAAAACAGCAGACGAAGCAGCTTGAGCTTCAGTATACAATCCTTAAAAAAGAAGCAGAGTTTCTTCAGCAAAGTAACATACAAATAATAGACCTGCTTGGAATGATGGCTGAATACAGAAATCAGGAAAGTGGCGAGCATATACAGAGGATTAAAAGGTATACTCAAATCCTGGCGGATGAATATATGAAAGAATTTCCGGAAAAAGGACTTACCAGAGAAAAAATCAACGTGATAGTGTCGGCTAGTCCTCTACATGATATAGGAAAAATAGCAATAACGGATACTATACTTTTAAAACCAGGAAAACTTACAGACCGGGAATTTGATTATATGAAATCACACACGTTAAACGGTTGTGAAATTCTCGAGAAATTAAAGGATGCCTGGAGTACGGAATATGCAAAAACAAGCATGGATATATGCAAATATCATCATGAAAGATATGATGGAAGTGGATATCCTGAAGGTCTTAAAGGAGAGTCGATTCCTTTGTCTGCCCAAATAGTCTCAGTGGCTGATGTATATGATGCATTAGTGCATGAGAGAGTGTATAAAGCTGCTATTCCTAAGAACAGGGCATATGAGATGATTACTAATGGAGAATGTGGAATGTTCTCACCTGACTTGTTGCAATGCCTTGCAAATTGCAGAGAGCAAATGGAAGCCGTATAGTTGGGATAGACCTTTTTGTATAAATAATTAAGTCAATAAGGGTAATTTTCTTTATAAAATAAATAGAAGATAGTCAGACTTTAGAATAATAGTTTAATTTATAACTTATTGACATATTTAGAAAATAAAGTGTAAGATATCATATATTTTAAATATATGAACGAAGGCGTTCTGCAGTAATGCAGAGCGCCTTTTTCAATATATAAGCAAAAGGTAAAAGGAGGATTAGGTTATGCATGATATAGAACTTTTAGAACATACGGATGTGGTTAATGAACTGCTGGCCAGATATGGTGTTAAATTTGGAATATATAAAGACAATACATTTAAGGAACAGCTATTTCCATTCGATGCAATCCCACGAATTATCAGTAAGAAAGAATTCGAGTATCTTGAAAAGGGATTAAAACAAAGAGTGGTAGCTTGTTATACAGCATTTTTTATTTCCCAACTACTGTAATTCTACCGCACATTATTTCCGCTTATTCTCTCATCATGGCTTATCCAATGTGCATTTTTTTGCCGCACATTATTTCCTCATCTTATTAGTCGATATATTTAATG
>JAXJTU010000161.1:0-1523 GCA_036309425.1 Agathobacter sp.
ACATTATTCTTTCTCCTTCTTGATAAACATACCAATCACAAGACCAACCAACATTCCATAAATCAGACCGTTCCCGCCCAGGGCAGTGCCAACACCCACTCCCAGGCACATTCCTTCGGCCATATAGTTTCCATGTTCCTTGCCAATGTCTTTTGCTTTCTTTACCGCACCGTGGTTCGCCGCAAAAAGGGCAATTGCGAAGCCAATACAAATCCACGGCAATGCTGCCATCATAAACTCTTTCATTTTCCATTCTCCTGTGCAGACCAACGAGTCGTTTCTATCATTACTTTGTTAAATTGGAATTGGTTTACTTGTTTATAAATTTGACAGCTGTGCCATAAGCAATCACTTCAGCAGCTCCCTGCATAACAGCGGCAGAAGCATACCGAATATTGACAATAGCATCTGCATCCATGGCCTCAGCTTCTGCAACCATACGTTTGGTAGCGATGGCTCTTGCTTCGTTCATCATTTCGTTGTAGGCTTTCAATTCGCCGCCAACCAGAGTCTTGAAAGCCTGAGAAATATCTTTGCCGATATGTTTGGAGTGAATGGTGCTGCCCTTTACAATGCCCAGCATCTCCAGTTCCTTGCCACTAATATAATCAGTATTTACTAATATCATCTTCTTCACCTTTCTTAATTTCATTTATTCTTTCTATGCAAACTTTGACCATGACCACCGAAAATCCGAGTGGAATGATGCCTAAAGCATATTTCCATATGCTTGGAAGCAGTGTAATTAAAAAGCCAAAGTAAACAACATAATACAGCACCATAATGACAGTAATGATAATCGGTGCAATCATTTTCTTTTTATTAGAACACACATCCATCACCTCGCCAAATTCAAGTTTGTCTAACTGTTCTACAATTTGGAATTTATCATACTTATTTTGCATTTTTATACGAAATCAGAATATGAGTCGGAGCAAAAAGCAGTGCCGATAAAACCAACAGAACTGACCTGCTCATAATCCCACTAAACAAGAATATTGCCGATGGTATGGTAGAAAGAGCCGTTGCCCTAAAAACATTATTTTTATGCCAGCAGATAATCCATATAGCAATATATAAACAGACAAGCAAGGCATCAACGATAAGATAAGCAGCAAATGCTTCATCCGACCACCAGCCGAACCATGTTGTCGGGATATTGAAAATCATAAAGCCAAAACACCCAAACCTACCAATCTGTTCCATACATTCGATTGCTTTGTTATTATACTTGTTTTGAAAAGCACCCTTATACTTGATCGCAAAAATGACATTAGGAATCATGATTGCGGTTATGAATGCTAAGCCGAAAATGTTAAACCATTCCATAATATCACCCCGTCAAATTCAAGTTTTGCGAACTGTCTAATTCTATTATATTCAGAGCGATATTGAAAATCAATTCCAATTTTAAAAGGGTATGCGCCCTATAAGTCACCCACAAATGTGAAAGTCAGAAAATATATAGGAGGTGAGATCTGTGAACTATTTGAATGACCCCCACTACGATTTGGACGAGGCTC
>JAXJTU010000162.1:0-4680 GCA_036309425.1 Agathobacter sp.
GCTTCCAATCACAGCAAAATCTGTAATGTATTCTACATCTGCATCCACACCAGCATTTGCTACTGCTTCCTTTGTGTTTGCAAGAAGTGTCTCACATTTACTACATCCACCACCTAATACTTTTACGTTCATTTTAATAACCATCCTTTCTCAATCATACTTACAATTTTCTTAGTTTCCTGTCTTACAACAGACTTTTGAATCATTTCTATCCAGAGGATTCATATTACAAGTAATAGAAGCAATATAATCCTTATATTCTTTAAACTTTTCACAGTTAATGGAATAATGCTGCCACTTTCCAGCTTTATAAGAAGTCACCAGATTGCAATCCGAAAGAACCTTCATGTGGTGTGACAAAGTTGGCTGGGTCACCTGTAATTCTTCCAAAAGGTGACATCCACACTTTTCTCCCTGTGTAAGCATTTCAATAATTCGAAGTCTATTTGTATCTGACATCGCTTTACAGATTGTTGCAACTTCTTCTCTTGTCATATAAATCTCCTCACATAGATTGATATCTATGTGTAGATTATCACACATATAGATATGTGTCAATGTGTATTTTACCTTTATAATCTTTACAATGCCCAAAAATTGTACAACTCAAATGAAACAATAAATACAAAATACAAAATTGATAAAATGCTCCAAATATATATACCTGCAGTTGTTGTCTTTTTCATTTCCTTTGTTCTTATGGTATTAAAGCCTAAAGTAATTCCATTTGTCAGGGAAACATGCTGCTCCTGTATCAATGGTTCTTTTGCTAAGATAGATTCCGCTGATATCATTTTCATCCTGTAACTCCACACACTTAAATTCTGCCCTGTCAGTAATTTTTCCAAAAATCAAATTCGGAATACCGTAGTTAAACATGGTTTCTCCCGGCTCATTTGTCATAATGACAAGGCCAAGGCCACTTTCCGGGTCGAATTTTAACATGGAAGAACAGCCGCCTGTATTTCCGCCATGACCAAGCACCTGAACCATTGTAATCTTCTCATCCTCATACTGAAGCTTTGTGAGAAATCCTTCCGGAAGATATGCTCTGATATCTGTATCCAGGTCAATATTGCCACGTTCACATTGTTGCATGACCGCAGTCCACACAAGAAGCTTAGAACAGCTTCCCCATTCATAAACAGTTGAAGCATCTGCTTCTACCTGATTTTCTATATCAGAATAACCGTAGTAGTTACTTGTAATCAGTCCATTTAGCTAACGCTCGTTATTTCTGTCAATATACTATTACTTATAAAAACTTAACGAAGGCTTAATATTTCCTAAAAATAACTTTCTTATACAGCAAAAATACCGCCCTGTAAAATAACAAGACGGTATAATATATGATTTGCATCAATCACACTACACTAAGGAGTGTTCTTTTTTATAAAAGAAATTGATAATTTTCTAGCATTTTCAGAATCTTCTCCTTCATATCCGTGCCCCGCTTTTGGAATCACTTTAAGAGATGCATTCGTATATCTTTGCTGAGCATGCTCTGAATAGCTAAGTGGAACTATTTCATCAGCATCTCCATGGGTTAACAGAACTGGTCCTCTATACTTATCCATTAAATCATTGATATCTATATCTTTTGCCACTTCATTGAATTCCAGGCTAATAGGTATTCCAAAACAGGTATTATCATTTGTCTTATAGCGTTCCTTTGATTGTTCCGGAATTACAAACGCAGGATACCATAAAATTAATCCTTTAATTTTATCTGGTATCTGTGCAGCGACATAAGCAGATTCAAATCCCCCCTGACTTTCACCTAATAGAAACAGATTATCTGTATCCACATAATCCGAATTTGACGCATATTCGATAACAGCAAGCAAATCATCTGCCTCTGTTATAGGAGTCATTTCTGTTAAGGTTCCATCAGATAAGGTATTATATCCCCCACCACAGAAATCAAAAAATATGGCAACAATTCCTTCATTTGCATACCCTGCGCCATGATGTTCCAAATCCGCATAACAACTATTAAATCCATGGGAAATAATAACTGTAGGATATTTTTTCCCATCTATTTGGGGTGCGAAAATTTTTCCGGCAATTTTCTTCCCATCACTATTTTTTATTGTAAATTTTTCTTCAACCATTTTTCTTCCCCCTCTTCGCAAACGAACGTTTTCTCCATTATAGCTATTACAAATTTTCCCTGTCAAATTAATTCTTTTGAATATATTTTAGTAGCAATTTTTTCTTTGAATCGCACATCATGCTCCACAATTAACATTGTTGGCTTATATGCAAGTAGAAGCTTTTCAATCTGCATCCGGGAAAAAACATCTATATAATTTAGTGGTTCATCCCATATGTAAAGATGCGCCGGTGTCAGTAAACTTGACGCTATGAGCACCTTCTTTTTCTGCCCTTGGGAAAATTCTTTCATGTCCTTCTCAAACTGTACCCTTGAAAAATCCAGTTGTCTGAGAAGCGATAGCAAAAGTGTGTAATCTAAGTCGTTTTCTTTGGCATATTCCTTAAGTGTGCCACATAAATACGATGTATCCTGATTAATATAAGAAATTGTAAGGCCGCTTGCTAAGGACAAATCTCCTTTGGTTTCAAACTGTAACTCGCGATCTTGCAGATGATATAACAAACTATTCTGCTGAGATTGATTCTGTGCTAAAAATGCTTTAATCAGACTTGATTTTCCACAGCCATTATTGCCATCTAAAAATACTCTTTCTCCCTGCATGAGTTCAAATGTAAAATCCTTTATAACAGGTGAATCTGCATCCTTATATCTGAGTGAAAAATCCCTACAGGAAATCAAACGGTCTTTATGATGAGACAGAGGGATAAGCTTTAAATCTGTTATCTCCTCAATGTCATTTAGAAGTCCTTCCTTCTCCTCAATTTCATTCATAATTCTATTCTCGTAAGATTTTACTCTGCTCTGCATCTTCTTGGTTTTTGCACCTATATATGCTCGCGTATCAAGAAATCTGTCATGCTCTCTGATTGGATCAAAACCAATTTTGCTTGCTTCGTTTTTATCTGCCCAATGTCTTGATCTGTCCGCCGCAGCTTTCAGCTTATGAATTTCTTTGATATGCTTCTCGTTCTCGGCTCTGGCATTGATGTCAGCACGCTCCTTATTTGTCCACCAGCTGGAGAAATTTCCTGTCTGAACCTCTATCCCAACACGGTTTAGCACCAGCACATGATCGATGCAGGCATCCAGAAAATCTCTGTCATGCGAGACTAAAATGAATCCTTTCTTGCTGGCAAGATATTTTTTTATGATTTCTCTGGCATCCTTATCGAGATGATTGGTAGGCTCATCAATCAGTAAGAAATCATTTTCACTGGAAAATAATACAGCAAGCATAACTTTTGTTCTTTCTCCAAAGCTAAGAGTTGAAAAAGGACGATATAAAATTTCAGCATCAATTCCTAACTTTGGCAATTCACACATAACTCGCCAGCTTTCCACTCCGGGTTTCCAGTTTTCCATCAGCTCTGCAGCATTTTTTGACATATCTTCATCCAAGATTTTGTATGGAAAATAATCATATACCGTACCTTTACTTATACTCCCCTTATAGTCATATTTTCCAAGTAAAAGATTTAAAAAAGTTGTTTTCCCTTTTCCATTTCTCCCGATGAAACCAAGTTTCCAATTAGTATCTATGGAAAAAGAAACATTTTCAAAAACATAATCAAAACTGCCTTCATATGCGAAGGTTAAATTACAAACATTTATTTGAGCCATATATCCTCCCTTCGCCTGTGAAACATATTTCAATAAAAAGGTCCTGCATTGCATACGCAAAACAGGACCACAAAATAAACCTATATTATCAAAGGATAAGAATAGGAATACATAGTAAGATAATCCAATTTAAGCGTACACAAAAAAGCCCTGTTTCACAGGCTATCTATTTTTATTTGTGTTTTACCTAAACTAAATTATCTGTTAAACATTCCCTCACCCTACACAATATGTGCTCTTTCTTGTTATTTTTATCTCTAAGACTTTACAATTGTAACATTCAATTAAGCATAGTTCAACCCGTTTATTTTTCTAATACTCTAGTTCCCCAGAATAATCCAGGATTCCACCAAACTCGATAACATTCGTATATCCTAATGCCACCAGCTTCTTTGCAGCCTGCTTACTTCTGTTTCCACTTCGACAATATACATATATCGTCTGACTTTTATCCGGCAATTCTGCAATCTCGTCTTCCCCAATTGATTCATTTGGAATATTAATTGCACCCGGAATATGTCCGTCTTCAAACTCATCGATTCTTCTGACATCTAAAAGAATATAATCTGAGTCAGCTTCCATAAGCTCTAAGCCTTCCTGCATCGAAACCTGCTGAAAATCAATCTGTTTATTTGTATCTTTCATAGCATCTCCCTTTCCACATCCGGTCAACATAATCAAAAGTACAATGCATATTATCAGTCTTTTTCTCAAATAATATACCTCCACTAACAACTACAACTTTAGCGTTTTATTTTTTGACTTTCTTTCCCATAATAGATAAGCAACAAAAACCATAACTCCTGTTACAAGCCAGCAAACAGGATCGGTCCAGCAAACACCCGAATAGCCAAATGGTTTTGAAACAATTTTTATAACGGATACTCTGCTTACAAGTTCAACGATTCCGCAAAGCATAGGAACTAATGCCTGGTTAAGAC
>JAXJTU010000163.1:0-7436 GCA_036309425.1 Agathobacter sp.
ATAATTTTTCCTCCTGTTAATTAACTGACGTAATTTTACGCCATGAGTCAAGTTGATTATATTACATTATTAATGAAAAATAAAGTCCTAAACTTATGCTTATTTCATTATTGTAATCTGTTTGTTTAAATTTTTGATTGTAAGGTCGTCATATTCTCCCCCATATTCTCCATCAAGAGTCCATGTGATCTTATCTTTTGATGAAAAATGAATCTCACTTGTCTTAAATGAATATATCATTTCTGTGTCATCAATTAAGTTGGTAAGGCTGGCAAGTATTTCGTTTAGCTCGATCGGATTTTTCGGTGCTCTTATCAGTGTCACTTCGAATACTCCATCGTCAAGCTCTACATCAGAACCTGTCATGCCTTTGAATCCACCTACTGATATTGAGTTTGTTACCATTCCATAGATAAATGTATCCTGGAATACTCTTCCATCATATTCTACCTCAATATTAAACTTTGGAATGTCATGAAGGGATTTTGCTCCTTCTAAAAGATAGGCGGCATGTCCTAGGATATTTTTCAGCTGCTGCGATGTCTGGTATGATACCGCTGTAAAAAGTCCAAATGCTGCAACATATACAAATGTATCTCCGTTAAAATATCCCACATCACATCTGAATGGGTTATCACCTACAGCTACTGCTGCCGCATCTACCATGTTTTTTGGAATACCAAGTGAGTTGGCAAAGTCGTTTGTACTTCCTGCAGGGATATATCCGATTGGAATATCCACATCACTTTGTTCCATTCCGGTTACAACTTCATCAAGTGTTCCGTCTCCGCCGCTGCATACGATTCTGTCATATTTGTATGCTTCGTTTTTTACTTTCTGTATCGCATCACCCTGCGACTGTGTTGTATAAATTGTTACCTCATAGCCTGCCTTAACCATGGTATCAACTATCTCAACCAGGTGTGGTTTTATCTGGCCCTTTCCTGACCTTGGGTTAAACACAAACAACAATTTCTTACTCATTCTAAAACCTTCTTTTATCTATATTTATCTGCAAGCTCTGACAGCTTACGTAACCTATGATTTACTCCCGATTTTCCAACCGGTGGGTCTAAATACTGTCCTAAATCCTTAAGTGGGGCATCTGGATACTCTAGTCTTAAATATGCCATCTCCCTCAAATTATCCGGAAGATTATCAAGACCTATTGCATCCTGCAAAATGTTAATGTCTTCGATTTGTCTTACGGCTGCACTTACGGTTTTATTTATGTTGGCAGTTTCACAGTTTACCTGTCTGTTAACAGAATTTCTCATCTCTTTTAGTATTCTTACATTTTCTAAATTCATAAGAGAGACATATGCTTCCATAACATTTAGCATATCTACTATCTGAGCGCCTTCTTTCAGGTATACTACATAATGCCCTTTTCGTTCCACTATCTTTGCGTCTGTCTCAAATGCAATCATCAGCTCCTTCAACTGTTCAGCCTGCTCCCCGGTCTTACATACTATCTCAAAATGATATGATTTATTTGGATCGCTCATTGAGCCTGCTGCAAGAAAGGCACCTCTTATGAATGCGCGTTTGCAACATGTTTTCTGGACTAATAGTCCGTTTGTTCTTTGCTCATTTATTGGCAAATGAATTTCGTTTCGTCTGTTTATCCATTTTAGTGCAGCGAGAATTCTTAAGGTTTCTTCTCGCGAAATGGGTTTTGTTATATCCAGTGAAAATGCAGTTTTCATCAGAATTGCATACTTTTCTATGAGCGCTGGATTATCTGTCTCTATTTCAAGATTGAAGTTATCATTTAGATTTCCTGTAAGTTCAAGTATTCCGGCTATTTCTGCCAGCTGACAGTGTCGGCTTTTGCTGTACTGTCTGCACAATTCATCCTTTACATTGCTTGAAAAAGACATTTATTTACCTCTTAAACTATCCTTTGTGATGTCTCGGTGTTCTATCTTAAGTCCAAATCCTGTCTGTGTGTCCAGACGTTTATATAACTCATTTGCAAGGGTTACAGACCTATGCTTGCCTCCGGTACATCCAATTGATATTACCAGCTGATTCTTTCCTTCTGCTATGTAGTTCGGAATAAGAAAAGTTATCATATCCTCCAGCTTATCTATAAATTCCTGCGACTCCTTGTGCTTCATGACAAATTCCTGAATTTCTTTGTCATTTCCTGTCTTTGGGCGGAGGTTTAAATCATAATATGGATTTGGAAGGAATCTTACATCCATTACTATGTCTGAGTCCGATGGGATTCCATATTTAAATCCAAATGATAGTATTGTTACAAAAAGGTTCTGATAGTTTTCGTCTTCTACAAAAATTTTGTTTATTTCTTCTTTTAATTCTCTTGTGAGGAGACGGCTGGTATCGATTATGTAATCGGCCTGTGCTTTGATGCAGGTAAGCTTTGTTTTTTCCAACTGTATTCCTGCTTCTATTCTTTCTCCTGCTGCTAACGGATGATTTCTTCTGGTTTCTTTGTATCTTTTGACCAGTACATCATCATCTGCGTCCAGATAGAGGATTTTGTATTCGATGTTTTTTTGTTTTAATAATTCGAGTGTGCGGGGTACATCTGAAAGGTCCTCTGCATTTCTTGCATCGATTCCTACTGCTACATCTGTTATGTCACTGTGAAAGCTTGATGACAGCTCGACTAATTTGTCGAGAAGCTGTATTGGCAGATTGTCTATGCAGTAAAATCCTATATCCTCCATCATTTTCATGGCAGTGTTTCTTCCTGCGCCTGACATTCCTGTTACAATAACAAATCTCATGTTTATTCTCCTAGTAGTTTAACCTCTGTTTCTAAGTAAACTCCCGTATCTTCCATGACTTTAGCCTGTACGTCTTTTATTAGTTGAATGATATCAGAAGCGGTTGCTCCGCCTTTATTTACCACAAATCCGCAGTGCTTTTCTGATACCTGTGCGCCGCCGACTGTATATCCTCTTAATCCGGCATCCTGGATAAGTTTTCCTGCGAAATATCCTTCCGGTCTTTTAAATGTACTTCCCGCACTTGGAAATTCGAGTGGCTGTTTATCTACTCGCTTGTCGCGAAGTTCTGACATTTGTGCTCTGATTTCTTCCTGCGGCTTTTTGTTTAAGTTGAATGTTGCTGATGTTACGATATATCCTTTATCAGTTATGCAGCTGTGTCTGTATGATAAATCAAGATCGTCTGCGCTTAGTGTAAGCTTATTTCCTTCTGGTGTTATTACATCAGCAGTTACGATAATGTCTTTGATTTCTCCGCCGTAGGCTCCGGCATTCATGACTACCGCTCCACCAATACTTCCCGGGATTCCTGCTGCAAATTCCATTCCGCCAAGACTTGCGTCTGCTGCGGCATTTGCTGTTTTTGACATAAGTGTTCCTGCACCTACTGTTATAGTTGTATCTGTTATACTGATGCTTTCCATGGCTTTTCCGATTTCAACTACTAAGCCGCGAATTCCTTTGTCTGTTACTAGTAAATTGCTTCCATTTCCGATAATTGTTATTGGAATATTGTGTGCTTTTGCAATTTTTAGGACGACATCAAGTTCCTCTTTGTTTGGAGATACGAAGATGTCTGCCGGGCCTCCTACTCTGAATGTAGTATGACCTGACATTGGCTCGTCTTTTTTTATTTCAAGGTCTGGTAACTGACTCGATAATTCTGTTATAAATTCCTGATTCACTGTTTTTCTCCCTATTAGGCATTTTTGAGGAATGCTACATATCCATTGAATGCTTCGTAAAGGTCTACTTTACTGATTATCTCCCATGGTGCGTGCATGTTGAGTACGGCTACTCCGCTGTCTATTACATTCATATTGTAATTTGCAAGGATATATGCAATTGTTCCGCCGCCTCCCTGATCTACTTTTCCAAGTTCAGCTGTCTGCCATGATACATCTGCTTCGTCCATTACATGTCTGATTTTGCCGATGTATTCTGCATTGGCGTCATTTGAACCACTCTTTCCTCGTGAGCCTGTGTATTTGTTGAAAACAAGGCCTTTTCCGAAATATGCGGCGTTTCTTTTCTCCATTACTGATGGATAATTTGGGTCATATGCTGCTGATACATCAGATGAGAGCATCTTTGAATTTTTGAGTGCTCTTCGTACTGCAAGCTCGCTGTATGCTCCTGTTAAGTTTATTACTTCTGCTACGCAGTTTTCGAAGAAACGAGACTGCATTCCGCTGGCGCCTACGCTTCCTATTTCTTCCTTGTCTACAAGCAGGCATACACTTGTGTATTCTGGTACTTCAATCTCGAGCATTGCTCGGTATGATGGGTATGAACATACTCTGTCATCGTGTCCGTATCCCATAATCATACTTCTGTCAAAGCCGTAATCTCTGGCGTCTCCGGCTGGCACTACCTCAATTTCTGCTGATACGAAGTCATCTTCTTCTACACCGTATTCTTTTTCTAATATCTGTAGAATTCCTGCTTTTACCCTGTCTTTTTTGTCTTTGTCGTCCTCTCCATCTTCTAGTGGAATACTTCCAATTAAAAGGTCTAAGTTCTCACCTTCTACTACTTTTGCACCTTTTTTATCTAACTGGTCCTGTGATAGGTGGATTAACAAATCGCTTACTCCAAATACCGGGTCACCTGGCTTGTCTCCAATATTGACTGTTACTGTTGTGCCGTCTTTCTTGCAGATTACTCCGTGAAGTGCTAGTGGAAGTGTTACCCACTGGTACTTCTTGATTCCTCCGTAGTAATGCGTATCAAGGAAGGCCATCTGTGTGTCTTCATAGAGTGGAACCTGCTTTAAGTCAAGCCTTGGTGAATCCACATGGGCTCCAAGGATGTTCATTCCCGCTTCTACCGGTTTATTTCCGATTATGAAAAGTGCTGCACCTTTACCCATATTGTTGGCGATAATTCTGTCTCCGGCTTTTACTGTTGCATTTGCTTTAATAAGCTCATCTAAATCTTTAAATCCGTGCTTTTTTGCATCTTCATATACAAATGCTGTGCACTCACGCTCTGTCTTACATTCTGATATGAAGCTGCGGTATTCTTCTGCAAATTTAAATAATTTCTGTCTTTTCTCACCTTCAGGGTATTTTGCCCATGCGTTGTTATGTTCCATTTTAATCCTCCGATTTTGTTAGATTTGCCTGTACTCGGCGATACAATTCGTGGGCTGCGTTGTAGCCCATCTTTTTCTGTCTGTGATTTACTGCGGCTGTCTCACAGATTACCGCAAGATTTCGTCCTGGTCTGATTGGAAGGTTATGACACACTACTTTATTTCCAAGGTATTCTGTGTATTCTTCTTCTAGTCCGAGTCTGTCGTAGTCGTTGTCTTTCTTCCAGTCTTCTAAGTTGATTACAAGGTCGAGCTGTTGTTTTTCTTTTACACATTCTACTCCGTATAATGTTTTTACATCGATAATTCCGATTCCTCTAAGCTCTATGAAATGTCTTGTAATCTCCGGGGATGTTCCCATTAATATATGCTCGTTAATTTTTCTAAGCTCTACTACATCGTCTGTTACAAGTCGGTGGCCTCTTCGGATAAGCTCTAGTGCTGCTTCACTTTTTCCGATTCCACTTTCTCCTGTGATCATTACGCCTTCACCATATACGTCGACAAGTACGCCATGAACTGTCATGCATGGTGCAAGCTGTTCACCTAATACATAGATAATCTCTGCTGTAAACTGGGATGTTGCCCTTGTTGTTACAAGAATTGGTACATTATTTTTCATTGCTTCTCTGACAAAGATATCGTCTGGTCTTAGGTCTCTGCAAAAAATTATACATGGTATTCCTAACTTCGTTAATATGTCATATCTGACTAACTTTTCTGAGTCAGTCATTTGCTGTGCGTATGCATGTTCTGCCTGACCGATTATCTGTACTCTGTCTTGCGCAAAGTGTTCAAAGTAGCCTGCTAATGGCAGGGCTGGTCGGTTGATGTCGCTGCTTGTTATCTTTTTTGCTTTCAGATCTATGTCTGGTGTTAAACATTTTAAATCTAATAATTCAGCTATTTTTGCTACTGAAACTTCGTTTATTCCATTCATTATTGTTCCCCCATTATCTATCTTTTAAAAACATTCAAATTAATCTAAATTATACCATATTTTATTTGGTATTCCAAATTTATTTTTTTGTGGTGGCTACGTCATGGCACTCAGGAGGGAATAAGACTGCGCCGCAAACCGCGTGGTGGTGGGGGAGGTGCGGTGCGGGGAGGTGCGGGGAGGGGAAGTGCAGTGTGGGGAGGTGCGGTAGGATAGACTATGTGGCAGGGAAGATGGCGGGATGTGGAACTTCTGGCGATTTCATGATTTAGGGGTTGGCTCTCGACGAGTCGGTGACAACGGTGCATCCGTGCACCCTGTCACCTGAATTTGCCGTCCGGGCAAATTCCCTCTGATTTTTGACATGAAATCGAGAAGTTCTCACATTCCGCCATAAAACCCTGCCACATAATCTATCCCACCGCACCTCCCCACACTGCACTTCCCCTCCCCGCACCTCCCCGCACCGCACCTCCCTCCACCACCACGCGGCTTGCGGCACAGTCTTATTCCCTCCTAAGTGCCATGACGTAGGGGGAAAAGTGTGTCCATTTTCATGGAAACTCAAATTTAAATGTGTCCATAAAAATTGTTTTTGAGACAGTAATATTGGAGTAGATTATCCAAACGGCATTGCAAAGGGGGTGGGGAGGATTTGTTGCTTTGTTTTTTATGTTGTTTTTGTATATTGTTGTTATCTTTGAAGTATCATTTTGTGGTGTTTTATGGTATGGTTGTTAACATAGATTTTATATATTTTTTAAAGGATGGGAGTTTAGATGAGTAATAAGACTAAAGAATATTTAAAAATAATTGGCATTGAATGCCTTTTTATGATTTTAACTATTATTATTGCAGGTATTTGCTGTGCTATACAGTTTATCGGGAAAAAATATGTTGATCACTGGTCAGGTTCGGTTTTTAATGGGGATGTGTATAGATACAATTATATTATGTATGTGATAGGGATATTGTTATACTTTGTTTCTTTACTTTTTGTTTACAAAAGGTTTTTAGCAAGAGTGATATGCAAATTAGGCAATTTTCATTTTTTATTAATTATTATTGCATGGATTTTATGTCTTTTATGGGCTTTTATTATGATATACAGCCAAATAATTATTTCCACTTTAATTTTAAATCTATGGAACAATATGGAAAGCACTGCTATGATTCTTGTAACTATAATTGGCTGGCCAATCATTAGTGCTATAATTTTCACTTTTTACTTTGTTAAATCAGTAAGAAATAATGGTTAATTTTGCTACAAATTACAAAAAGTTGCAGAAAATATTTTAAATTAATATTTCCTGCAACTTTTTTATAATACCTTAGATAAAAACTCCTTAAGGCGTTCGTTCTGTGGATTCTCGAAAAATTCCTTAGGTGGTCTGTCCTCCTGAATCTTTCCTTCATC